>PMHI01000672.1:0-2344 GCA_003156615.1 Acidobacteriaceae bacterium | reverse complement strand
CTGGAAACTATGTCAAGATCGTCCAGCGGCTGCCGGTGCGGATACGCTTCAAGCCGAATCAGCGCGATTTGGATAAGTTGCGCCCGGGCATGTCCGTCGAGCCCAAGGTTCATCTGGATTGACGATAGCCCGTTCTCGGACAGCGAAGGCACAAAGCAATGGCATATCAACCTATCGAAAATTACGGAATCATCGGCAACATGCGCACGGTTGCCCTGGTAGCCATGAACGGTTCGATCGATTGGTACTGCTACCCGCACTTTGATTCGCCCAGTGTTTTTGGGGCAATTTTGGACGACAAAAAGGGAGGGCACTTCCAAATTTCCGTCGACTCTGATGGCGTGCGGTACAGGCAGTTTTATTGGCCATCCACAAACGTATTGGTTACTCGATTCTTAATGACCGATGGAATTGTCGAATTGGAAGACTTCATGCCAGTCGGGCGGCGTTCCGAATCGTCTGCGTATCGCCATGTATACCGCCGTGTTCGCTGCGTCCGGGGGACGGTACGCATTTCGGCCACTTGCCGCCCAGCCTTCGATTACGGACGACAGAGGCACGAAGTGCTGATAGGAACAAATGGGGCAACATTCAAGGCGGCCAGCTTGACCTTGGCTCTTTCGACTGCGGTGCCACTTAGAAATGACGGGCACGGCGGGGTATCGGCCGAGTTCGTGCTCTCTGAAGGAGAATCGCAGGTCTTCGTCCTTAGGGACGACTCCGGCGCGGGCGGTGTGCCATGTCCGCCGTGCGAAAAAGAGGCTGAGGAACTGCTACGGGGCACCGTGAAGTTCTGGCAAAACTGGCTCTCCGCCTGTACGTACCACGGACGCTGGCAGGCGCAGGTGCACCGGTCAGCCTTGGCCCTAAAGCTTCTCACGTTTGAGCCTACCGGTGCGATCATCGCAGCCCCCACCGCCAGCCTGCCTGAAGTCATCGGAGGCACTCGCAACTGGGATTACCGGTACACCTGGATGCGCGACGCTGCTTTCACGGTTTACGCATTTTTGCGTCTGGGTTTTAAGGATGAGGCCGCAGCCTTCATGCACTGGATCGAGGGATACGCGTCGAAGCATGCCCATCCAGAAGATCCCGGCGCGGTCGTCTTTACCATCGCAGGCGACAACAAACTTCCCGAGCAGACGTTGGATCACTGGGAAGGGTATCGCGGGTCCGCACCCGTACGCATCGGCAACGCTGCTGTTGCGCAGTTCCAAGGAGACATCTACGGCGAACTCATGGACGCACTTTACTTGTCGAATAAGTACGTAAGTCCCACCTCATACGATGTTTGGGTGAAGGTCCGCGCTCGCCTTGAATGGATCTGCGAAAACTGGCAGCTTCCAGACGCTGGCATTTGGGAGATGCGCAATCGGCAGGAACATTTTGTGTATTCAAAAGTCATGAACTGGGTTGCTCTGGATCGTGGTCTCCGCCTCGCCGACAAGCGAGCGCTTCCAGCCGACCGCGCTAAGTGGTTGAGGGAGCGGGACAAAATCTATGAAGAAGTGATGGCTAAAGGCTGGAGCGAGAAACGCCACGCATTTACCCAGTTTTACGGCAGCGAAGACTTGGACGCATCGCTCCTTATTATGTCCATGGTCTTCTTTATGGGTCCCACCGATCCACGGATGATCAGCACCATAAACGCGATCCGCGAGAATCCGAGGGATGGAGGTCTTGTCAGTGACAGCCTCGTCTATCGTTATCCGCAGCAGGCCCGCATTGACGGACTTCCGGGAGCGGAGGGTACTTTCAATATGTGTTCTTTTTGGCTCGTAGAGGCGCTCACTCGCGCGAGTGCGGGAATCCCGGAAAAGTTGGACGAAGCCAGGTTGCTGTTTGAACGGGTGCTGGGCTACGCCAACCACCTCGGGCTTTATTCGGAACAGACAGGCCCGCAAGGCGAGGCTCTGGGGAATTTCCCGCAGGCGTTTACACATCTAGCACTGATCAGCGCCGCATTCAATCTGGATCGAATGTTGGGCAGTCAAGTTTGAACAACGCGAGTCTGTCCGTAAAGGACCAGGAGGAATTCATGCCGGATCTTAGACAAGGATGCGCGACAGGAAAGAATACAGAAGAGACAATGCCAGCCGATGCCCTGGTTCTATTCGGAGCAATGGGAGACTTAGCCCATAAGAAGATCTTCCCCGCGCTTTATCATATGGTCCGGCATGGTCACCTGGATGTACCGGTGATTGGCATTGCCAGGGCCGCGCGGACCGACGAACATCTCAAAGAACGCGTGCGCGACAGTATCCAGCAGCAACGGGGGAACATCGATCAAGAAGCCTTGGCCAAGCTGTTGAACTTGCTTCACTATGTCGGCGGGGATTATGAA
>PMHI01000690.1:14076-16042 GCA_003156615.1 Acidobacteriaceae bacterium | reverse complement strand
AACAGCCAGGCCAGCGTGGAGATCGTGCTCGACATCTCCGACCTCAAACACCTGGAGCAGATCATGGCCGGGCTCCGGAAGATTCCCGGCGTGCACGAAGTGCAAAGATTACAGAAAATATAGGCGCAGCTTTCACTCGGTGGCTTGCGCCAGCGAGCTCGCCGGAACGCTTCGGCTGAAGCGAATCTCGAATGTCGCGAGCGGTGTGCCGTTTTTCCCCTTCCCCACACCGCCCCCGACATCGAAACCGTCCCCGGGGTCGACTCCTACAGCGGTATATTCCCATTTCGGCGGCTTCTATCGCTTGGTTTCGAGCATCGTCAGCTTTCCTGTGTGTCTCCTGGGGCGCACGAAGTTTGACTTTCTCCGCGTTCATCTGCGTTAATCAATCAGTGGCGGAGGGTTCATGCGCGAAGTTGTTTCTACGAAAGACGCTCCTCAAGCTATCGGGCCTTATTCGCAGGCCACCAAGGCGAACGGATTTGTATTCACATCCGGGCAGATCGCCATTGATCCTTCTACGCAACAAGTCATTACCGGCGATATAGCAGCGCAAACCGAGCGCGTGCTGCGCAATCTGTCGGAGATTCTGGAAGCTGCGGGAAGCGGGCTTGGGAAGGTTGTCCGCGCTACCGTCTTTCTCAAGGATATGGACGACTTTGCGGCCATGAACGCGGTTTACGGCAAGTATTTTGGTTCTTCGGCTCCGGCTCGCTCTACGGTGGAAGTGGCGCGCCTGCCCAAGGACGTGTTGGTGGAGATTGATGTGATCGCGCTGGCGTAGGGAAAGCCGCGAGTCGGAGGATGCGTCTTTGTCTTCCAAGCGGCGGGCGAGGACGCCCCCGCACAGCCGCCGAAACGGCGGCTCTACAGGAAACCTATATGCATCTCTCTGCTTCTTATGGCTAAGATGTTCTTGTAGGAGGAAAGCATGGCGAAGTATCTTGCGGCGATTGCCATCATTCTCGCGATGACAGCAGTGTTCGTCTTCGCGCAAAGCGCAACCGGAAAGTCCGCGGCACCCAACACCGACGCCCCCGCCAAGGTGACCGGCGACGGAGTGAAGACAGCCTCCGGCTTGCAATATTGGGATATCCGGGTCGGCAACGGCGAGGTGGCCAAGGAAGGCAGCCACGTGCGCGTGCACTACACGGGTTGGCTTACCACGGGCAAGAAGTTCGACAGTTCAGTCGACGCGGGGAAGCCTTTTGATTTCACGATTGGAGACGGCGAGGTCATCAAGGGATGGGAAGAAGGAGTTGCTGGAATGAGAGTTGGCGGCAAACGCGAGTTGCGGATTCCGCCTGGACTCGGTTATGGGGCAGACGGTTCTCCGCCCGATATCCCACCCAACGCGACCTTGATCTTCGACATAAAGTTGCTGGGTGTGCAGTAAGAGCTTAACCGCAGAGGGCACGGGGTAACCCAGGGTAACGGCAACGCCCTGAGAGTGTGTTTGCTGTGGCTGAGTTTCTACGCCTTGACTACCTTGCCGCTGCGAATGCAGGACGTGCATACGCGCATGCGCTTGGTGGTGGCACCCACGCGGGCGTGCACGGGGCGCAGATTCACGTTCCAGCGCCGCTTGGTGACGTTATGGGCGTGGCTGATGCGGTTTCCTGATAGCGGCTTCTTGCCGCAAATATCACACTGTTGTGCCATGACTGCGATAGATCCTTTCCGAGGCATTAACCGAAACTACTATTCTACCGGATTCAGGCTGTTGTTGCAGACAATTCGCAGTAGCTGGCGGCAGCGCCTCAGTTTTAAATCCTCAGGATCGTTTCCCTGGCAAACGGCTGAAGAAAATCGCGGCTAGGATAGCTAAGACGAAGAAGAGCGATCTATTGCCGCGATGAAAGGCTTGCACCGATAGACAAAGCGCGAGAAGTCCTAGGCAAAGAAAAGTGGCGGCCAAAAACGAAAACGAGTTTCTCACGCTATCCCTCGTTTCTTGTAAGGTCCG
>PMHI01000690.1:0-14058 GCA_003156615.1 Acidobacteriaceae bacterium | reverse complement strand
AAGGCACTCCCTACCTGGCGGAGCTGACGGCGATCGTTAAGTCCTGATCGATCAGGTCAAATCTAGATCAGGTCAAATCGACAATCAAAACTCAACCATCTACAATCCGTTCATGGGCGGGCTCATCCAGCCAACTCGGCTTGGCGACGAACGAGATTCCAGCCGGCGGACGATCGCGATCGCGGTGGCGGTTGTGATGGTAATCGCCGTCATTTTGGCGCTGCTTCTTCGCAGCCAGCCCAAGAACACATCGGGACCGCCTGCCTACGCGGCGAACCTTAAGCTCTCCGATTTCAAAATGAGCGCTGCGGAAAACTTTGTCGGAGCCACCGTCAGCTACGTTGACGGAACCGTTACCAACTTGGGCGGCAAGACCGTCACCCACGTCATGGTCGAAGTAAGATTCAAAGACGACCTGGGGCAGCTCGCCCAGCGGGATGAGATCCCGATGCAGGTGCTGAAAACTACCGGTCCATATCCAGAGGCCGTCGACTTCGGCGTGTCACCGCTTGGACCGGGGCAGAGCACGACTTTTCGACTGACGTTTGAAAGCATCTCCGCTCAGTGGAACCATCAGTATCCTGACATCCAGGTCACCGATGTTACGGCTAAATAGCGAACTCCTTTGTGAGTTTCAGAGCGAGCACATGGTTGACAGATTGAATCCGCAGCCAGCTCTGGGGCAAGCAGACGAATGAGAATCAGACCTATCGAAATAGATTGAGATCGATTGCATCCGCCATGGCCTGATATCCCACGTCATTGGGATGTAGACCGTCTTGAGAAGCGAAGCGCGGCAGCAGTCTACTGGGGTGATCCGGATCGCGCAGAACAGCATCGAAATCAATGACGCCGTCGAACTTGCCGCTGGTTCGAATCCACTTGTTAATTTCTTGACGCACTGCGTCTTTGGTTTCAGAATAATAGCCAGGAATCACCACACCCTCGCATGGAGTCATCGTGGCGCCGATCAGCTTGACACCGCGGGCGTGAGCGCGGGAGATGAGCTGTCGATAGGCCTGGATCACGTCCTCCGCGCTGAGCATATCTGCCGGATTGGCGAGATAGCTCCCGCCCAGCTTGGCTCCAGGAAAGCTGATGTCATTGATGCCTTCGAGCAGCACAACATGAGTTACGCCCGACACTGCGAGGGCGTCCCGATCGAAACGGGCCAAACCGTTGACGCCACCGAAGGCGTCGCCCAGCAGGCGGTTCACGATTATGCCCTCGTTGATTACCGCCACCTTCGAGTCGCCTGGCACCTCACCTAGGCGACGGATGAGATCGCTTGGCCAGTTCCGGTCCGCATCCACGCTAGACTGGTCGCCATCGACGAGCGAATCTCCGAAGGCCACCACCAGACGCTGGGCCGGTTGCGCAGGAACGAGGACGGCGCTAAGCGCGATCGACGACAGAGTGGTCGCGCCCTCTATCGTTTTGGCCATAGTCTGGTCGCCGCGTTGCGAGACGACTGCTCGTTTGAGTGCGAGCAAATGGACCGTCGGGGTGGCAACCCGTTGTGGGAAGTAGAGGCTGACGCTGACTTCGGTTCCGGGTGAAACCGGAAAGGCCACTGGGTCGCTCAGGGCTGGTGCGCCTGCTGGGATTGTGATCGAATTACGGCCACCGAAGGTGACTCTTCGGATCGAATCTGGTTTTACGCTCGCGAAATCGTTCGGCGCTGCAATAGTCGCCGAGCCAATCAGGAGGGGTGTCGAACCATATTCGTTCGAGAGGCGGATCGAGATCTGCGCGCCTCCGACGGAGACCCGCACACGCTCCCGTACCGTCTGCCCTTCGATCTCGTCGAGCGGCTCGGCTGGGTTCGCGCTTCCAGCCTGTGGACTCGCCGCCCATGTGGCCACGAACGCCGTTTGCTGCGCCATCGCCCAGGACGACGCAAAAGCGAGAAAACAAGTCAGTACACTTTTCCGCAATTGCTTCATGCGTTTTCGTTCTCCTGAACTGAAATCAACCCTTGTTGATCGAATCGCGTGACCGAGCAGCTATTTCATGGACGAGTAATCGGTTGGAAGCATGTACGTCCTATCCACACCCTGTATCAACTTCTCTGACTGCTCGGATTTCACATATTCCTGGAACGCTGGATCGGTATGAAACGCGTGCCAATTCTTCTCTGCATCTTCTTGGCTGTCATGGGCTACGAGGTAGACGAAGCTATTCGCGAAAGCCGGGCTGTCCTGAGGTATCCAGTACCCGACCACATTCAGGCCGTGCTCGGTTTGGAGCTTTGAAGCTGAGCGAAAGCGCTCCGCGAGGGCGGGCGCCTTCCCAGGCACGGCATGATAAATGTCCAACTCGAAGATGCGCTTGCCTTCGGCCTTTACCTCTTGTAAGTGGGTCAAGTGGGAGCTGATGAATATTCCAGCAGCAAACGAGACAAAAGCGGTACCGAGCATGGTCCATGCAGAGTTTTGCCGGCGAGTGAGTGGCAATAGAGCTTCCTTTTTGTGGAGTATTGTCATGGATTCAGTCTCCTTAGTGCGTTCAAGCATATTCTGTACTCCCGATCGTCTCTCAATGGCTCGCAACAATCGCCACAAAACTGGAACAGACGCCTATTGCCCGAACCGACGAATACTGAAAGAGATTGGCAAGCCGACCAGAACCATATGGACAAGAAGCCCCTGCACCAAGCCCCGGTATTGGTAAGGTCCAGTGGCATGTAAAGCTGAGAGCGGCAGCACGATAAGGCTCATTGTCAGTTCAACTGCGATGCCAAAGAATAATCCGCATACCAGTGCGTGCTGAGTCAGGAATCGCAGTCTGCGACTTGCTCCGTAATAAACGGCTGCGGCTGTGCAAGCGATCAGGAAGTGCAGGAAGATACCCAAGATATAGATGGCTGTGCCGCCATGAAAAGCTTGAGGCCCAAGGAGACCTGCAGCAACGGCGAGGGGAATTGTCGGGCCAAAAAGTATGCAGGCTTGGGCGAGGTCAAGCGTACCCGCAACCAGACCGCCAACGGTGATTGCCAATAGAGCCTGCCTACTTCTCAATTGCATAGGCGCAAGTCCTCAACGACTTCGGCACCCTCTTCTTGGCTTGGTGAAGGCCGGCCAAAAACCGTCCCTCGTCTCGACGCGCAGTCTTGGAACTGCGATAGGTACAATTCATCCTCCATTACGCCGCAGACCGGGAGCGGTCGATCCGAATTGATTAGTCTGTAGACGAGACGTGCCGGAATCGATGATCTGCCAATCTGGTTTGCGACTGCAGCTTCCATTGGTATTGAGTCACCGACACGTCCGCAATCTCTGGTCAGCCAACGGCGATCGCCATGTGCATGAACGGTCTCGGAGTGCAGCGAGCGGCAAGTGTCGGAATCCTCCTGGCTGCAGCTCACCTTGAGGCCACTCCCACTTTGAGAGCAGAGTCGGGCTGGCCCAAGTCTCGAATCTCATCTGTATCACTTCAAGTCCAGTGCCTGGTGGATAATTGACTGCACCTCTTCGTGGTAGGATCGCCAACCCGAAGTCTAACGATGTTCGACGACCTCATTGAGTCCTGAGTTTTATGACCCGACCCTTGTCAATTCGACGATTTCTAACCGCGTATCGAATCAGACTCTCGATCTCCGCCGCATTCGCCGTTCCGGCGGCGCTCTCCGTGCTGCAGGTCTACATCCAATCGAAACTATTGCGGCAGGGGGTCAAATGGCAGGATCTCGTCTCCAATGGCGGCGAATGGTTACTCGTTGGCATCTTCACGCCGCTCATTTATCAGCTGGGAAGACATTTTTCCTTCTCGCGTACGCGTTTGAGAGTCTGGTTTATCGTTCACTCAGCTGGCGCACTGGGATTGTGCGTGGGTCTGACGTCTCTGGTCTTCTGTCTGGGAAAGCTCCTGCATACCCTTCCACTTCAGGGCCCTCTACTTCGGGACTACTTCGTTTGGATGCTGGCCGGGTTGCCCTTCTCAGTATCCATCTACTTCGCATTACTGGGATGCGTGCACGCCTACTCGTACTTCATCGAGGCGAGAAAGCGTGAAGCGGATGCTGCGAGACTGGAAGCGCAGCTCTCGGACGCAAGGCTTGGCGCTTTACGAATGCAGCTGAACCCGCACTTTCTATTCAACAGCCTAAACGCACTTTCCGCTCTTGTGCGTGAGCAGGATACGCCGGCTGCATCTCGTATGCTTGAACTCATTGGCGACGTACTCCGCCAGGTGCTGCGGCCTGATCAACCACATGAAATTCCGCTTTCCGAAGAAATGGCTTTCCTCGGCCAGTATCTCGCGATTGAACAGGTCCGCTTTTCAGATAGGCTTGAAGTGCGGTGGGATCTTCAAGAACGGGCGCTGAACGCCCTCGTTCCTAGTTTTATAATGCAGCCCATAGTGGAAAATGCAATCAAACACGGAGTGCTCAAGAATGCCGAAGCAGGCGTCATCGAAATCTCTGCAAGAGTTGTTGACGAATTCCTGGAGCTGAAAGTGCGCAATAACGGAGGAGGCGTTTCGACACCGCCAGGTAGAACCGGTGTCGGTCTGTCGAACACATCGGAACGATTGCGGACCCTTTATGGTAGCCGAGCCAAGCTCTCACTCAATGTGCAAACCATAGGTGGTACAGAGGCTACGATAACCATGCCCCTCCGCATGGGTGCGGCATGAATCCGCTTCGCATCCTGGTGGTCGACGACGAACCTCTCGGGCGTCGAGCCATTCGACAGCTCTTGCTTTCGCAGACCGACGTCGAGGTTGTCGGAGAAGCTCGAAACGGTCGCGAGGCTGTCCGGCTTCTTCAGGAACTCAAGCCCGATTTGGTTTTTCTAGATGTCCAAATGCCTGAGATGGATGGCTTTGCCGTTCTACGAGCGATCGCACCGCAAAGCTTGCCAGTGGTGATATTCATCACGGCATTCGACACCTTTGCTGTACGCGCCTTCGAGATCAACGCCCTCGACTATCTTGTAAAACCCCTTCACGAGACGAGATTCAGAGACGCGCTTGCCAGGGTGCGCGAGAGGCTCCGCTCGAAGGAAGCGATTGAGCTATCAAGACGATTGTCGGAACTTCTTGCTGCCGAAAATCAGTCGATCGTAAAACAAATGGAGCCCGCCACCAAATTGCTCATCGGTACGGGTGGCGCGGGTTTATTGCTCAATACCTCAGAGATCGACTGGATATGCGCTGAAGACTACTACGCCGCGGTATACTCCGGAGGGCATAAACATCTTGTGCGCGAATCGCTGTCGTCGCTGGAAGCGCGATTGGACAGCTCCCGGTTCCTGAGGGTCCATCGGAGGGTGATTGTTAATCTGGCACAGATTCATCAGGTGCTCACTGACTCGGAAGATGGATCATTTCTGACGCTGCGCGACGGAACAAAGGTGCCAATAAGCCGTCGGCTCCGTGCACGAGTTGCGAAAGCTCTGGATCAGTTTAGAGCATGATCTGTTGGCTTATATGAGAAATTGATCTAAGACACTACAAGCGGCTCAGATGATCTCTAGCTCCTTTTTAGAATCAACAGGTTACTGCTTGGAATTCCTTGCTGTTCGATACAAGTCCCGCCAAAATACTCTCTCCTTGACCGACTAGCTGTGTCTTGGCTCAGCCTGAAATGGAGAAGCGACGTTCTCCGTTAGTGTAGATTCCGCCCCTGCGGGGCGGGGATTTTCAAGGCATGAGGGTCTATCGTCCGATGACTTCCTCCGTCAGCGTGCAGCGCGAGAGAAGAACCTCCGGCGCTGCTAAACATCGGCTCGATGAGCCCGCTAGGTTATCCCTCAGCATGGTTGCATCCCTGCAGAGCCTGCCTCCGTTTCACCCGGCAAGTTCATTTTAGCTCCGCTGTTCTCAGCTTCCAGTTTGCTCGTGAGACTACCGAACAGGGAAACCTCTCACCACGTGGGCAGCTGCTGCAAACCTGCCTTCATTTTTGAGGTTTGGGTTGCGAGGACTGTTGTTGTGGCCGCGGGCGGCTTGCGGGCGGGACGATACCGTTCATCCGCAGGTACTCGACCATCTGACCGTAGTGATCCTTCGGATGGAAGGCGCCGATAATGGCGATTGCGAGACGCGTTGAGAGGAATGGGGATACGGGCTTGGGTAGAGGCGTGACCTCGTTTTCGGAGGTGATCCCGGATATGGCCCGATGGCCGAGCGCGAAGGAATCTTTAAGATACTGGACAATTTCGGCCTTGGTTTTCAGCGCCGCGGGGCCGTTGGNNTGTTCAGCGAAAGTGCGTACGCCTTTAAACTCGCCATTGGTGGGCGCGAAGGAATACTTGTCTTCGGGCATAGCTTCAGCAGCGGAAACGACTTCCTGCTCGACAACACCATAGAGCATGTTGAGGACAGAAGTGACGGTGGGCGGTTGTTGCTGGGCCGTTGAGCCGACCATTAGACGCTCCTTGTTTTATGAAGTAAACGCCAAAATCTTATGCTTCTGTGGCCAGAGAAGTCATCCGCAAGTTTTTACTGGCCCCTCGCTGCAGCAGCTGCTCCACCAATTATGCCAGCGACATCCCGGCGTCTGGCCGCTTGCTCTTCACGCGGCTTGCTGGCGGTGACTCTGGCGTTGCTGTCTGGCGGCTTCCAGCTTGCGGTCGCGTTCCGCGTGGATTTCCTGCTGACGCCCCGCCAGCACATCCTTCGGCGTGACGTAGCCGATGGCACTGTTCAGGCGGACGTTGTTGTAATGCTCGACGTAAGCCTGCACCAGGCGCAGCGCATCGTCTAGCGAGAGCGGTGTTCCGGGCCGGATACACTCGCTCTTCAGCGACTTGTGCCAACGCTCGATTTTCCCATTCGATTGGGGATAATAGGGCGAGGTTCGGATGTGCGTCATGCCAGAGATGCGAATGAACTCTTTGAAGTCGCGAGCGATGAACTGCGGCCCGTTGTCCGAGATGATCCGCGGCTTCGCCACCGGGTACTTCTCCTTGGCGCGTTCGAGAATTACTTCGACATCCGCTTCCCGCATGGACTCACGCAAGTCCCAATGCACGAGGAAACGACTGAACCCGTCCAGAATGCTGCACAAGTAATAGAAGGTGCCGCACAGGTTGATGTAGGAAACGTCGATATGCCAGTGCTGATGCGGCTGCAGCGGCTGCTCGAAACCGGTTCCCTTGCGCGAGGGTCGTCTCTTCCACCGTGATAACAACCCAGCCTGCTTCAGTACCCGCCAAACACTCGCCGGACTGACGGCCACAACGTCAGCGTCGAGCATCATGAACGTCAGTCGCCGATAGCCTTCCAGCGGGTTCTTCAGATGGAACTCGATGATCGCTTCTTTCTCCCACGGCTCCATCCAGAAATCGCGGGGAACCCAACCGTTGTGCTCGTTGACGCACCCATACCGCTGCCGCCAGTTATAAAACTTGCTGGCGGTCACGCCCAGCCACGGGATGAAACGTCCGATGCCGATCTCGGCCTTCTCCGACCAGCGCCGGACGAAATCCACGACTAGATCCCGCACATCATGCGGCACCCAGATACCGGTTAGAGTTCCCCAAGACTTTTTTTTAGCGCGATGTGCTCCGCCATCAGCTCAGCCAAGACCTCGTCCTTGGTCCGCACCTTCTTCTCCAAGAACTCGATCCGTTTCTGCTTCTCCTCCACTTGGCGATGGGGACGCTCCTGAGACTGAAAAGCGGCGGCTCCGTTCTCGAACAGATCTTTTTGCCAGCGGTAGAACACCGTTGGCCGCAGGCTCAGTTCTTCACACAGCTCCGAGACGGGCACTTTGTCCACAAGATGCCGCCTCAGGATGGCTACTTTTTCTTCTGGGGTGAAATGCTTCCGTTCCTTCCTCATACGTTCGCTCCGCTATCTTAACGGACGAACGCTTTCTCCATTTCCAACTGAGGCNNGACAGCTGAGCCACCCCACAACTTTACATGCTCTCGTCGCGCACGCGCTATTCGAATTGTTTGCGGAAGGCAGAGAGTTGCTGCTGGATTTCTGCGACTTGCATCTTGAGTTTCGCCACTTCGCTTTCTAGATTCGAGAGGCGGTCATCGGCGCGGGAAATGACGTGGTCCGGCGCACGCGCCACGTCCACATCGAATGCGGGAAGCGCATCTGCAGAGAAAAGCTGCAAGTAGCGCGATTCTTTGGTGCCGGGCCGGCGCGCGAGTATGGTGACCAGCGGCGGGTCCCGCTGGCTGAGGCGGTCGAGAGTGGAGATTACGTCGTCGAGGGCTTCGAAGCGATACATGCGTTCGGTGCGGCCGCGGAGCTCTCCCGGAGTTTGAGCACCGCGGAGGAGAAGCACGCAGAGGATGGCGATCTCGCGGCGATCGAAGTTGAAAACTTCCTGCAGGCGGTGTTCGTGTTTGGTTACACGGCTATCGGCGCCGCTGGCGGGACCAGCGAGACGTTTTTCCTGCAGAGTGGCGAGCGCGTGACTGACGGAATCTTCATCGAGGATCATCACGGGGTCACGATTGTTTTTTTGATTGCAGGCATTGATCAGGGCGTTCAGCGACAGGGGATAGTAATCGGGAGTGGTAATGTCTTTTTCGATCAGCGATCCGAGAACGCGCACTTCGATGTCAGTGAGGAGATCCACGAGAAGCGATTGTACTGCAGCGGGTGATGGGATGGACAAGGTATGCTGTCGCGCTGTACTTAAAAGGGTTTCCGGGGGCCGCGGCTGGTCCTCAGTTCTTTTTACGGACGGTCGAAGATCTCCTTTGGCTCCTGCTGACCCGGCCGGGCGAACACTTTGAGTATCTCTTCGTGCATTGCCTAAACCGAACGCTCATCTCAATGCCCTGCCGGCTCTGTCGATATCCTCGGGCTCGGCCTTTGGCTGGGCGATTTTTCGATCAAAATTCGCCGTGGCTTGGTTGCGCATCTCGCCGCTTTGGTCGGTGGAACGGTGGAACAACCGTTCGGCAACGCCTGAGTCCCCACTTCCTCAACCGCTATAGCTTCGGTCAAGCCCCGACCGCCTTGCGTCCGGCCGATGCGAAAGAATTCGGGAGACGGCTCGCCTCATGGCCGCAGATGCTCAAAACACTAGTGTTTGAGCCGCAGTCCACTCATTAGTGCCCAGACGATGCTAAAAGGTGTGCCAGTCCACTCAAGAAGGAATCACGACACCTCTTAAATGCGGAACGACATATTGACTATCTACAATAGGGAGGTGTAGACAGTCATAGTATGGGTAAACCAAACGATCTCGTCCAGGGCACACTCGATCTGCTCATCCTGAAGACCCTCTCCCTTGAGCCGAAGCACGGATGGGCCATCGCAAAACGCATTCAACAAATTTCAGGCGAGGTGTTGCAAGTCCAACAGGGTTCCTTGTATCCGGCACTCCACAGGTTGGAACAGCAAGCCTTGATCAAGGCTCAATGGGCAGAGACTGAGACCGGACGACAGGCGAAATTCTATTCGCTTACGGCTGCAGGACGCGGACGCCTCCAAAAGGAACAAGCGCAATGGCACCGCTTGTCGGCGGCAATTGACCTTGTTGTTGAAGGCGCGTAGATGAAGATTCCGCGCTGGACAGAACGACTGCTCATCAAGCTGAGGACGCTCACCGACCGCACCCGTGCCACAAAGCGTCTCGAAGACGAACTTGAGTTTCACTTGGACCGGCAAACCACTGAAAACATAGTCAGCGGTATGTCTGGCGAGGAAGCTCGGGCGGCAGCCCTCCGTGCATTCGGGAATGTCGCGCTGCTCAAGGAACAGGCCCAGGAAAGCTGGGGATGGTCCTGGTACGATCATCTTGCGCAGGATTTGCGTTACGCGGTCCGTCAACTTTGGAGGACACCAGGGTTCGCTCTAACAGTAGTTCTGACCCTGGCGCTCGGCATCGGCGCCAATCTCGCGATCTTTCAGCTCCTGTACGGAGCATTGTTTGCATCGCTGCCTATCGCGCGCCCTAATCAGATCTATTCTCTCCGTGGAGTGAAATCTCCCTTCGACGCGCAATGGTTTTTCTCATACCCAGCCTATAAAAACCTCAGGCGTGCAACTGCGAATGTCGCTCCGGTGATTGCCCGCTCGAGTATCTCAGAGGGGATCTTCCAGCCAATAGGCAGTTCCTCGGAACGAGCTAGCCTCCAGCTCGTCTCCGATAATTTCTTCGACGTTCTTGGCCTCTCACCAGCTGCCGGCAGGTTCTTCGTTGCAACCGACGATCAGTCCGCGCAGCCGCAATGGCCCACCGTTCTCCGTCATGGCTACTGGATGCAATCCTTCGGTGGCGATCCCTCGGTGATTGGGAAACAAGGTGTCATTAACGGGGTCTCTGTGGTCATCGTCGGAGTCGCTCCTGAGCGTTTCTTGGGCGTGGTAGCAGGGACCGCCCCGGATCTTTGGCTGCCTCTCGCGGCACAAGCCACTGGGCATTTCTCGTCCTGGTTTGATTCCTTGGGGCCGGGCAGCGGAGTGAACATTCGCGCATCGTATTTGAACCAACCAGGCATCTTCTGGCTCTGGCTCTTGGCCCGTGTCCCGGATGAGGCCAAATCATCAGGCGCTGTACGTTGGACGGAAGTCCTGCAGCCCGATTTTGCCGTGCTTGCGAATGCTTCCAAAGACGTCGGCGACCGGGATCAAATTCTGCGAAGCCGTGTCCAACTTGTCGCTGCGGCAACAGGCGAGGGCACGTTCAGAAAAGACTATGAACAACCTCTTGTTATCTTGATGGCCATGGCAGGACTTGTGCTCTTAGTTGGCTGCGTGAACCTTGCGAACCTGCAACTGGCGCGCCTGCTGAGCCGTCAGCGTGATCTCGCGGTGCGTAGCTCGCTCGGCGCCAGTCGATGGAGCCTGTTGCGCCAGCTCTTGGTCGAAAATCTTCTCCTCGCACATATCGGAGGGCTTCTCGCTTTGGTCATCAGTCAAGCTTCGAGCTCTCTGTTATTGCGCTGGGCCTCCACAAGTGAAGGCGCCATCGCCCTTGACCTGCATATGAGATGGGAGCTGTTCGCCTTTTGCGCAGTTCTTCTCATTGCCGCTCTGACGGGCTTCAGTGTATTGCCGGCGCGGCTGATCTGCGGCAGCAACCTTACCGCTGCGATGAAGTCAAGAATGGGCTCATCCTTCCTTCAAGGAAGAAAGGCGCGCTCGTGGTCGAGCCTTCTGTTGGGCGGGCAGGTCAGTTTCTCCGTGCTGCTGCTAGGTATGGCCGGGCTGTTTGCGCAAACCCTCGTGAATCTCAGCCGCAGGGATGCAGGGCTAGATCGCGACCACGTAATTTCGGTTCATCTGGACTTCGCGCACGCTCTTCATGAGAAGGATACTCTGCCCGACCCGTATAGCCGTATCGTTGAAAGGCTTAAAGAACTTCCTACCGTCAGGGATGCAGCGATCTCGATGTGCTCCATTCCCGGATGCGTCTGGAACACTGCCATCCACGTCTTTGGCCACCCGGAAATCCCGGAGAAGCAGCTGCACGGAGAAGAGAACCATGTTGGTCCCGGGTACTTCCACACGTTAGGGATTCCGATTCTGCAAGGTCGGGACTTCAATGAACGAGACCTGCCAGCCTCGCAACCCGTTGCCATAATCAACCATGCTTTCGCCCGGAAGCTTTTTGGGAATGAGAGTCCCCTGGGACACCGCATCGGCTATGAGCCTGCGCCTGGCGACGCGGAATACATGATCGTCGGAGAAGTCGCGGATGCGCGCGTCGACGATCTGCGCTCGCTTCCGCCTGCCGTCGCCTACTTTTCCCTTACTCAACGGCCGGCGTGGGCAGGAACCATCGAGGTTCGCGGCAGCGGGAATCTTGACCCGCTCCACTCTGCAATCCGCCATAGCTTGCTATCGCTTGGTCCGAATCTTCCGATTACCGAGATCGTTCCCATGGATGTCGAGTATGAAGGCAGCCTCTCTAGAGAGAAGCTCCTGGCACGGCTCACCGGCGTGTTTGGATTCTTGGCCGTAGGGCTCGCTGCCTTGGGCTTCTACGGACTGCTTTCGTTTAACGTTGCACGCCGCACGTCAGAAATCGGCATCCGCATCGCCATGGGAGCGACGCGCGCCGAGGTCCACGCGCTCGTCCTGCGCCAGACGCTGGGGATTCTCGTCGCCGGGGTTATACCAGGAGTGATCCTTACGGAAGCGCTGGGCTTTAAGGTGAGAAACCTTCTTTACGGCACCGGAACAATCAGCTTACTGCCTCTCTCGTTTGCCATAGGCGTCCTAACGGTCGTAGGCATTCTCGCGGCCCTTCGTCCAGCGCGCCGCGCCGCCTTCATCGATCCGGTTCAGGCCCTAAGGACCGAATAGCTAACACTGAGTGAGCATTGTCCGCGACCCATTTTCGGATGTCGCTCTTCTCCCTGTTGGCTTTTTCTTTCTCATCTCTTTGTGAAACCGGATACCGCCTCGCGTTGCGTACCAAGGACACGGCCGTATGCTAGAAAGCGCTCAATTCGTTGGACATGGCTTTGTCATTCGATGACCAAGTTCATGTCCCTGCACCGAAATTGAGGAAGAACTAAATAAGGAAAAAAAAGACACCCGCAATCCAACCGGCACCCTATCAATGGGCACTCCCGTCTTCCAATCTTCTAATCCTACGGCGTCAAGAAACTTTGTCTTGAGCCGCGATCATCTCGTCAAGGTCTTCCGTCCGTGTACATCTCATTAGCCGACCTATGGCCATGTTTTCAAGGACTGCGCGTCGGAATTAACCGCCAGCTTCGCGTACTCCGCCTTGGCTTGCTTTAGGATGGGGATGTTGGGGTCGGCGTCTTTCCAGAGGGTGAGGAAGTCCTGGTAGGCGTCCCGAGCCTTGGCGGAATCGCGGCTCTGAGCGTAGGCGCGAGCTCGCCCGAGGCGAGCCAGGGCTCCCAGATGGAAATTTAAAACGATGCCTGGGTGATCAATGAATTTCTGGAATTCAGCCGCCGCTCTACTCTCATTACGGACCAGAAGATAGGCTTGGCCGCGGACATACGCTGGATAAAGTGTCAGTGGGGATGAATTGCCTAATTCGATTGCCGCCGCGGGTTCCAGGTCGTCGACGGCTTTCGATCCCTTCCCTTGTCGGAGATCCAGCGCGGCATGGATGACGGGGAGCCAATATTTTTGCACGAAAGTGTCCTGCGGATATTTCTTGTCCAGGTCCTCGCTCAGCTTCTGCGCCTGTTTCAGATCACCTATTCGGGCACTCACGAGGGCAGCCAGGACCTGCACGTCTTTGCCGTTACTAATCCTCTCGGCGCGCGCAAGGTAGGGCCAGGCCCGCAAAACAAAACCTCCCTCCGTTTCGCGAATCGAGGCTTCTGCCAGGCAACTGGCAGCTCCTTCCTTGTCTCCCTCATGTATCCTCAAGTCCACAGCCGCCCGAGAAAGATCCCGAGCCTTCTGGAAATGTCCGTAATAAGCTTCGGTTTTGGATCGCTCGTAGAGAAGTGACGACTGCGACCCGGACGCGTCAGAGGCCCGCTTGAGAACGCGTTGCATTTCGCCGTTGTCTCCTCCTACGAATGCCCGCCAGTAGCTTGCCCGGAGCAGGTATTCGGTTTGAAATTTTCGCCGATCCGCTTCCGCCAGAACCCCGCCGGCATCGTCGAAGTGCCCCAGTGCCAGCAAGCCCTCTGCAAGATCGAAAAAGCCAGCTGCCCTTGTGGGGTCCAAGCGAATTGCCCGACGGAGCCCGTCGACCGCCTTGTCGTAACGCCCTAATTGGGAATACATAGGTGCCAGGTGGTAAAAAATCCCTGGCCTCTCCGGGTAGTTCTGCGCCCAGACTTCTAAGACCTGGGCTGCCTTTTCCATATCCCCGGTCACGTATTGGTGGTATCGCACTTCGATTGTGCGTTTTTCGGAATCCGTTACCCGCTCTTTGAGTTCGTAAGCCCGGGTCGTGTTCTTGCGGGCAAGGCCGTCCTCACCCAGGTTGTGATAGATCGTCGCTATCGCCCCATAAGCCATGGCGAAATTCGGATCCAGATCGAGGGCTCTCTGGAAAAGAGGGAGTGAAGCGCGGTCGCCTTGCTTATCCCATGTGGCGAGAGCCATGGTATAGGCGTTGAGAGCATCCAGCGAAGACGTGGTGGCCTGTTCAAGCGGTACATCAAACTTCTGCACCGTAGCCAGCGATTCGCC
>PMHI01000423.1 GCA_003156615.1 Acidobacteriaceae bacterium | reverse complement strand
AGTACATGCAACCGGTGGTTGCGCTGCTGACCAACGGTGTGGAGATGGATGTCCTCGGAATTGCCTACTCGGAATTCTCCGACGCCGATCGCGAAGCAGTCATCGCGGCCTATCCACGCACCGAGCACTTTAAAGAGGACATCATCCAGGCCTTTTACGACGGCATCAAGAGCAAGCCGGAGACGACATTTGGCAATGTAAAGGCAGATGTGCTGGCCGATAAGGATTCAAAGTTCCGACGCATCAATTTCTGTAGCGTCATCCGCGGTTCGCAGTGGAAGGGCTGAGAGATCCACGTCGCACTCACCGATCTGGCGAGACCAGTCTTCTACGGTAGCCCGGTGTCCAGCAAAGGATAGTTCGATGCCATTACTCAGAATCGATGTGATCGAGNNGATCCACTGCGCAATGCTGGCTGCCTTCAAAGTGCCTGAACGGGATCGCTACCAGACTGTGCACGAGCACCCTGCGACAGAAATGAGAATTGAGGACACGGGACTGCGCATACCGCGCACGGAGCGGGTTGTTGTGGTGCAAGTGACGACGCGGCCGCGAAGCCGGCTTGAGAAGCAGAATTTCTACGAGCTGCTTTGCCAGGAACTGGCTCGGCGCTGTGACATGAAGGCATCGGACGTAGTGGTTTCAATAACGCAGAACAATGATGAGGACTGGTCTTTCGGATACGGCCGAGCCCAGTTTATTACCGGAGAACTTTGACCTTTGAAGACGGCCTTCACATTAAGTGCTTTCGAGGCCAGCGCGGAAAGCAGACCGCCTGGCCGAGAGGCCGCAGAAAGCGCGGTGCGTGATTCCTTGGTCAACGTGTAGTGAATTGCTGAATGCCGCTCTGTACGCCGTCGTTCTTGCCGGTGGACCCCATCGATTCGACTGTGTAGTAATACTTTGTTTGCGGTGAGAGGCCCTCAACACGCACCCGAAAAATCGCATCGGAATGGTACCGGTTTAGCCGGATGGGAGATTTCGTTGTCTGGCTGAGCCCGTTGGGATCCGTGCCATAATGCACGATTCCAAAATGCTGGTCCGTGCCCCCAGGGTTAGTGGTTGTCCACGTGATGATTGCCGAGTTGNNGTTGCGTGATCCCTACGTGCGCCGCGTTTGGTGCTGGAGGAAGTATCTTAGGACTGTATGGCGCTGCATCCTGTGCGGTTATGGGCTGTGAGAAAAAGCAGGCTGCCGACCACAACCATAATCGCCAGCTTTGCATGGACTCTCGTCATATCTAGACCTCCTGGAGGCTCATTGAGAATCTCCTAATCTCATGTACCTATGGAATCCGAGGCAGGCGCATGGGATGCGGTGCGCCTGCCTTTGCTTCCGCCTCTTAGCGCCCTTTCAGAAGTTCCTCAGCGGAAATCAGCGAAGAGTTCCCCTGAGTGGATGCGTTGCCCCCCGACATGCAGGTTCCAGTATGGGTGTTGATGTCAGGGTACGGCGTGGTGTAGCCGTCGTTGAGTGTTTGGAGAAAGGCTACGATCTGATTCTCCTCCTATCCGTTAGACCGAGCTCGCCGGTTGTCATATCCACATTCTGTGGGACTTCGGGCTCCGGCCAGCAGGTTACCTTTTCGACGGTTCCTGCCGGACAATTTCCGGACTCAACGGGGTATGCGTACACGTCGCGNNCGTAGCCATTGTGGAAGAACTCCTTCTGGAAGTAGGGCCCTGGCGCTTCAGTAGTCTTGCACTGGGGCGGCACCATAGCCACATCCCGCGCCGTGGCCACTTGCATTTGGCCGTCGACGGTTGCGGCATACTGTGTCCAACTCGAGTTGGGGTTGGGAGCGGAACCAAAACCGCTTCTGAGAAAGGTTCCCAGACCGAAATCTGTGTAGGTAAAGCCTCCCGGGTTGGGCGTAAATCCCAACGAATCAGGAGTAGTCNNGAACCAAAGCAAGTAAAAACAGGAGTTACATCGGCGGCCGTGCTGGTGTCGGCCTGAGTCGATTGCAGCGCGGTGCCTCTTCCGTCGAGATGGCATGAGTTGCAATTTCCTTTTCCGTTAACAGCGCATAACCAGCGGCCTCGTCGGAGTTCATAGTGTATGTGCCCTTGAGGGAAAGCGTCGAATTTCGAAGTGAACGGGCTAATGGAGAGGCTGTGCTCGAATGCGCTCATGGACTGCGCCCAGTGATCGTAATCGTTAGTTGCAAGGGTGCGATCGCTCGGACTCAAAGCGAGTAGCTGGGTGTTCGAGCCGAACTCGGCGGCTCCCTCCGGAGTAGCGCAGACCGATGCGACATTAGATGGCCATTTTATGCTGCTCAGTGACCCGGCACCCCATATCTGCTCGAAGAGAGGGGCGTACGGTGCCAAGGAAAGCTTGTAGGCGATGCAAGCCGTGTCAGGGCTGGCCTTGTCGTTGGGATCGACTGGAGGAAACTGTGACTGCTCGCCGTCAGGCGTCCTGGTCAAATATCCGGTTGCACGTGAATCCCAGAAGTTTCCGCCAAAGAAGAGGCCCTGGGTCGCGTCGTACTGGAGCGGAGGGAAGTAGCTTGAATATGTGTATCGCTGCGCCGTCCGCTTCCCGGCCCGAAATGGAGCCGATCCGGGGTACGCAATCATCAAAAGATTCACTGACGGGATCGGTCCGCTAAAACCAGCGTATGGCATATGGCAGGACACGNNTGAGGTGTTATGGCCTTCCACTGCGTAATGGCTTCAGCTTCGATGCCATCCACTTCGCGCAGCACCCTGGCAAGCTCTGAATCCAAATTAGACGGAAGGATCCCAGGTGGGTACGGATTGTAGACCGGTCTGCAGCTGGATAAGTTACCCCTTTCGTGGGTTATCGTTCAGGGTGGATCGAACGGGCTTCGTACTCGAAGATGCACTTGTGATGCCATCCAAGAGAAATCGTTCATGTTTGATAAGAATTCTCACTGTGTTGTTACCCGCACGCCGACGACACTAAATTGTTCGTGCTCGGCATAGTGCTTCGTCGTTATCGTTTTGACTTGTTGGCTAGCAGAACTTGGCTGTGCAACTTGCACAGCGCAACTTGTCTGGCAGTGAGGGGCGACTTACATGCCACCTGGTTTCCAAANNTCCATCTCAATGTTTGTTAGCAGACATTACTACGCTGTCCGATTTCGCATTGTTGCGTAACACGCGGTGACAAGTTGAAGCGACTGTTGGAATGAGTTACTAAGTCCGGGAGTAGTCTCCCTTAGCAAGGTAAGTACCGGAGTTATTCAATGGACCTATTTCTGAGTTCGGCGACGAAGGGAATAGCACCGCGTGTTGGCGACGGCTTGGCTACCGTTGCCTTCGAAACCCCATTAATCTTTCGAGGTGGGCGCCAGGCGGGTCCACCTCCGGATCGAAGGCGACCGCCTACTGCAGTTGTGGTAACGAGCCCTGCTTTTGCGGTACTCGCAGACTATTTGGAGAGCCTGGGCCGCCGGATCGAAAAATCCCCA
>PMHI01000392.1 GCA_003156615.1 Acidobacteriaceae bacterium | reverse complement strand
CCGGCGTCGTTCACCTCATTGCCGAGGACGACGATGGAGCGCTCGCTCTTGCCCGCCGTCTGCTGGGCTTCCTGCCGTCGAACAACCTGGAGGACCCGCCACGGCTGGCCTACAGCCTGGACTTGGAAGACGATCCTGAACTAAATGACTTGTTACCGGCAGAACCTAAAGTCGCCTATGACATCCGTACCCTGCTCATGCGTTTACTCGACCATCAGGACTTCTTCGAAATCCAGCCTGGGTTTGCCCAGAATGTAGTGATCGGTTTCGGGCGCATCCAGGGGCGCACGGCGGGGATCATCGCCAATCAACCCTGCGTACTCGCGGGGGCGCTCGACATCGATGCTTCCGACAAGATGGCCCGTTTCATTCGATTCTGANNATTGAACAGGAGTATGGCGGCATTATCCGTCATGGAGCGAAAATCCTGTTCGCCTACTCGGCGGCTACCGTCCCAAAAATAACCGTTGTAATACGCAAAGCGTACGGCGGAGCCTACATCGGCATGTGCTGTAAAGACCTGGGGGCGGATCGGGTGGTGGCTTGGCCGACGGCGGAAATCGCCGTCATGGGGGCCGAAGGCGCTGCGGAAATCGTTTTTCGCCATGAGATCGACTCCGCCGAAAACAAGACGCAAAAGCGGGATGAGCTGATCGAACTGTATCGCAGCACGTTTGCCAATCCCTATGTGTCCGCTGGCCGCCGGTTCGTGGATGACGTGATCGAGCCCTCCGAGACCAGGCGATACCTGGCCCTGTCTCTGGAGGCGTTGCACACTAAGCGAGAGCTTCGTCCAGCCAAGAAACACGGGCTGATTCCCCTGTGAGGTCCTTTAGGAGCAAACCAAATGGATTCCCGGTCAAGCCGTTCGTCGCAGCAGGTCACGCCCAAGACGTTGTCCGTGATCGCCGCAGCCGTCACGGAGTTTCTCGGCAAGAAGGTCCGGATTCGCTCCGCAAGAATGCTGCAGGCGCCATATGCCGTTGGCCGCTGGGCACGGCAAGGACGTGTGACGGTCCAAACTTCGCATAACATCACGCAGCGGGGACGCTGACCCTGACTGCGAACGCCGAATCACGGAAGCAAGTGAAGTGCTAGAAGAGCCATGAAGCTCAACATAGCAATCGACGGGCAAGTGTATGAAGTCGAGGTTGAGGTCACTGAAGACGATNNACGATGATCACCCGCAGATGCTGGACAACCGCCCCACGCCGGCGGCAACCACCATTCAATCGGTCGTCTTGCGCACACCGCGCAAACCGGGGTCTTCCCTGGATGCCGACGATCGCGAAGCCAAGCTGTGCCGCAGTCCTCTGGCTGGAATAGTCATGCGTGTGCCGGTGAACGCGGGACAGCACCTGAAGGTGAACGACCTCATGGTTTTACTGGAAGCGATGAAGATGGAAACCTCCGTCACCGCGCCGGTGGAGGGAAAGCTGAAATCGGTCAACGTCGTGCCGGGAGAGTCGGTGAAGGCAAACCAGGTGCTGGTCGATNNGACTGCGCGCATCTCCATACCTTGATGGCTTCCATTGAATATCCGTTGCGTCTGTGCATTCCACTTCGCACGTTATCGATGACAGACAGGCATGCAATACCCGAAGCGCCGCGCGAACAGCGCTCCGAGGTAGTGCTGCTCCGTGATAACGAGGATGCGTGCCTCATGCGGTGCGTTTTGAGGTGGTCGATGCCTTAGCTTCCTGCGTGGCGAGATCCAGCGCTTTCTTTTGCATTTCAACAGCACGCTCAATCGATTGCTGCACGGTCTTGGTGAAGTCCGCTGCAACCTTCTGCGCCGAGTTCCCGCTATCCTTCGCGCTCTCGACCAGTGCAGCCGTCTGCTGCACTATGTGGTCGATCACGCTCTTCTGAGCGTCGATGTACCCCTCAAAAGCTTGTCCAGCCAGGTCAAGCACGCCAGGCGATGCGTGCACGGCCTGAGGGGCCTTCTTGGAAACCGCGATCGCCTCCGCGTTTTGCCGCGCCGCGTCGTCGAGCGACTTCTTCTGCAACTCGGCCGCTCGTTCCACTCCTTTGATGAAGAGGCTCGCGAAGTCGGTAGCTTGATTGGTGTTGGTGTTGGTGTTGGTATTGACATTGGCATTGGTCTTGGTCATTTTTTGATCCTTTCTGCTGCCACCGTTCCCGGCGCAGCGCCATTGGTGATGGTTGGAGTCTTGCGAAATCAGCTCTACAGTTGTCGATCACTCGAACATCGCATTGGAGGACAGCCAACGTCTGTGCACAATTGAACACTCTTCGATATGAGCAGAGTGTCCGGGATCGATCGACTCCCGCCCGTGGCGCTAGGGCGCTCTGACCGAGCTTTGTCAGGTTCCGATTACGACGCCGCCATCGACGGAAATCACGGCGCCGTGAATGAAGCTTGCCTGGTCCGAAGCGAGCCAAAAGTATGTATTGGCCACATCTTCGGGTTTACCTGGCCGTCCCAGCGGTGTTCGTGCCACCATGGCTTCGAGGACTTTTTCGGGCATCGCCCGCACCATGTCTGTCGCAATAAATCCCGGAGCCACGGCATTGACGCGAATCTTGTACTTGCCCAACTCCCGTGCCCACGTCCGCGTCATGCCGATAACACCGGCCTTGGAAGCCACGTAATTCGTCTGTCCGAAGTTCCCCAGGAGTCCCACGACGGAGGCCGCGCACAGAATTACTCCACCCCCGCCCTTGATCATGTGGGGCACCACCGCGCGGGTCACCAGAAAGACGCCCTTCAAGTTGACCCC
>PMHI01000670.1:1533-6325 GCA_003156615.1 Acidobacteriaceae bacterium | reverse complement strand
ATCAGGTTCGCCAGCAGATTCAGTGAGGCAAAGTCATGGCTCGCCAAAGCGGACGCCCTTAAACTCGACAATTCACTCATCAGGCGGGAAAGACTAATTGTGGCATTCGCCACGGGCGACCGGGACAATGTCGAAAAGATTCTCAAGCAAGAAGAGCAAGGCAGGTATCGAGAAGACTTCCTGGATGAACACTCCTCGATCGACATTCAACAGGGTCGCTTTCACTTCGCCGAACGTCGCCGCCTGGAAGCTTTCGGGCAAACCCCAAAGGCCAAGAATGCCGACTCGTGGATGGTCCTCTCGGCNNCCTGGCGCTCGCGCTCGCGAGATCCGGACGAATCGCGGAAGCCGGTAGACTCGCAGATCAGATTGGCGCGGAAAGGCCTGAGGACACGCTCGTGCAGCATTACCTCATTCCCACCATCCGGGCCGCGATCAAGCTGCGGCAAAACGATCCGGCCGCAGCCATCGATTTGCTCAGCGGCACAGCCAAATACGATCTGGCGTTTACGGGATCGTTTGAGTCTGTATACCCCGCCTATATCCGCGGTCTCGCATACCTGGGGCTCGGCGATGGCCAAGCGGCCGCGGCTCAGTTCCAAAAGCTGATCGACAATCCCGGTTTTAGCGTGAGACATGTCATCGGACCCCTGGCCCGGCTCCAGCGCGGCCGAGCGCAAAAGATGATGGGCGATAACGCAGCCGCCCGCAAATCTTACGAAGAATTCCTCAACCTTTGGAAAGATGCCGACCCCGATATTCCCCTCTATCGGCAAGCCAGAGCCGAATATGCTCAGCTCAAAAATATCGGCATCCACCCTCGATGACTACCGACCTCACGATTGCATTTCAGTCGGCACGGTGAAATGAAAGGTTGTGCCGCGGCCGTCGTTAGCGGTCGCCCACAACCGGCCGCCGTGCGACTCCACAATGGTACGACTGATGGCCAGCCCCATTCCGCTGCCCTGCGGTTTGGTCGTGAAGAACGCAGAAAAGATCTGGTCAACATTCCCGGCCGGCAGTCCCGGCCCTGTGTCGCTGACTGAGAACAATAGTTGACCGTCCCGCAGTTGCGATCTCACCCTAACTTCTCCGCCCGAGTCACTCATAGCTTCGATGGCATTGAGCATGAGATTCATGAAGACCTGTTGCAATTGGATGCGATCCGCAGCAATTT
The DNA here is from genome assembly GCA_003156615.1 of Acidobacteriaceae bacterium. The sequence goes on along the minus strand of PMHI01000670.1, from coordinate 5,148 downwards.
TAGGGAGTTCCGCGGCAAGTTCCGTATGCATCTCAATGGAGAATCGCGTGGCCTCACCCTGGAGCAATGCAAGCATTTCGTTGATAATCTCGTTCACGTCAACCAATTCACGCTCGGAATGAGACTTTTTGTAGAAGGAACGTATCCGATCGATGATCTCAGCCGCGCGTCTGCCATATCGATCGATTCTGGCCGCGGTTGCGCGGGCCCTTTCAATGTTTGGCGGGTCGTGCGAAAGCCATTCGATGCAACTGTTGGCGCTCGTGATTGCGGCCGCGATAGGCTGCTTGATCTCGTGTGCCAGGGATGCCGCCATCTCGCCCAACGTACTCACACGATCGATGTGCGCCAGATCGGCCTCTAGCTGGCGCAGCTTATCATGTTCTTGCTCGGCGGATTTAAGCTCTGTAATGTCAGCCGAGCTGCCGATGAATTGCACGAGTTCGCCATTAGCAGTCAGGACAGGATGACCGACGGTGTGGACCCATCGAACCATCCCCTCCGGCAAAACAATCCGGAAAATCACATCAAAATCCGCTTTTTCCGCGATTGCGCTTTCGACCGTGCTTTTCCAGTGAAGGCGATCATCGGGGTGGATGCGTTCGAGGCGCTTTTCCCAAGTCGACGCTCCCCCCGCTGGATCGAACCCGAAAATGCGATACCATTCCTCGGAAGCGTGCACTGTCTTCCGATCTGATACATTCCAGGCCCAGCTACCCGTATGAGTCAACCTCTGCGCCTCGGTCAGGTATGCCTGCTGACGCTCCAACTCCTGTGTCAACAGTTCCTGCTCGGTGACATCCATGGCGGTGCCAAGAAATCCCTTAAGGACTTCGCCTTCAACAACAGGAATTCCTACGCAGCGAACGTAGCGCAGTTCGCCGTCGGGTCGAACAATTCGTTTTTTTACGTCGCACCCACAACGGTCCGCATGCATCGTTTTGATGGTTTCCGCCATGGATTCTTGGTCTTGAGGATGAAGGGTCGCTAGATACTCTTCCAGTGTCGGAGCTCCCTTCTGCGGATCCAAGCCGCAAATCTTGAACAACTCCGGAGACCAGTACTCAAAAAAACCAGAGGGGTTGAATGCCCAACTTCCCATGCGGGCAAGGCGCTGTCCTTCGCTGAGGTAAAACTGGGTTCGTTGCAGGTCTTCCTCTGCCCGCTTCCGGCCGGTAATGTCCTGGACCGTACCGAACATTTGGTAGGGACGTCCCGACGCATCTCTCTTTACATCGCCCTCACTATGCACGGCGCGAAGTTCGCTCGTGGGCCGCAGTATGCGATATTCCACGTTGTAGCGAGGCCCCCCAGCAAGCGCGTCGTTCAGTGCCCGAGAGACAAACTCCCAATCTTCGGGATGGACCTTTTGCCGGAGCGTGTTCAGGTCCACTGGATGTTCCTGAGGCTGCAGCCCGAAAATGCGATAGGTTTCGTCTGACCAGGTGATGCGACTGGTCACGAGGTCCCGCTCCCAGTACCCGACATGCGTGATGCGCTGAGCTTCTTCAAGCCTGGCTTTGCTTTCCTGCAAGTCGTTAGACGTCAACTGCAGGGCCTCTTCGGCGCGCTTGCGGTCCTCGATATCCGTGCTCGTACCGTACCACCTGACGATATTGCCGGTTGCGTCGCGAAATGGCTGGACGCGAATGAGAAACCATCGATAGACTCCATCGTGCCGGCGAAGACGCGCCTCGATTTCGCCCGGCTCTCCCGAGATAAGCAACTCCTGCCATCTCTTCGTTAATGGCGGCAAGTCCTCTGGATGAAAGGCCACTTGCCATCCCCAACCGTGTGAATCCTNNGGAATCGTATCAATCACATCGCGAAGCTCTTTTTCACTCTTACGAAGGTCATCTTCTGCCCGTGTGACGTCATCGACGTCAAGATTCACGCCGATCCAATACAGCAGAGTTCCATCGCTTGCTCGTAGGGGTTCGGCGCGGCTAAGGAACCAGCGGTACCCTCCTTCAGCGTTGCGAACTCTAAACCTCACCTCGCCGGCACAGCCCGTGCGTAGACATGTGGACCAGATCCTGCGTGTCTCTTCGTGGTCGTCCGGATGCAGAAACGGGATATGCGAATCCCACGATGCGCCCGTGTCGATTCCAAAGCGTAGAGGATGGTCTCTATCGAGACCGAGATAATCGGCAGTCCGTTCGTTCACGAAAGTGAGCGCGCCGGATGGAAGGGAATACCAGCTGGGCGCCGGCATCAAATTAAGATTGGCTTGTAACTCTGTTTCGAGCGTTGGACCTTGGTGAGTGGGGGCGCCTACATGTGACCCCACAAACAACCAGAGTTCTGTCCCGTCATCAGCTTTGAGCCCGAAAGCGATCAGTTCAACGGTTTTGTGTGGACTATCGACTCCTCGCATGCGAACCCGCACCCGATATGGAGTTCCGGCTGCGAGAGATCTTTGCCAGGAAGCCGTTGCGGCGGCTCGATCCTCCTGCTGAAGAAAACTGCGCCAGTCCGCTTGGTTGATCTGTTCTGAATTGAGGCCGGTCAGGCGTTCCAGGGCTGGATTGGCATATACGCAATCCCCCTTGCCCGTGGCCAACCAGGCAGGGAAGGGCGCATTGTGAACCAGAGCTCCGATTTTCGCGATGTCAACCATGAGCCACAGCCAACCTAAAGGAACTCGTCCGGCAGGGCAAAGGCGAACAATGCATGGACGAGCAATGCCGTCCCGTTTCCATTCCGGTCGGCAAATCAACCGATTTCTGCTTCCCGATCGGGCGCCGAGACTCGTCGGCCATGGGATTAAATCTTAACTCCGATGCGCAAGAATCGTACGACTCACAGCGGACAAAGAAGGGACACGACATATCTCTCGGCGGGTCTCGCGATAAAAGTCCGAAAAAACGTCTTTAGATGACCAGTGCTGACTCCGTCACATGGATAGGCAACGAAAAATGAAAAGTTGCACCGTCTCCGTCGTTTGGGGTCGCCCACAATCGGCCGCCGTGCGATTCCACAATGGAACGGCTAATGGCCAGCCCCATCCCGCTGCCCTGTGGCTTGGTTGTGAAGAACGCGGAAAAGATCTGGTCAACATTCCCAGATGGTAGTCCCGGGCCTGCATCGCTGACCGAGAACAGGAGTTGACCGTCTTGCAGTTGCGACTTAACCGTAAGCTCCCCGCCTGAGTTCTTCATGGCTTCGATGGCGTTGAGCATGAGGTTCATGAATACCTGCTGCAGCTGCACACGATCTGCCATGATTTGGGTCGGGCCGGTGGTCAGTTCCGTGCGCATGGCAACCAAGTATCGACTGGCCTCACCTTTCAGCAGCGTGAGCATTTCCTCGATAATTCCGTTCACGTCGACCAATTCACGCTGCGGAGGAGACTTCTTGTAGAGAGAGCGTATGCGGTCGATGATCTCGGCCGCGCGATTCCCATACTTATCGATTCTGGCTGCTGCCGCACGAGCCCGATCGAGGTTGGGTGGCTCTTGCGCCAGCCATTCTATGCAGCTGTTGGCGGTGGTGATGGCAGCAGCGATGGGCTGCTTGATCTCGTGTGCCAGCGACGCGGCCATTTCCCCCAACGTGCTCACACGATTGGTATGTGCCAGATCGGCCTCAAGTTGTCGCAGTCTTTCACGCTCT
>PMHI01000670.1:342-1488 GCA_003156615.1 Acidobacteriaceae bacterium | reverse complement strand
CTTCCACTTAAGGCGATCCTCCGGATGGACGCGTTGGGAACATTGTTCCAAAGTCAGCGATCCCTCAGCTGGATCGAAGCCGCAAATCCGGTAGAACTCCTCGGAGAGGTGCACCGTCTTCCGATCCGCTACGCGCCAAGCCCAGCTGCCCGTATGAGCCAGCCTTTGCGCCTCGGCAAGATGGCTTTCACTCCGGCGCAGTTCTTCCGTTAGTCGCTCTTGCTCAGTAACATCCATCCCTGTCCCAAGGAAACCCTGGAAAATCCCTCCTTGCATGACCGGAACACCCACGCAGCGCACGCTGCGAACCGCTCCATCTCGCCGCACAATCCTTTTCGTGAAGTCGAATGGGCGATGGTCGGCCAACATGTTCGTAATTTTTTGTTTCACGAACGCGCGATCTTCCGGGTGTGCAAGAGCCAAGTATTCTTCTACTGTTGGCGGCTTGCCACTCGCTTCAAGACCATGGATCTGAAACAACTCGGAGGACCAGTATTCGAATCCATCTGCGTTGAAGGCCCAACTTCCCATATGGGCAACGCGTTGCCCTTCATTGATGTAAAACTGGCTTCGCTGAAGAGCTTCCTCAGAGCGCTTGCGATCTTCAATGTCGGTCGAGATACCGTACCACTTGACGATCTTGCCTCCCGAGTCCCGCAGCGGCACACTTCGGCTTAAGAACCAGCGATACTCACCGTTCACCGCGCACCGGAAACGCACCTCATGCTCGAAGGGCTCCCCAGACGCAACCGAGGCGCTTCGTCTCTCCACATAGTACGGCAAGTCTGCAGGATGAACGGCCGCTTTCCATCCTGAACCCATCGTCTTCTCCGCGGACAAACCCGTATATTCCACCCAGTAATGATTGATGAAGTCCAATGCGCCGTCGGGCAGAGCAGTCCAGGCAAATGTTGGAATGGTTTCAACCACATCCCGCAGCTTCTTTTCCTGACGCCGCAGTTGCCGAACGCGAAATCGATAAGCCCAATAAACCAAGGCCAGGAATGCCACCACACACAGTGGGCGGAACCAGTTCGTCTGCCAGTAGGCCGGAGCAATCGCGAAGTCCACCGCTGCGCCTGCCTCGTTCCAGACGCCGTTGTTGTTGGACGCGATTACACGAAACCGATATTTCCCGGGACCCAG
>PMHI01000670.1:0-336 GCA_003156615.1 Acidobacteriaceae bacterium | reverse complement strand
GGGGAATGAGAAAACTCGGCGAGGTGTAGCCAATTTGGAGATCACGAGTCAAAGGCGGAAGTTGAAGACTCTCTTCTGGTTTATATTGCTTTCGGTCAGCAACAACCGTCTCGACGTAGACCGGCGGGACAGTCCCGCCACCAGACAGATGTGACGGGTCGATCATCTGAAGAACCACACCGTTTACAAACCACAGGCGCCCGTCGGGAGATTTCGCGGCCGGATTGAAAGACACGCGACCTGGGAGAGCTCCGTCTAGCGTACCGAACAGTCGTGCCTGAACCATGGTATCTGGATGAATCCACCATCGTTGGACGTCCGAGGCTGCGATCTCCA
>PMHI01000532.1:9192-23343 GCA_003156615.1 Acidobacteriaceae bacterium | reverse complement strand
TGCACTTCGTAAATCGACCGCTTCAGCGGATCTGTGGGCAGAGGAATCTTACCCTCGGCGGCGGACTTGACCAGATTGTTGTTGGGGAAGGTCTGCACCAGGTCGCGCGTTGACATGCGCAAAGTACGAAACGCGCCAAGCTTTCCATCGAGAACGCTGTCGCTGATCTCCTCCGGATGGAGTTGTTGCTCGATCCAGTCGTTGACGTCCATGTCCATGACCTTCTGCAGATCGCCGGGCCGCGGCCCGAAGGTCAAGCGGTTTAGCGCATGAAGGGCGCGCTGCTCCTCGGTCCATTGGGCGGGCGGATGGGAGTGATTGGAGTTGGGAGCGGACATTGCGGCGGTCGGCGAATGTGTCGCTTGCGCGGCAAGCACGGAATTCGCAACCAAGAGCATTATCGCGAAGCAGCAACTGTGCATGGCTTTCGTCAGTCTGGCACCCATGGCGGGCACGCCTTTATCTTCAGTAGGTTCAACACGACACTAGCACAAAGGTTTCCGCCAACTCGCCCGCGGACCTGCTCCAGCTTCTCAACCTCTTCTTGTGGACCCCGCCCGATTTCCTCCGGATCGCTTTCTGGCCCAACCTGCACAGGCACGCAAGCTCGGCGGTTCCTACCACCTACCGGGTCAGTGGAGGGAAGCAACCTCGGCAGGAGATTGCTCCATCGCTTCCGCCCTGGATAGCCAGGCTGGCCTTCGGTGCTGGCCTGATTCCGCCCGGTTAAGCTAAAAAGCCCTTTGCATAGTTGCTCCGGAAGTGCATAATGAATCGTTTTAATAAGGAACCAGTCCGCTCTTGCCGGATTCACATCGCCGGAACGAGCATTGTGCTGTGAGAGAGAGGTTTCGTTGGACGGAATCTGACAAGATCGAGAGTACAGAGCTGGTTTGTTTTATCGGCAAAAAGGGGGCAACGTGAGTCTTTCCACTTTAACGCTTCGGGAAAATTGCCAGCGCGTATTGCGAACTCTAACCACCGCCGTCTTCGTCCTGCTGCCGGCCACACTCTTCGCACAAGGCTACTTTGGGACGATCAGCGGCATTCTCACCGACCCGTCGGCGGCCGTCATCCAGGGCGCAAAGGTCACCCTCCTCGACGAAGAGAAGGGATATAAGTTTACGACCAAGTCGGACAACGAAGGCCGGTACCTGTTTGTTTCAATTCCGCCGGGAGTGTACTCCGTGACGGCGGAGTTGAAAGGGTTTGAGAAAACCGTGCGCACCCAGATTAAATTGAACGTCAGCGAGAACCCGACTGCGAATCTGACTCTAAAGGTTGCGAGTGCGGCACAAAATGTTGAAGTTACGGCCCAGGCCCAGACCATCGACACCCAAGATGCGGTGACCGGCCAGGTGGTCGACCGCAGGTTCATCAATGACCTGCCGTTGATTGATCGCTACGTGATGGACCTGATGTACCTGACGCCGGGCGTCAACGACCAAAGTGACGCGAACAGCGTCGGCGACACGAATGGGACGAACTTCATCTCCAACGGCAGCCGCGGGGCCAGCGCCGACATTCTGATGGATGGAGCCACTATTACCAACTTCGAGCCTAATGGCGGCATCACCTATGCCACCTACATTCCCTCGCCGGAGGCGGTGGAAGAGTTCAAGGTGCAGCAGTCGAACTTCAGCGCCGAGTACGGCTTTTCCGGCGCCTCGATCGTCAACATGGTCACGCGCACGGGCACGAACACCTTTCATGGAGAGGCCTACGACTTCGTCCGCAACACCATCACCGACGCCAACAACTGGTTCAACGATCAGAGTGGCATCCCCATTCCCCCGGTTCACCGCCACGATTTCGGCGGCACTTTTGGCGGACCCATCTGGAAGAATAAGACCTTTTTCTTTTTCGACTGGGATGGAACGCTCCAGAGCTCGATGTCTACCTACTTTGCGGGCGTGCCCAGCGTGGCCGAGCGCACGGGAAATTTCTCAGAGCTCTGCGGCGGGGATGGTCCCAACGGACCAGCGCCAGGCGCGATCTTCGTGAACGGAGTTTGTAACAATCCCGCTGGCCAGCTTTACGACCCTTATTCTGGCATCTATAACTCCAATGATGGCGGTGCGGTGCGTCTCACCCCGATTCCGAACAACAGAGTTGACCAATACATAAGCCCGGGCTGCAATTCTGCTGCCCCCGGCTTTCCCGCGGGAAACTCCTGTCCTCCGGGCCAGTTCGAGCCAACCCCTGGCGTCCGGGGCAATTTAATCGACCCGGTCGCGGCTAAAATGATCGGCCTCTTCCCTCAAGCGACCCCCAACATGCCCAATCCGAGTCCGTACATAAACTGGATCGCCTCGGGCGCAACCGCCAGCAACAACCAACAGTTCGATCTGAAGATTGACCACCGATTTAACCAGAAGAATCTGCTGAGCGGAAAGTACTCGCAACAGTGGGGTAGCAGCACTCCTTTCAATTGCTTCAAGAACTTCGCCGATCCCTGTGCCGGCGGAGCGAACACGAGCACTTCGCACCTGTTCGCCCTCAACGAGGTCTACACCATCAGTCCCACGATGCTGCTGACCACCACCTTTGGATTCACGCGAGGCGCCACGCTGATTTATGCGTACAACTCTAGCCTGAATGCCAATCCTCTCAGCACGCTGGGTTTCCCGTCCTATCTGGAGTCGAACGGTTTCAATGGGGTTCCGCCGATGTTTCTCGCCGATTATTTCGCGGCAGGCTTTCCCAACATAGGGGACAACCCGTATGGCAACTATAAGCAGGGGCAGGACACCGGCCAGGCGACCGCAATCCTGGTCAAGGTTCACGGCTCCCATGAACTGAAGTTCGGATTAGAGGCCCGCCTGCACCAGCAAAATTACATCCAGACCAATGCGCCAGAAGGCTATTTCCAATTCGCCAGCTCGGGCAGTTCACAGTGCCCGGGTCCAGACTTCGGAATCGCTTGCAACGATGGCAACATTGCCGGCGGAGATACCATGGCCAGCTTCCTCATGGGGCAGTTCCAAAGCGGTTTCTACGAGTTACAGTTCCGGCCGGCGAGCGAAAACTACCAGTACGCCGGCTTTGCTCAAGACAACTGGAAAGTGACCAGCAAACTAACCGTCAATCTGGGACTACGCTATGACGTCTCGCTGCCCAGAACCGAGCGCTTCAATCGCATGAACTGGTTCGATCCCAATTTGGTCAACCCGCTGAACGGCGGCACGCTTTCCTACGACGACACGTTTTACGGACCAACAACCCTTTCGCTGCGCGGCGGCGAGCAATTTAACAGTCCCAAAGTGCGCTCGGACTGGCTTACGGACTGGCACGACATTCAGCCCCGTTTCGGCGTCGCCTACCAGTTCGCCCCGAAAATGGTGCTGCGGAGCGGCTATGGCATCTTCTACAGCCAGACCCGCTCCGGCGCCAACGGCCTGTTGAGCTATGGTTCGCAGGGCTTTAACCAATATACCTCCCAGATCACCACCTATCTAAATCAGGGCAACTCTCCGTGGATCCACATGAACAATCCATTTCCCAACGGGCTGATCCAGCCGCCGGGAGGTGCTCTAGGAGCGCTGAATGATGTGGGTTATGGCGCCATTGGCCCGCTCCGCAGCCATGACGCAGCGGAAACGCCGTATGAGCAGAGCTGGACTCTTGGCGTCGAGCGCCAATTGCCGTGGAACGTCGTTTTTAGTGCGGACTACATCGGAAAGAAAGGAACCCACCTCTACTTCGCCGGCGACAACAATCGCGACTTCCTCGGGCCTCAAATCGAGAACAACCCTGGCCAGCTTAACAATCTGTTGACCTATGTGAACAACCCATTCTCCTCGCAAAACGGCGGACCGATCTCCGATCCAAACAGCGTGCTTTCGAGCCAGCAGATCCAAGAGTTTCAACTGCGGTTGCCCTACCCCCAGTTTCCCTCTGGCGTTACGACGGACGAGCCACCCATCGCGAACTCCACGTATCATGGGTTGCAGCTCACCGCAAACAAGCGCTACAGCAACGGCCTGGAGCTTCTAGCCAGCTACACCTGGTCGAAATCAATCGACGATTCCTCGACGTACGACACCAATGTGGCCTGGTTGGGGAACTACGGCCCCGAGGCGGGCTGGGCCCTGCAGGATCCTAACAACCCTCGGTCGGAAAGGAGTCTGTCGACATTCGACATACCGGCCATGCTGAAATTCAGCTACAGCTATGACCTGCCCATCGGCCGTGGCAAAGCTTTTTGGACTGACATGCCACGATTGGTGGACTACATCATCGGCGGGTGGAAGACCAGTGGCATCTGGCAGATTCGCTCCGGCTGGCCGCTGCAATTCTTTACTTTGAATGGGGGAACGCCGCTGCCGACCTACGGTCCTCAGCGCCCCAATTTCGTCGGCATGCCCAGGCGCAACTACGGCAAAGACGTCGACTGGGTCAACCAATTTTTTGTCAACGGTCAGAATACTGGGAATTGTGCCGTCCCCGCCGAAGTGCAGTGTCCCGCCCCGTTTACCCTCGGCAACGCTCCGCGGACCACGGCGGACATCCGTACACCACGGGCATTCACCAGCGACTTGTCACTCACCAAACAGTTCCTGCTGTCGAACGTGCATGAAGGAATACGGTTGGAGTTGCGCCTGGAAGCCCAAAACGCCTTTAATCATCCCGTCTTCGGCACGCCTGACACCAACGCCGGCGATCCCAGCTTCGGGCAGATAACGTATCTGGCCGTCGGCAATCGGCAAGGCCAGTTGGCGGTAAAAATCAGCTTCTAGGCGTGACGGCGGTGCGGTCTCGCCGACCTTTTGGAGGACTGCTTAGGTTTGGGAACAAGTCTCGTGGCCCGGGCTGAACAGTCCGACAATTTGACCCGAGCGTCAAAATAAGATCAGCTGGTCAGTTCCACCGACCCCAGGAAGTTCCTGCCAGGGGAATATAAGTTTCGAGAACGATTTGGAAATCAGAGTCGGCGGTGATCGTTCCCACCACCGTCGTCTCATCAATCCGCAACCATTCGAGCGTGATCAGCGCATCGCGCGGGGGAACCCGCCCACGACATGCGACGGTACGACCCATCCGGAGCATGAGGCCCGACTTCCCGAACAGCATCGAAGATCGCCGGTCCATCGATGAAGGTCTGGCTGAACGATCCGAATCGGAAGGCAAAGTCGGAGGGCTGCCCGAATGCCCGCGCCGCGAAGACCACGCCGTTCCACGCGTCGGCGTCGAGAGCGTCAACCCGGATGCTGTCAAACTTGGGTGTGCTGGCATTGTCTTTCGTGCCCGCCACCGAGGACGCAGTCGGCAACAAGAAAATGCAACTGAGTAGCAACTGCATGCGGAAATGGTTACTGCGCAGCATTCCCCGGACCTCCCACCGGATAGATTCGGGGTAGGCGTTGCGCGACCGGGGGCAGGGCGGGAAAGGCGGCATGCGGTTCCTTCTGGTACCAATAGGCCACGGAAAACAAATTATCGGAACGATGATTGGCGTGGCCGTGCTCGATCGTTGCTCTGAGAGATGTGGTGAAAGGGATCGGCGAATCCAGGTGAAACCGATACACGGAAGAGCGGCTACCCGCAAGTTCGGTGCCCTTCACCGGTGCCCCGTATAGTGCATAAGAGAACGGATGGTCGCCAAAATCCCAAGCGCCGAGAAAGTAGTCTTCTGATCCGGTGCCGTTGATGGAGGGATGCTTTTCTCCGTCGACAAAGAACATGTCGTCGCCTTCACCCCACCAGCCGTCCTGATTCTGAAGAATTGACATGGTCACGCCTACGAAGTGTCCCGGGCCGGTGGCTTCCATCCAAACGTAATTGTTTTCCCCGTCAAGATTTTTCTTCGCGATTACGGCAGGCGCGTCGTTTGATTCCCACTGATGAGTCCACCCTTTAGCCGGGGTTGACTGGCGGTACTGTGCATGAAAATACATGGTATCGGCCGCAAGGTCCTTGTGCCAGGCCTGATAGTCGATGTTGAAATAGAACGCATCGACCGCTTCGCTCCCTTCATTGGTGACCGTGATTCGGGCTCGCTTCCGAAAAGGCATCGGGAAAAACGAGTTCAAGGCCTTATCCGGGGCCACAGACAGGGGGATGGATTCAAATTGGAAGTAGTCGCCCAGCCCGAGACCGAAGAAGTCTCCGATTGGCACTTCCACGCTCGGCGAGGTCTCGCCGTCCCAATACATGCGTAGAACCAGCTTTTTTAAGTGATACTGCTCGGGCGAAGCGATGGTGATCCAGATGTGGGTAATGATTCCGGGGCCGGAGTCATCGAGTAATGGGATCGTGTCCCCGGCAGCAATTTTGTAAAAATCGTGGTTGCCGCCGGTGCGGTCATAGCTCGAAGCCCGCTTCTGGACATACGGGTGAGGTGAGGCAAGGCTGGATAGCATTGTGCTCTGCTCGCTATCCGATTGGGCCCAGACAGAGACGCACGTCATCAAGATGCCAATCAGAATTTTTCTGAAGCACGGTAACCACCAAAGTTGTCGTTGGTTAATTTCCCTCATCCAAACACCCCTTCATCGGGAGACTTGTGCGATGTATACGGCAAATGGCTCCAGAGCGATCTGATCCAGTTGACCACTGGGGGCGGGCGCCGAGGTCGTTAGTAAAGTCTTGGCCTTGGTGGAAGAGAAGCCTTGCGCGGAGAGATTAAAGCGGACCTGCTGCGCCGTCCCCGACATATTCAGAACAACCAGTACGGCTTCATTCTTATATCGCCGCAGGTAGGAGAGCACGTTGGGATCATCCTGGTTCAGGGAGACATAATCTCCGTCCAGAAGGGCGTGATTGCGATGATGTAATACCAGCAACTGCCGGTAAAACTGCAGGATGGAGTTCGGGTCGTTCAATTCGCTCGCAACATTGTGCGTCTTCGCGCTCGGGGGAACCGGCAGCCAGGGTTTCGCTGCCTTGGTGAATCCCGCATTGGCGGAGTCGTCCCATTGCATGGGAGTGCGCTCCCCGTCGCGGCCTTTGTATCCTGGCCATCCCGTGACTCCCATCGGATCCTTCACATCTTCCTTCCGCGTGGGGTTGACGTTCTCCATGCCGATCTCTTCGCCGTAGTACATGATCGGAGTACCCCGCAGAGTCAGATAGAGCCCCGCCATCAGCTTGGCAATCTGGTCGTTGTGCGTCCCGTCACCGTAGCGCATGAGGGATCGCGCCATGTCGTGATTGCCAATGACATAGGTTGGCCAGCCGCCTGTGGATTCGGCGAGCGCAATCTGCTTGCGGAATTCGCCCGCGGAAAGCTTATCGAGAGTACAGAACATGAAATCCATGGGCAACTGGATTTCATCGTTGTGAGTCCCATAGTATTGCTTTAGCTCGGCTGCGCTCTCCGTGTAGGTTTCACCCACCAGAACGGCATCGCTTTCGTCTGCAACTTTCCTGAGGCCGCGAAGAGCGTCATGATTCTCCGGCAGTTTGTCATTGTATTTTTCGTCCGTTTTCGGGTCGCCCAGTTCGTTCGTTCCCGGCAGAACAGGATTGTCACGCAGATCGGGGTCCTCGAACAAAAGATCAACCGCATCCAGACGAAACCCGGAGACGCCGTGCTTGTACCAGAATCGAGTGACATCGAACATGGCCTTTTCGACAGCTGGGTTGCGCCAGTTCAGATCGGGCTGCGCGGTGGCAAAGTAGTGGTAGTAATACTGACCAGTTGTGGGATCGAACTTCCAAGTTGAACCCCCAAAGCCTGAGATCCAATTGTTGGGAGGTTGTCCGTTGCTCTTGCCGTCGCGCCAGATGTACCAGTCGCGATGAGCCGACGTGCGCGATGACTTCGAATCCAGAAACCACGGGTGCTGGTCAGAAGTGTGGTTGAGGACGAAATCCATGATGATGCGAATGTGCCGTTTCTTCGCGGCCTTCGCTAGGTGGTCGAAATCTTCCAAGGTTCCATACATTGGATCGATGTTTTCGTAATCAGAAACGTCGTAGCCGAAATCGATCTGCGGCGAGGGGTAGCAGGGCGTGATCCAGATGGCATCCACTCCCAGTTGCTTTAGGTAGTCCAGCTTGGACTCGATGCCCTTGAGATCGCCGATACCATCCCCGTTGCTGTCGGCAAAACTGCGCGGATAGACCTCATAAAAAACAGCGTGCTGCCACCAAGCGTGGCCCTCGGCATCCACCGGCTGCTCCTGCGCCATGGAAAAAGAAAGCGCAAGGCACATACTCATAGCGAGTAAAGCTATGGATCTGAAGTTCTGAGGCATCTCGTGTCGTCTCCGTAATGCTCAAGAGCCAGAAATTGAAGCACTGCACCCTTACCTCGCAGCAAAATGAAAGATGACGGTCGACTGCGAATCGATTCCGGTAGCGCTCGCTGGGAGTTGTACACGGATTTTTGCTTCCGGCCCGGCTTTCTCCTCGAGCGAAGCTCCTTCGATGGAAGAGATCTGGTCTGGGTTCCACGCGGAGAGTTCATAACTCTCTCCCGCCGCGCCCGAGAGTAGCAGTTTTAAAGTGTCCCGCGCTGGCGACCACAATTCGGAAAGCACTCGTAGACCGTGGCTGATGCCTCCTAATGCCGGAAGAGCCGATGCCTCGCTAAACTCAAAGTCATTCGTCATCTGAATTTCGATCGTATTTCGGTCACCGATAATGGGGAGATTCAGAGTCACGTGCAGATCCGATGAGTTCGCTTCAATGTGAAAGGGCACTTCACGTCCGTTGAGTCGAACGCCATCAATCCTGGCGCGTAAACTCAAGGCTGGGGAGAACTGCAGAGAGCAATGTCCCGTACCGCTAGATTGCACTTCTAATCGAATACTGTCGGGCGCGCGTTGGTAATTCAAATTCAACGCTACCGCGCCCAAGCGAAGATTATTGATGGAGAAAGACCTCCAGCCCGCCGGAATGTGAGGAGCAAAATTCAACTGACAATCGGTAGCGTCCACTTGCAAGCCAAGCAGTCCACTCAGCAGAGGATTGACCACCATAGCCGCCGACCAAATCTGGTGAGGAGATCCTGTCGCCAGCGTCTGAAAGTAATCGCCCGAAAGAACCTCGGCGTCGTGGCCCAGCGACCCATTCAATGTAAGCAAAGCATTGGCCCGCAAGTTTAGGTAGGCGGGAAACGGGCGATGGTACCGGTACTCCCCGACGGACGCCCAACCAGTGAACAGCGGCCATACGGATCCATAATGATATCCGCCTGGATTGTATTTCGGGTCGCCTGAAGAAAGAATGCGCATCCCCCAGTCGGTCTGGTGGTCGCTGCGGGCTAGCTCCTCAATCATGCTTCGAGCCCGGTCTCCGTCGAGCTGGTTAAACCACATCGGAACCGCGGCTAGGACGCTGGGCACGTCGACGCGGTTATTACTTGCATCGAGGGCATACGCGTAGATCTTGTTTTCAGCAGACCAGAACGTCTTATCGAGAAGCGGCTTTTGCCGTTCGAACGTTTGCTCTAGTTCTTGGGCAAGATCTTGTTTACCCAGTAGATGAGCAAGGTGAGAAAGTGCGCGTGTGGCTTCGAGGCCTAGCGACGCTTGGTACAGCTCAGTCTGCACTGGATAGAGTGGTCCGCCTTCGATCCAGCCGGTTCCCACGCCGGAGTTCTGTGCCAGTCCCCGCGCGTCATTCGTGGATCGGAGAAACCCGTAAGCTTTCCAGAGGCCGTCCCAATTCTGCCGAGCGAATCCAACTTCCCCACTGTGGGTGACGTAATCGTTCACCGCAATGATGAACAGCGGCGTTGCATCCGCGGAGGCGTAGGCGTACGGCGTGCTCTTGAACCAATCTATAAAACTAGCGCTTTGAGAGACTTCATGAGGAATCTTGCCATCCGCCCGCTGGTACTTGCTCAGAAACTCCAAGGCCTTACGGACAGTCGGGAAGTCGCCATCCGCATCCAAGGCCAAAGAGGTCCACTCCGCGTCTCGACCAAAGAACCAGGCGAAGCCAGGCCGATAGTCGTAGCCTGACGTGTTGAACCCGGCAACCAGACCTTCACCCAAAAAGGGGTTCTGCACGACGCCCTGAAGCATGCTCACCTTCGCCCAGTCGTAGGCTGTTTCGAGTTGGACGTCGGGAAGCTTCAGGCTGACCGTGCGATCCAGATAGTCTTGGTAATAGGCGGCGGAGCTCCGCAACAACTCCGCATAATCTCTTGCCAGGTGATCGTAGAGGGTTGCCAGCGCGGCCGGTCCTTCAAACCCTGCCGCAATGACGATGAGTTTCGTCTCGCTCCCTTTCTTTGTCGCACCCAGAAGAACGGAATCCTCCTGAGAGGAGAAATAGTTGCTGGAGTATTCTTGCGAGCTCTTGACCGCGGATGGAGAGCCAACCAGAGCATTGAATTTTCTCGACTCGTCCCCGAAATGGAAGGCTCGCAGGGCTGGATCCCAATCTTCATCGACTCCTGCTAGGGTTGCCGGCCACTGCAGCTGAAAATCACGTTTGAAAATCGCCTCGATCTCCAGAGGCTCGGCGGTATCAACTTCAAAAGCGATGATGGCGCCAGATTCATGCACCGGTACGAACAAAGTTTCGCGGACGGAAAAAACGTCGCCGGTATAAACAATGGTGCTCGACTCTGGATGAACAATCAAAGTTCGGGCCAGAGCTTCCGCGGGAATCGTTGCGCCATCGACACGGAACCGCAAATGAAAGTCACGCAGAATTTTCAACGGGTAAACCCACGCTTCCAGGGTTCCATGTTCATTCCCCAACAGCCCGGCACGCGTGCCCACAGCCGAAACAAACTCCCAGGATCGAATGGGACGTGAAAGTTCCAGGGTCTGGGCGGACGGCTCCGCAAATGCAGTGGAGCAGAGAAAGAGCAGACTGCAACTCAGTAGAAGTCCTGCCCGAGACTGCCGGTTTGGCCGAAAGGGGCTTGGGGAGCGAGGCATAATTAAAAGGGGCGTTCGCAGAACCAAGGGAGTATATACTCTTCCCGCATTTCAAAAGTTTGCAAAGTTGCTTATCTTTTGCAACAAATCCAGAGGCTGACGTGCGACCTTTCCCATTAGCGCCACTCATCTCCCCGGAGCCAGGGGTACTGTCATGATCAAACGCCGGGAGTTCGTCCGCACCAGCGCATTCGGTGCAGCGGCGCTCTTGCTTGCCAGACCCGCGAGGCTGGCGAGCGCCGTCGCATCGAGCGCACCCGACGCTCGGGTCGAGGTTTTGCCAAACGAGGTTTTGGGCACGATCTCTCCCAATATTTACGGGCACTTTATTGAGCACGTTGGTGGCGTGATCTATGACGGCGTTTGGGTGGGAGAAAATTCGAAAGTCCAAAATATTGGCGGCATTCGCAAAGATCTGGTCGACGAAATGCGCAAAATCAAAGCCCCGGTCGTTCGCTATCCGGGTGGTTGCTTTGCAGACACTTACGACTGGCGCGATGGAATCGGTCCGGCAGATAAACGTCCGCGACGGACGAATTTCTGGATTGAGGCCGAGCCTAGCTCCGAACCCTCGAATCACCGCTATGAGTCAAACCGGTTCGGCACGGATGAGTTCATGCGTTTCTGCAAGTTGATCGGCTGCCAACCCTATCTGGCAGCCAACGTTCGCAGCCTGCCGGCCGAGGCACTCTATCGCTGGGTGGAATACTGTAATTCCCCCGCCGGCAGCACGACGCTGGCGGACGCACGGGCCGCGTCCGGCTCTGCCGAACCCTACAATGTCCGCTACTGGGGCGTAGGAAATGAATCTTGGGGATGCGGCGGCAATTTTACCGCCCAGGAATATGCAGTCGAGTTTCGCAGGTACACGAGTTGGTTGCCAGCCTATGGGCGGCCCTTGTCATTGATTGCCTCGGGTCCGAACGACGATAACTGGCAATGGACGCGGGGATTCTTCGACGAGATTGCTCGAAAGGACAAAGACCTGTTCGGCTCAATCTTCGGCTGGGCGCTCCACTACTATTCCTGGAACCTGAGCCGGGGGCGCACCCAGGACTGGAATGCAGCCAAGGGCGACGCGGTTAAGTTTGACGTTCAGGACTGGTACGAAGTATTGCATGAAGGCGGCCGGCTGGAATCTCTGATTGAGGGTCACTGGCAAGCCATGGGTGAGTCAGATGCGGGACATCGGGTGAAACTCGTGGTCGATGAATGGGGTCCGTGGTATCGTCCCGGCAGTCAACTCACGGTGGATAATTTGCTCGAGCAGGTCCCCACGCTCAGAGACGCCGTGTTCAGTGCAATGACCCTTGATATCTTTAACCGGCATCCGGAAAAGGTCACTCTGGCAAGTCCCGCACAGCTCATTAATTGTCTGAACAGCCTTTACCTTGCTCATGAAGATAAGTTCTGCGTAACGCCGGTGGGCCATGTTTTCGGAATGTACGCCGCACACCAGGGAGGTCAGGCGTTGCGCACGATCATTTCGGCCCCGAACGTCGAATATGTACGCGACGGTAAGCCGACGACGTTCTGGGGATTGCAGGGTTCCGCATCGATTCGCGGTAAGGATTTAGTGCTCACCGTGGTGAACCCGAGCGTGAATGAAATCCGAGAGACGGAAATCACAGTTCGAGGCGCCTCCATAAAGTCAGGGACGATAACCGTGCTAACCAATCCCGACCTTCACGCCCACAACAGCTTCGATCAGCGAAACGCGGTGACTTCACAGGTGAAAGACTTGCAATCGACGGGAAGGGTGCTCACTCTCGAAATCCCGCCCGCTTCCGTCAGCAAGCTCGAGCTATCTTTGACGTAAGAGCGAGCATATGAAAACAGAAGGCTATCGAATCGTTATGATCTTCGCGCTGTTCGCGATGATCGGGAGTGGTTTCCTGTCCGCGCAGGGCGCGCCTGGTGCACCCTCGGTGGTTGTGATGTGGGAGAAGAAAACACCCAACCGTGCCGTCCCCACCCTGCAAGCAGTTGTCAATCCGATGCTGCGCCGTGGATCGCCCATTCACGATGCCTCCCTCGAGGCTCTCCACAAGCTGGGGACTGATTATGTTCGTTATGCCTTCTGGTATCCGTACCCAAAGCTGGCCGTTGCGGAGTTGCGCCCGCCTGACACCAACCAGACCTTCTGGGACTTCCAATACATCGACCCTATTGTCGAGGACTTCCTGCATGCTTCGGAGGGTCACAGCCCGGTCTTCAGCTTCAGCACAATCCCCGAGTGGATGTTCGCGACGCCCAAGCCAGTCCTGTATCCGGACGATCCGAATCAGGTTTTCTGGGACTATTCGCAAGGCACGGAACTCAACGATCTGGGGGCGCTGGCTGACTACTATGCACGACTGGCAAGCTGGTACACACAGGGGGGCTTCACCGACGAATTGGGAAAATTCCACGCCTCCGGCCATCATTACGACATCCGCTACTGGGAAGTCTTCAACGAGGTCGACGGAGAACACGACACCACGCCGCAGCATTACGTAGAACGCTATGATGCGATAACCCAGGCAGTGCTGAAGGTCGCGCCTGGGATGAAGTTTGTTGCTCTTGCTCTGTCCTCTCCGTCCGAAGCCCCGCGAACCTTCGCATATTTTCTGGACCCCAAGAACCACAAGCCTGGTGTGCCCTTGGACTACATTTCCTTCCATGTCTATGCCACGCCATCGGGAGATCAAACATTGGAGGATTGGCAGTACACCTTTTTTAGCCAGGCAAGCGAGTTTCTCGCGGTGACGCGCTACATCCTCCAGATTCGAGATCGGCAGTCGCCTTCAACCAAAGTCATGGTCAATGAGGCCGGCTCGATCCTCTCGGGTGACATGGTTCAAGGCGAGCCCAATCACGTAGAGAAGCCAATCCCGGCTGCCTACTGGAATCTGAGTGGGGCCCTGTACGCTTACCTCTACGCCGAACTGGCAAAGCTTGGCGTCGACACCGTGGGTGAATCGCAACTGGTCGGCTACCCGTCGCAGTTTCCGAGCGTCAGCATGGTCGATTGGACGAACGGCAAACCCAACGCACGCCTTACGGTTCTGGAGTTGCTGAAGAACAATTTTGGTCTAGGAGACGAGCTTTCTGACACCGAAGTACGAAGTAATGGTTCGCTGGCGGACTCCGACGCCATCGAGGCCCAGGCTTTTACCAGGGACGGCCACCGAAAGTTGCTGCTGATTAACCAGCGAAATCGTGAGGTCACGGTAGAGCTTCCGAAAGAATGTTTGGGGGCTACGATCCAGACTATCGGAGGAACGTCGCCAGACACAAAGATGCAAAATGTTGCAGACGTGAAGGT
>PMHI01000532.1:0-9105 GCA_003156615.1 Acidobacteriaceae bacterium | reverse complement strand
CAAGCGAGTCCGGCCATGGCCCAAGAGATTTTTCTCCCAAAGGATAGGTCAATGAGATTTTCTTCGCAGTTCCCGGTTCGCCTGCTGTTGCTGGCCCTTCTGGCCGGCGCCATTCACTCTCAACCGACCTATGCCCAGGATTCCTCTGCCGCGCAACAGCTCCCCAAACGGTTGGTGGGCGACTACGGTTACTGGAGCAGAACCCAGACCCCTCCTTACAGCTCGGCTCAGATTCCATTTGAGAAGTTGACCCACATAAACCATGACGGCGTATCCTTTAACGCAGATGGTTCATTGTCCGTTCCCAATGGTTTCCTCGAGCCCGAGCTGCTCACGAAGGCGCATGCGAA
Source organism: Acidobacteriaceae bacterium (assembly GCA_003156615.1). Next base: position 8,755 of record PMHI01000532.1, on the reverse strand, counting down.
AGGGGTTAAGGTTCTTCTGCTCATTGGCGGCGACTTTTCAGGGGTTGAGACCAACGGCACTCTTCTCACTCTGATCGAAAAACTCACCGCCTTCGCCGCGAAACATGACTACGACGGCTTCGACATCGACTGGGAGTATCCCGAGACCACCCAGGATCGTGACTTCCTCGTAGAACTCATGGTGGGACTCCGCCAGACCAACTCCGACTACGTTCTTTCCATCGACGCCGCACCCTGGGGTGGATACGGTTACGATCTCGATCAATTGAAACAGTGGATCAACTATTTCAATGTCATGATGTACGACTGCGCCGGGCCCTGGACCGATGACGGCCAGCTCAATGCACCGATTTTTTGGGATCCGAACGATCCCCAGCCCTGGGAATGCCAACCGGGAGGCAGCGACCACGATGCCGCCGAGATATTTCTTGCCAATGTCCCTGCAAAGCAACTGAACATGGGAACGCCCTTTTATGGCTATTTCTACACCAATGTCAGCGAGCTATTCGGGGTCTGTCCGAACTCGTTGCATACGGCGGACGGAAACTGCGATAACTCCGTTTTGACTGAGAATTACGCGCCCTTCATGAAGAATCGTATCAACAAGGATGGGTGGCAGACGTTCTATGACCCGATTGCACTCGTTCCGTACATGCTGAGAACCGATGGCAAGCCTGGCTACATTACCTATGATGATGCGGTTTCGACGTATCTCCGGGTTTCATATTGCGATTGGATGCTTGGGCTCGGCGGTACCTTCATGTGGTCGCTCGATGCCGACTACGACGGCCACTCCCAAGACCTGCTACAGGCGATGTATCAAGCGACGATGAACCAAGGGCGCTAGCACAAGTGCGAGAGGCAGCGACAACCGCGGGTTCCATCTAAGCGAAAATATCGTCACCTTATCCCGCGCTGCTGACTGCGTTAAGGCTTCAAACATCGCATCGTCGATTCCATATCTGAGTGCACTAGCCATTGCTGCACCCTGCGCAGATCGACGCCGGCTCAGACACACCGAGTGGCGCGTCGCACGGAACATGTAAAGCCAGAAGTTGTCTTCGTCGAGCTTCGCATGCTCTCGAACGGCCTTCAGGAAGTCGAGCTTTGGCTTGCAGCCGGCAGTCGGAAACACCAGTCCGCACGTCTTGTCAGCTGTCGCCTTCCCCGCCTTCAATGTTTTCGCCACGCATCGGGCCTTCATCTTGCGATGTATGTTCAAGCTGCGAGTGCTTCTGAGTCGTACTCCACGCACTTCACAATGACCTTAGCTGACACCTAATGTGACCACGGTGGATTGGCGATACTTGGCGTTCTCTTGCGGCGTCAACTTCGATTTCATCCTAGGATCAGTGGATTTCAGCCACTCCGGGCACGGGATTGGGGAACTTCGCGAAAACTGCCGGATCGTGCCCTGGGATGATGAGCCCGGGGCGGGTGGCGATTTGTTTCATGCGATCTTGCGCCCGCAGATTCGATGCGGCATCGAGCGTAGCTGCGATTGGTGCATGCCGTTCCAGATTCTCATACAGGTACATGTTATCGCTCGCCAGCACAACGGTTCCCGCCGTTGTTTGCACGCCTACGTATTGCGATTGATAAGTATGTTTGCCACCGGTGTAGCAGATTACCCCGGGAATAATCTCCTGGGCATCGCCATTCACCAGACCCACATGCCCCTGCGTATTCAGTTTTACCAGCGTGAGCACGTCCTCCTCGTCGATGCCGCCATGCGTGTCTTTCGACTGCCAGGCTTCTCCGGCATAGTATTGCAGCTCGTCCTTCTGAATCCAGATGCGGGCGTTGGGAAACAGATCCACGCCGTCGGCGTGGTCCCAGTGCATGTGCGTAATGATGACGTCGGTGATGTCCTCGGGCTTCAGACCTATTCGCTGCAGCGTATCGGATGGTTTGGTGAAATCATTCACATGCCAGTCTTTGAAGAAGCGGTCGTGATAGAACCCGGAGTCAACCAGAATATTGCGACCGTTCCCCCGCACCAGCCAGATCATCATGGCGATGTCGAGCTTGCGCGCGGGGTCGGCGCCGGCCACCAATTCTGCAACGGGAAAATCGGGTATGGTCGCGTATCGGATCGCGTAGATCTCATAGTTCGGTTTCGATTGCGCCACGACGGTCAAGGCCGTGGCAAAAAGCAGCGCCAGCGGAATGATTTTCATAAGCTTGGCAAAAAGAGCTTGAACCACGGCGTTTTGCAGAAATCACAGGCAAGTTTACACGTTGGACATGCCAGTTGGACACGTCTTCGCGTGAGACAAGCGGTTTTTGTGAGCTTGTTCAGGAGGAAATTAGCTCCTAAGCAGGCAACTTATTGGGAACGACCGCTACTCTGTGTAGAAGAACGTTGCCAATAACACGGCCTGTCCGACGGGAAGAGCCGGATAAGGAGAATCATGGCATCAGGCGAAGTCGATCAGAACGCTAGCAACGAGCCCGAGCTTCATCTTCTGCTGGCCGACACATTTGAGCCACTGTGGAAATCGCTCTTTCAGGGCTTCGGCGAATTCTTCTTTCCTAAGAAACATCCCCCGCTTAAGCTTGAATCGAAACCAATCCCGGTTCAGGATATTTGGGGCTTCTACAACTACAAGAAGAAAGGCGCTCTGGGTTCAACTGTGGTTCACGTGGTGGTGCTGGGGTTCATCATCGGCGTCACGTTCATCACAATACCCCATCCGGTCCCCGCCGCATTCAAACCTCAGATCGACACCAAGTTGATTGATCCTGGTGACTATCCGCTAAAGCCCGCGAAGACGCAGGCCGGTGGTGGTGGCGGCGGGGGTGATGGGGATGTGCTGCAGGCTTCGGTGGGTCGTTTGCCGAAGTCCTCGATGCGGCAGATCGCGCCACCGGCCGCAGTCATACGGAATCCAACCCCCAAGTTGGCGGTTGAGCCCACGGTGATTGTGCCCCCTGATATCAAGCTGGCCATGAATCCCAACCTGCCAAACCTTGGCGACCCAAAGTCCTCCGCCGTGATTCCGTCGAATGGTCCGGGGGCACTCGGCGGTATCGGTTCAGGCTCCGAAGGTGGCGTCGGCCCGGGACATGGGCGCGGAGTTGGCCCGGGGGACGAGGCAGGCACTGGCGGCGATACGTTCCGTATCGGCAAAGGAGTGACACCGCCACGTGTGATTTATCAGACCGACCCTGAATTTTCTGAAGAAGCACGCAAGGCGAAGTACCAGGGAAACTGCGTTCTGGGTCTCGTAGTGGACGCAAATGGACGTCCGACAAACATCCGCATCCTTAACGCGCTCGGCATGGGCCTGGACGAGAAAGCCATCGANNGGCGCAGTGGAGCAACTCGAAGAGCTCCACCGCCCCTAAAATTTACGCAATTTCGACTCCGGAGCTGCTTGTGGGGTCGGGGCCTTCATCAACTCCACAAACATCTTGTCAAATCTTGCCAGATCTAAATCCATCTGGATTTCCACCAGTTGTGCGCCAAGTTTCGGGTTGTCTTTGTCCGTCCACGTCAGCGTGTTTCCATAGGCCGCACCGTGGTCGATGTCCACATTCAAATAGCGGGTTTCTATTCTGGTGATCAGGGTCGGATCAATCCATGAGGCGGCTGCCAGTTCATCCCACATATAGGAACCGCCTTGATCCTTCATAAAGAACTTCACTACGTATTGCGCTGCGGCGCTGTTGCTCGTCTTGATTTCGGCAATCATCTCATCAGTGATTCTGGTCTTGACCGAGATGTCGACCGGCGTGCAGACGATTTTCTTCCACGGCGCCCGTAACACACTCTTGGCGGCCTCTGGATCGAACCAGAAATTAAATTCGTGGCGCGGGCTGCTGATGAACTGCGGATCGTCGGTCTGCGGGCTCAAGCTTCCGCCCATGAAGACCAAGCCTTCGGCCAGTTCGGCGAAATGTGGATCGAGAGCATTGGCGAGCGCCAGGTTCGTCATGGGGCCGCCCTCGTAGATCGTCACTTCATGCGGATATTTGTGGACCATGCGGATCAGGAAGTGAGCGGCGTCCTCATCTGCCGGCTTGGTAGTAGGCTGCCCCTCAGGCAGCGCCGGAATCACGTCATGCTCATGCCACCAGCGATCATCCCATGCGCCTGCGAACGCGACTTTGCCATACATTGCCTGCCACAAAAGGGCTTCCTCACGACGATGCACCAGCGGAAACACGGCTCCGGGGACGACCGGAATATCCGTGCGGCCGATTAGCTCCAGCAGTCGCAGAGTGTGCGCTACCTCTTCATCGCGCCATTGATTCCCACTGACGACGGTTATGCCCAGCACATCCACTTGAGGAGATTGAATCAAGGTCAACAGGGTTTGCATATTGCTGCCGCCAGGCCCCGAACAATCCTGATTGATGATGACCTTCCGGTGTTGCTGCGCGAATACGAGGCCATTCGCAATCAGCAAAAAGGAAATGAATAACTGTAGTCTCAGATTCCTCATCACAAACCTCTTCGGGTGTTCGGCAATGTCCTATTTTGCCTGTTTGGCCTGCGTGTGCGCTCGTGATACGCGGCGGTTTACGCGAAATTCACGCCAAGCTTGACGAGCGTCGTAGCAAAACCTACTTTCTACCACAGGCGATGCAATTCTTCCCGATGATGGAACAAATTATGGACAACGCGGGTAACCCTTACGGTACTACGGCGCAGGGTGGCTCGGCCGGCTTTGGCCCCGTTCTCAAATTAAATCCAACGGGCAGCAGCGTCCGGTTCGGCAACCGCGCAGTCAACAACAGTTGCCTTGACCGTGCAGTGAAGGAAAGTTGAAGCGGAGTCTGGTGAGCCCGGGGAGATGCGAACTCCAGACCTGTTGCTCCGGAGAAAGCCTACGCCCCACACTCCCCATCTGTCAGCTTCGATAGTCATGACCTCTTGGAAGTAGGGTGGATCGCAGACTTCCCAAGCGATGCCTGCTTCCGTCCGGCGCGATCACGAATCCATCTCCTGTTTCGCAAGCCTCCGCTTCCCAATCGGTAATCTTGTCGGCGCCAGCGGGGAGGATTGGGCGCATACAAAAAGAGGTTGTTCTTACAATACGTTCTCTAGCCGAAGTTGCGATCGTTAGGCATGATCAAAGTCGCGGCGGTGCAAGGCGAGCCCAACTACCTCGACCTCACCGGCACGCTTAGAAGGATGCGGACGATTCTGGAGGGCGCGGCCGACAACGGGTGTCAACTGATCGCATTTCCCGAAGTATATGTAGCGGCCGATCCCGACTGGGTCTGGCTGGAACGGCCCTGTATCGGGCAAAAACTGTTCCGGTGCTCTCAACGAAACTCTGTGCGGATTCCCGGTCCGGCAATCACGGAGCTGTCGCGGATGGCGGGGAGTGTGCGACCGCTCGCTGCTGGCACTTGGACGCGTGCATGATCAGTTCACTGCGGTATTTCTCTAACGGCCACCAAGAACGCATGGAAAAAGAATGTCCAAGATGGGAAGTGTGTTGCGGGGTGACGAGCAATGAAATGGGAAAAGCTGCGATTCTTACTGGGAATATTGTTTCTTGCTGCCGTGTGCCAGCTATCGTCGGCACAGATCGATCAATCGACGGGAAGAGCGCTCATGGACCACAATCCCCGGCTAAGCGACTTCCAGGTAATCGAATTCCGTCGCTACGTAATCAAAGAGGGACAGCGCAGAAAGTTCACGCAGTACTTTGATATTTATTTTCCTGAAGCCTTTCAACAGCTTGGAACAATCGTCGCTGGGTCGTTACTGGAACGCCAGAATCAGTCCAATTTCATATGGATCAGAGGATTTCACACTCTCGATGATCGCGCGGCGTTGAATGGACTCTTTTATGCCGGTTCGGTATGGAGTGAGCACAGAAAGACCATGAACGATCTCATCGACAACGCCGACAACGTGCTGCTGCTCCGTCCACTAAACCCAGAGCGGGGCGTCGCTGTCCTGCCGGCTGTCGATCCGGTTACGGAACCGAACGGCGCCCAGGGTATCGTGGTTGCTCAAATATTTGCCATAAAGGAGAACAGCGTCGACGATTTTGCTAGACAGGCAGAGACAACCTTCGCCAGCTATCGCCTGGCCGGCGCTCGCGAAGCCGGCGTCTTGGTCACATTGGATGTGCAAAACAACTTTCCTCAGCTTCCGTTCCGAACCGACGGGCCGTTTCTGGTTTGGCTGGGCATCCTCAGAGACGACCAGACGCTGCAGGGCTTCATTCGAGTAGCCGATCGATCGCTGACGTCGCTTACTGCGACAGGCCTGTTCAGAAGCGCGCCGGAGTTGGTCGTTCTTGATCCGACTCCGCGCTCGCGTTTGCGCTGGCTGCCCTGAAAGAGCCCAAACCAGGGAACCGAGAGTCGGGAAATGATCGGCTCACGCAGACGGCGTTTCGACTTGCGGTTTCATGACATCGATCGTTGTCAGTTTCTGCACCGCATCTAACCGGACAAAGAAACGAACTGACCAAAAGGAAGAGAGATATGAACAGAGTGCTTCGTAATTCAGCAAATCCGCCCGAACTGAGCACTGACGCAACAATGGCTGCCGGTTGCTCTCATTTTTCTTACCTGCGACTGTTTCTCGCGGTTGGGCTAGTGCTCGGCCTGTTTGTGACGACCGCCATGCACGAGGCAAGCGCGTCGACAGACGATGACCGCAGAACAGTGTCCGCGTTAGACAGCGAATACCAAGCCGCCGTGAAGCGAAATGATGTGACTACGATGGCTCGCATTCTGGCCGATGATTTCGTATTGGTAACCGGATCTGGCAAGACTTATACCAAAACCGACATGCTCGAGGAAGCGCAGAGAGGAGACGTGTACCAGCAGAACGATGAGGAAAACCAAACCGTTCGAGTATGGGGCGACACGGCTGTCGTTACAGCAAAATTGTGGGAGAAATATACGAGCAATGGAAAGTCGTACGATCACAAGTTTTGGTTCAGTGACACATACCTGCGCACGGCGGCAGGATGGAGGTATGTGTTTGGCCAATCTTCGCTGCCGCTGCAGACTAGCGCCCAGTGAGCAATGATCCTACTTGCCGCGTGGTAGTTCCGCTCGGCAAATTGCATATTTAGGCCCGATAAGGGTCCGGGAATAGTTGCAACCTACCCGGAACGATTAAAGAGTGCTGACTTCCAGTCCGTCAGCTATTCGAGGTATTTTCCCTACGCCGAAATCGGTCAAACGACCCGCTCGCCCTGACTCGCCCGCGATTCTACTTTGGATCGTTTGGAGTAACGCTCGCCTGGCATGTACTTTTTCTGATCCTCGCCAAAGAACCATAAAGCCGTTCAGCGATGATTGAGTCGCGACCGCAATCGCCCCGGACTCAGGCCGAAGATGGTCGCGAAAATCTTCGTGAAATGTGCTTGGTCATAAAAGCCGGACCGGAGAGCAATTTCAGCCAGCGAATCGTCTGTATTCACCAATTCCTCGAAGGCCCGGAAGGCGCGCCGTCTCAAGGCGTAGGTGTTGATGGAGCAGCCCTCGATTTCATAAAAAAGGCGGCGTGCTCTCTTCCATTCGTTGGCTGTCAAGTACTTCTGTGTAACGTCCTCGACGTTGCCTCCGGCGTCGAGCAAAGCCCGCATGGCTTCGACTTCGATTTGGTGGTCTGACTTGCCTGTTTCCAGTCTGAGCACAGATCCTAGACTTCGTAGTGCGATACCTTCCAGCATGATCGGCGAGAGGCGGTCTGCCACCCGCAGCTCTTCGCGGAGTTCGAGCCCGATCCGCGCAAGACGATAATCGTGCACTGGGCCGTTAAGCTCGGGCTCGATCGACCCTCTTGAATCCGAAAGAAACTCCTTGGATATTTCCAACAGCAAACACACCGCGCCTCGTTGGCCAAAGGTGTTCAGATGCCGCACTTCTGCTGTCTTGACGACGACATCTCCCGGCCTGCACGTGACAGTTTGACGGCGAGTAGTCTCTTCGTAATCACCACGGATCACGAAGCAGAAGCTCAAGTTGTGATGCTCGTGCCAATCGAGTACCTCCAGTGATTTGCGGTCGTACCAAGTCGCTCGCAGATGTTGTGACGAAATCGTTCGTGGCATACGGCTTCGAGGTGCGTACAGAAAGAGATGGTCCCTACAATACACCCTCCAAGTTCATTTGCGATGGTTAGCCAATGATCCGGAAGCCGCGCCGGTGCTGCATCTTGGGTTGCTTGAACCGTGAAACTGCTGATCTCTGGGAGGGCACTGTGCAGCGTCATAGGATCAATTGTTCCGAAGATTCACCCATCAACGTACGAGTGAACCATGGACAGCGTTTTTCCCTTCTCGGATACTGCGGGTGTCGCAATGACCGCTAAGGAGGCAACAAAATGAAAAAGAGTGTTCTCAGTCAGTGGTTCGCAGTGTTGTTGTTGTTCTCGGCTTTAGTATGGTGGGCGAGCGTTAGCACCAGGGAAGTAGCGGCAATGGCCAAGGGCAAGAGCGCCCGGGTGGTGATCCGACCGATATCGAGGCTGTGATGTTGCTGTGGCCCATGGCAGTGTCACCGAAAAGAGGATCCGGGAGGGAAAAGACGTTAGCGGTCAGGCTGTTTATATGGATCTCCTAAAGAAGCGCGCAGGCAAATGGGTGGTCTTGCGCAGCGCAGGCGCGGTGGCGAAGTCAGGGAATTAGAAGAGCAGGGCGAAACCATCGGTGGATCGATGGTGATGTCTCCGCCCTTTTCTTGGGATGCTCTCAAGCCGGTTGTGATTTCGGAATCATATGATCGGACTGCCGGTAGCCGCCGCTTGGATACGAAGAGCGAGGATCTC
>PMHI01000161.1 GCA_003156615.1 Acidobacteriaceae bacterium | reverse complement strand
CTCCTTGGACCCCGAGGGCCTCAACAAATTCTCTCTCAACCGTGGCGGCGAGATCCGAGGGCCACATCACGAGGTTGCTCAGCCAGCAGGTCGTGACCGGGAACAAATCCGCCTCATCACCATTGAAAAGGCGTACCAGAGCGCCGTTGTCGCGGTGGTGCCGGGTCTGGTTCTCAGGTTTTTCGATTTTGTCCCCGTCGGCATCAACGACGGCAAACACCGGAATCCGGAGGCCAAGAGCAACTATTGCAGGACGAATCATCTCGCTCTTTCCGCCGACCGCGACGACGTGGCAGCCGGTACGCCGATAGGCCTCCCAGCGATCCGTGAGTATGAGCCAAGAGTGAATGTAAGCTACGTCTTCGAGGCCTTCGACCAACACAAGCCGCTGCGTAAAAAACATCTCGTTCAGCGCGGGCTGCAGGGCCTGATGTACCTTCGAAAGGGCTGCTGACTTTTCCTTTGGGGGCTCACCAACTACCTCCGCGAAACGGGCTGCAACCTCGGAATACGAATACTGGTTGATGGACGCGCAATCAGTAGTCATGCAGCGCCTGACCATTCGAACGCTCTAGAAATTCCTCCCGCTAACAAAGTAGGGGCTGTGAGTCGTAACTATGATTTGGGCATTGTCTTGCGACAGTTTTTCGAAAACCCCGGCAAGATGTCGCGCCTGCGGGGGNNGTCACCTGCGGCTAGCTCCTGCAGTAACGCGAGAAGGTATGAACGTTGGAATCCGTGCCCGAAACGAACCAAGCTCCCCTCATAACCACTTTCACCTGCGATTATTCCAGCTAGCGGCTCATCGACCTTAACCGCCTTCAACGAGTCCTGCCGCCAGGCGACTCGGAGGGTCGCCGCCGGGTGCGCCCATTCGGCGAGGCGGGTCTGCAAGGCTTCTGAGACTCCTTTCAGCGCCGCTTCATTGTCGTCCAACATCTTTTGATATTGCCCTCGTGCCGTGTCGAGGAGGTTCTGCAGGGGGGGCGGAGAAATTGACTTTCGCGCGCACCGTCCGCGCCAGGAGCTTACCTAATGCCCCGCCCTTAGTCTCTGACTGTTCATTGGAAGCATCCTTGACTGCCGGAATAAAGATCCATTGGACATATTTTTCTAGAAGGCTTGCTCCTTTGGTCACTCCGTAAAAGTGGTCTGCGCTTGGAATCAATTCACACTGATCGGCGCGCTCGGCTTCGAACGCGCGCAGTGTCTGGTACATCGCATCTTTGGTTTTCTTGGATTTCCTTGCGGCCAAGTCCGGAATGCTGCTTTCAAGCTTTTCGAAGTCAGTCTTTAGATTGCCAGCGGATTCGTTATCTCCATAAGCACGAAAAAATGGCTTAAAGGCGGCCATGCCCAATCGCTGGCCGAATTGCTTAACTTCTGCTCGGTTAGACTTGATGTCGAACGTCGCGCTGCAAGAAATAATGAGCTTGCCATGACGAATGTATTCTTTGAAATCTGTCTGCGCTTCTTTGGGCATATCAGTAAACGTGACGGTCACCTCAATGGGCGTCGTCGTGTCGTGCACGTGAAAATCCTCGGGCGTCAACGAGGTCACGTCCGTGCTCGCGTCCCCCGCATGCCGAAAGAAAATNNGCTCCGTTCGGGCCAACGAGACAGGTGTAGGGGTCTAGGTTGGCAAGGCTGTCCTTAATGCAGCGGAGATTCTTTATGGTGACGCTTTCGATGCGCATCCATCCTCACGTTCAAAGAAAAAGGGGCCACGGGTTACCCCGTGACCCCCTCGGTCGGAACCATTATCTACCACTCTTCGCTAAATATACATAGGCCGCTTTGGCGCGACACCCGACAGGCTGGATAGGGTGTAGGTACCCCGTAGGTACCCCGGCTTCTCACCGACTGTTAGAATTTCCCTCTCATGATCTTTCGCAGCGATANNGTGTTTTTGCGCAACTCGGGCAAGGGATGGATATCCAGCGAGTACGGAATGTTGCCACGCTCGACCCTGACGCGCACCGCGCGCGAGTCGGCCAGGGGAAAACAAAGTGGCCGAACGCAGGAAATTCAACGCCTCATCGGACGCTCGCTGCGGGCGGTTGCCGACCTGAAGCGCCTGGGTGAGCGCACCATCTGGATCGATTGCGACGTGATCCAGGCGGATGGCGGCACGCGAACGGCTTCCATCACCGGAGCGTTCGTCGCGCTGGGCCTGGCTTTGCAACGGCTGATCGATGCGGGAACTCTGACTACGGCTCCGATCAAGGATTTTGTGGCGGCCATCAGCGTCGGCATTGTCGACGGAGAAGTTCTTCTCGATCTGAACTACGAAGAAGACTCGCGCGCCGACGTCGACATGAATTTCGTTATGACAGCAGGCAACAAAATGGTCGAACTGCAGGCGACCGCCGAGCACCAGGTGTTCGACGACGCGCAACTGGCGAAGATGATTTCGTTCGCACGGCAAGGGGTTCAGTCTCTGATTGCCAAACAGCAGACACTGCTCGGAACCCTGGCGCTGCGGCAGTGAGGCTTTGTGGGGCGACGGGGCTGCGACCCGTCACCACATGCTACCGTAATCTCATTATGTCCCGAGGCTAGCGGCGTGGTTTAGAATGGCCTGTCGTAATGCACTCTTAGGAGGATCTATGAAGCTCAGTCCTGGCAAACTTGCCGGAATGAAGGCTGTATCGAATGAACGTGGGGTGATCGCTGCGGCTGCCATGGATCAGCGCGGCTCGCTGCAGAAATCTCTCGCCAAGGAAAAAGGCGCGGCGATTTCTGACGAGATGATGGAGGAATTCAAGATCCTCGTTACCGAGGTGCTGACGCCACATGCCAGCGCTATCCTGCTCGATCCGGAGTGGGGATTGCCCGCTTCGAAGCGGCGCGCGAAGAATTCCGGGCTGCTGCTGGCCTATGAAAAGACGGGATATGACAAGACGGGACCGGGACGTCTGGGCGATCTGCTGAATCACTGGTCGGTGCGGCGCTTGAAAGAAGCAGGCGCGGATTGCATCAAGATTCTGCTCTACTACACGCCGTTTGATCCAAAAGACGTTAACGACCAGAAGC
>PMHI01000420.1 GCA_003156615.1 Acidobacteriaceae bacterium | reverse complement strand
GAAGTCATCGACAAGGACGGCGCGCCTTACGGCGCCGACATTCGCAGCGTGCTCAAATTGTTCGCCACCGAGCAGCATAAGAAACATGGCTACACCCTCAACGCCGCCAATGAAATCGAGGGCTTTCTGTTCCAGGGGCCGGAGGCCGAGCGCCGCTATCACGAGACCGGCAAGTTCGAGTACGTCAATACCGGCGGTTACTATCATTCGCTGCCCGGCGATCCCTTGCGCTCATTTATTGACACGACCGCGGAAGTGCAGCGCGCTATGGGCTTCCAGAATGAGAAGGACCATCCTGAAGTCGCGCCTTCGCAGTTCGAAATCAACTACGGCTATGCGGAAGTGGTGGCTGCCGCCGACCATATCCAACTCTATAAGCTGATCTGCCGCCAGGTCGCCCGCAACATGGGCCTTACCGCGTCCTTCCTGCCCAAGCCGGTGGTGGGGGTCAACGGCAGCGGTATGCATACCAACGTTTCGGTGAGCGGAAACGGCAAGAACCTGTTCTGGGATCCCAAGGGCGAAGAGAAGCTCAGCAAGCTGGGCTACGAGTTTCTGGACCGTCTGCTTACCCACGGCAACGATCTTTGCCTGGTGTTTAATTCGAGCGTGAACGCCTATCGCCGCCTCGACCCCCACTTCGAGGCGCCCAACCAACTCAAGGCGTCGGCCGTGGACCGGGGCGCCATGATCCGTATCCCGATCGGCAACGAGCGCAGCATGCGCACCGAGGTGCGCGCGGTGGCGCCTGACGCCAACCCATACCTGGTGTTGTTTTCGATCTTCAGGACTGGACTCGAGGGCACGACGGCCAAGATCAAGAACCTGCGCCAGGCGGAGCGCTATCTGCCGGACAACATCTACACGGCCATCGAAAACTTTCGCAAGGCCGAGTGGACGACAAAGTTGCTGGGCGAAGATGTGAAGGCGCGCTANNTTCCTGTGGAATCTGTTCTAGAACGCTCGAGTCCCGTGACAGAACGCCCTGGCCGCAGGCTAGGGCGTTTCGCTTTTAAGTCGGATTCGCTGTGATCAGAGAAAGAAACCCGCAACCCGCAGACCAGGCTCATTGCTGGGACAAACCGCATCGCCGGGATTCGTTGGCTGTGCTAGATTCGGAAGCTTGATGGACTCCGCTCCCACCATCTCGACTCAGGGCCTGACTCGCCGCTTCGGAGAACTGGTTGCGGTTAACGGTATTGATCTGCGCGTGGCGCCGGGACAGTTCTTCGGTTTCCTCGGCCCCAACGGCGCCGGTAAATCGACGACGATCAAGATGCTTACCGGCCTGCTTGCGCCCAGTTCGGGGCGAATCGAAATCCTCGGGCTCGATCTCGAGAACAATCCCGTCGAAGTGAAGCGGCAAATCGGCGTCGTTCCGGAAGGCATGGCGCTGTTCGGACGGCTGACGGGAGCGGAGTTTCTGAACTTCGCGGGACGCATGTACGGATTGGGCCGCGAAACCGCGGCCCGGCGGACCGCGGAACTGCTCGACTTCATGCAACTCGCCGATCAGCCGAAGAAGCTGGTTACTGACTACTCGCATGGCATGCAGAAGAAGCTGGCGATGGCGGCGGCTGTGATTCATGGTCCGAAAGTGTTGTTTCTCGACGAACCGTTCGAAGGCGTGGACGCCATCGCCGCTGGAACGCTGAAGACAATGCTGCAAGGCATGATCGCGCGCGGGGCCACGATTTTTCTCACCTCGCATGTCCTCGAAATCGTGGAGCGGCTGTGCAGCCACGTCGCCATCATTCATCAGGGACGGCTGGTAGCGCAGGGATCGCTCGAGGAACTGCGCGCCGGCGTAGAGGCGCAGACCCCCCCGACATCCGGCGATGGCCCGGATGACGGTGCAACGCCGGCCGGGGAAAAAATGACGCTGGAACAGATTTTTCTGCGCACGGTGGGCGGCTCACGCCAAGCCGCGCACGAGCTTTCGTGGCTGGGCTAAAAAGCGAATCTAGAGATCACTCGGAGACCAGAGACAAAACCTTATGACGGATCGAAATTTCCCGGGATCGATTCGCCCCTATTTCTTCCACACATAAAAGTTCTTTTCATCCGCCAGGGTTTCGATTGCCAGACTTTCCGCAGTCGAGGCGCGATGCACCGCCGAACGGAGGTTTGCGAGTCCAATGCCGCCTACTTCGGCCAATGGGATTTCGAGTGCCGAACCCGGAGGCGCCGCCTTCAATTCGCTAACAATCCCCTGCAAAAGGTCGTGGTGCTTCCCCCGTCTGCCTCTGTGGAGGTCTGCCACCGCGAGTTGACGGTACTTGAAAGTCGGCTGGGGTGAATTCATTTTCTTTTCTTTTGCCACGGACTTTCTCCCTCCTGTCGTCAATTATGGTAGCAGAACTGTATTTATACTACAACTATATTTTTCTTTTACGGTCGTACGCTTGTCGTCTCTGGATCCTCGAGGTATGGGAGACGGTCGTCTCCTTAGAACGTGCGGACTACCTCGCTGTACGCCTGGCGCACTCACGATAAACGAACTCAATATTCCCACCCTTTTTTAGTGCCGGGAGTACCCTGAGGTCAGCTACTAGAAACCGGGGGTGACCCTTTGACCGAAGACGTCCCATGGCGCAACTTGTACGCAGCCGCGATGCTCGAACTCGACCCGACCGAACTGCAGAGAAAAATCCAAGCCGCTTATGCGGCCATCGAAAAGCGCATCGAGGAACTCGAATTGCGTAGCGGTTCAGATCAAAGCTCTCGGGAAGAGCGGCAGGCCATTTCCGATGCTCTGCACGGCCTTCGCACGCTGCAAAGGATCGAATTCAAGTCCTCTCTTGCACCCGAACCCCAGCTCGGTGACGCATCGACCGCGGAGGCAACATGAAAAGCTTGTGCCGCCAGTTGCCAGCACGATCACGGCTCCGACGAAAGTTGTGGCAAGAACTTTTTCCCCACGCGCGGATCATCACCGATCCCAAGAAGTTGGCGCAGCTCAACGCCGACCTGGCGCAGCGCAAACGAATCGAAGAGGCCGAGTGAAGCACTTGCCCCCGACCCGCCCGCCGCAGCCCGGCACCAAGCGTGCAGGCCTGGACTCAATCCCAGAGAAACGGTCGAAGCGCGCTTTGTGAGATAGTCGAGGCAACATCTCGACCAACAATATGACGCCTCTGAGCGATCTCAGCCTGACGGTCGACCAGCGCGGCCAACTGACGGCCATCGCCTGGCTACGCTGGCGTCTTTTCTCGAACGCGCTGCGCACCCGACGGGGCAAGCTGGAATTGCTGTCGCGAGCTGTCATCGCATTGGCGTTCGCCGGCGGCGGACTGGGTGGTGCTGCTCTCATGGGCGGGGCGGCATTTTTCTTCGTCTCCGAAGGCAAGCCAGAGATGCTGGCGCTGCTGCTGTGGACGGTGTTTGTCTTCTGGCAAGGCTTCCCTATCATGGCGACGGCCTTCACGAACAATCCGGACGCCTCCGACCTGCTGCGCTTTCCGCTCAGCTATCGCTCGTATTTTCTGGTGCGGCTGGCCTATGGCGCGTTCGACCCGGCAACCGCTCTGGGCAGTTTGTGGTCGTTCGGAATTCTGGTGGGCGTGGGGTTTGCGAAACCGGAGTTGCTGTTTTGGGCGCTCCTCGTGTTGCTGGCGTTCGCCGCCTTCAATCTTTTGTTGCTGCAAATGATCTTCGCCTGGATGGAGCGCTGGCTGGCTCAGCGCCGGACCCGGGAACTGATGGGCATTTTGTTTGTTCTGCTGATGCTGAGCTTTCAGTTGCTCGGGCCGCTGACCGAACATTTCGGCAAGCGGGCCCGGCCGGATGTCGAACGAGGGGTCGAGGTTCTGTCTCCGGTGCAGAGCCTGCTTCCGCCGGGCCTTGCCGCCAATGCCATCGCGCAAGCGGTGAATTCGCGATTCATGGCGGGTTTCAGTTCGCTGGCGCTGCTATGCGTTTTTGGGCTGGTGATTGGCTACTTCCTGCACGCGCGGCTGCGGGCACAGTATCGCGGCGAGAATCTGAGCGAAGTGGCAGTCGCGCCCGCTTTTCAGAAAGACCGGCCGCTCCGCCTGGGTTGGAATCTGCCTGGATTCGCAACNNATGCTGCTCACCCTGGTGATGCCGCTTTTCGTGCTGGTGATCTTTCGATTCGGGCACGCCGGTTCCCGGGCGGGGCATGCCGTAGGAATCTTCGGGCCTGCCCTGGCGTTTCCCGCGGCTACCGGATACACCCTCCTGATATTGACGAATCTGGCCTACAACAACTTTGGCGGCGACGGCGGTGGCATCCAGTTCTTCTATGCCTCCCCGGTGAGTTTCCGCGAAATTGTGCTGGCCAAGAACCTCACCCACGCCAGCATTCTGGCCGCGGAAGTGGTTGTGGCCTGGATCGCCGTCAGCTTTCTTTACGGCCGGCCTGCGCTCGACGTCACCATCGCCGCGCTGGCCGGTCTGCTGTTCGCGGCCCCGATAAACTTTTCCGCCGGCAACCTGCTCTCGATCTACACGCCGAAGAAACTGGACTATTCCTCGTTCGGACGCCAGCGCGCTTCCCAGATGACGGTGCTGATCAGCCTGGGAGTGCAAGCTTTCGTCGTGGGCGTGGGAGTCGCCGTGTTCTGGATCGCACGGGACTACGGCAGCTTTTGGATCGCAACGCTGCTCCTGCTGATGCTGGCCGGGATTTCGCTCTCGGCTTACGCAATGATTCTTAACCGTATGGATGGTTTAGCGGCGGAGCGACGGGAAACGCTGGTTGCCGAATTGTGCCGGGCGTAGCCGATCTCCGGTCACTTCTTTTCCGGATTCGCCAGGAACCGGTAGCCCACGCCGCGCACAGTGAGCAAATGGCGCGGTTGCGCTGGTTCGTCTTCGATGTAGCGCCGCAGCCGCACCATGAAGTTGTCGATGGCGCGCGTGTCCGTGTCTTCGTGCAGTCCCCAGACTTCTTCGAGAATCTGCTTGCGGGAGACGACCCGCCCGTCGTTGCGCAGCAGGTGGCGCAGCAGTTGCGACTCCATGAGCGTGAGGCGAGTGACATTGCCGGCGGTACGCAGTTCGAGCGTGCCGAAGTCGATGGTCTTGCCGTCAAAAGAAAATGTTCCGAAGTCGCTGACCGTGCGCGGGTCGGATGTAGCTTGAACCCCGGATGAATTTGGCGCATGGCCGGCGCGCATCCATTGGCTGCGACGCAGCAGTCCCTGCAGGCGGGCCAACAGGATCGACAAATCGAAGGGCTTGGGCAGATAATCGTCGGCTCCCGCGGCGAAGCCCTTCAACACATCTTCAGGGCTGCCCCGAGCCGTCAGCATTAGCACAGGCACATAATTCTGCGCTGCACGCAACTCTGAAACCACGCTGAAACCGTCTTTGCCGGGCAACATAATGTCGAGCACGATGGCATCGAAGTTTTCTTTCTTGCCGAGTAGACAATCCGTGGCGGCTTCTCCATCGCCCACGACCTGGGCGGAATAACCTTCGGCCTCCAGATTGAAGCGCAATCCCTGCGCCAGATGAGCCTCATCTTCCACCACCAGAATCCGGCTCATTCCATCGACCTCGGCAGTTCCATCGTAATCGTGGTGCCCTGGCCTAGGCCTGCGCTTTCGGCAAACACTCTGCCGCCGTGCTTTTGCGCAATCGACTTCACGATGAACAGGCCCAGTCCGGTTCCTTTTACGTGCGCCAGCGAGCGGTGGCTGACCCGGTAGAAGCGCTTGAAGATGCTCTTCATATCGTCGGCAGGAATGCCGACCCCCTGATCCTGCACGCTCAGCACAATTCGCTTTTCGTCACGCACATTGAGGTGCACGTGCACATCCACGCGGTCGCCGGAATACTTGATGGCATTGTCGAGAACATTGAAAACGGCGGTGCGGAGGTCCTGGTCGCTGCCGAGGACACGCATCCCTGCCCCATTGCCCGGNNAGCTTCGAGGGGCAGATGATGGAGGCTTCGGGCCGCGTCCATGCACTCGCGCACCAGCTGGCGGAAGTCGACTGCGGACTTCTCCCGTCCGGCTTTCTTGTCGCCGGCGCGGCCGGCCCGCAGCACCTGTTCCACCGTCTGGGTGAGGCGATCCGTATCGCTGAGCATCAGGCGATAAAACCCCTGCTTTTGCGGTTCTGTCAGCTCGCGGCGCTGCAAGGTCTCCAGATGCAGGCGGATGGAAGCGACCGGCGTTTTCAGCTCGTGGGTAACGGCGTTTATGAAGCTGTCGTGCTGTTCGCTGCGGCGAATCTCACGCAGCAGAAATGTTGTGTTCACGATCATGCCCGCAATAATTAAGGCAAAGAAGATGATGCCGAAGAACAGCAGCACTCCTTCGCGCCAGTTGAGAATGATCCATCCGACATTGAGGGCAACCGCCAGCGCTACCAGGGTTATGCCCAGGAAAAGGAAGAAGACGATGGTTCCGCGGCGGCTCGTGATGCGCATGGCGTCAGCCCGATTTTACCGCGTTCACGGCCGCGGGGTTACGAAACGCCGAAGAGGATGGATGGCCCGGGACGCCTGAGGCTGAGCCGGATTTCCCGTGCTGCCTTCCGCGCGTTCACCAACCCGCAGGACACGACAATCTTGCGTACTACCCTGCAAAATGTCTTCCGTTGGCAAAGATTTGTTTCATGACGTCTGGGCGGCCACAGCTGTTCGTTCCGCTGTCAGAGGCGTAAGTTGGGCAACGGTGGAGCATATTGCGTGAGGATAGCAACGATTGGGTTGCCACCCGTGGGAAGTGGGCTCATAGCGGTACGTGGGGCTGGTCTTGGTGAGCAGAGCGTGAGCCCGAAGCTAGCGGAGTTGGCCGCTGACCAGACGGAGCCGCGGCGAAGCTCTTTTTGTCGTCGGTAGTCTCGGGAAAGAAGATGGCGCGGCGGCACCACCACGCGCGAGTTGGTGAGCTGGCGCGAATGGCTGCAGTGAGAAGGTCCCCCCATGGGGCGCCGGAAGATGATTTTCGTGGCAGATCGCAATCGCCCGAGGGGCTGACTCCACCATTGGGCACCAAAGGAAACCGGGCGGAGAGTAGCCCGCCCGGAGACCCTGAACCCAGCGGCTCGCGCCAAAGCTAGGGAACCGTCACTTCGATCGGGGTTGACTTGCTGCTTTCGTCGCCGGAGGTATTCACCGCTGTCGTGGCATAGTAATACTTGGTGCCGCTGGCGACCGTGGAATCGCTGTAGAGTGTCGGACCAACCAGGCTCGAGTTGATCTTGCTCCATGTCGTTCCGTTTGGACCACGATAGACGTTGTAGCCGGCTACGTCGCCCGACGTCGAAGCGCTCCAGCTCAGGTCCACGACATAATCGGGCGTACTCGTACCTTGGATGACAACATTGAAGGAAGCGTCAGCGGAATGAACACCGCACCCGGTGACCTGCACCACGAAGGAGTCGGTGGCTGCGGTGGTCGGCGTTCCGGTGAGGAGGAGCGACGTCGTCGTGCTGGACACCTCCGTGGTGACGCCGGCGGGCAGCGCTCCGGATGCGATCTCCCATTTGTAGGGAGTACAGCCGCCGGTGGCCGCGATGACCGCAGAATAGGCGGTTTTGACCGTGCCGCTCGGTAGGCTGGTGGTGGTGATGCTTACGGTGGGACTGGCACTGACCTCACCTCCTTCGATGACAACCTTGTAGGAAGCGCGAGAGACATTACCGCCGCACCCGGTGACCTGCACGACGAAGGAGTCGGTGGCTGCGGTTCCCGGCGTTCCGGCAAGGTGCAGCGACGTCGTCGCGCTGGACACATCCGCGGTGACGCCGGCGGGCAGCGCTCCGGATGCGATCTCCCACTTGTAGGGAGTGCAGCCACCGCTGGCCTCGATGGCCGCGGAATAGGCGGTCTTGACCGTGCCGTTCGGCAGGCTGGCGGTGGTGATGGCAACGTCGGATGCCATGCATCGGGACGCGAATACGATTAGCAGGAGGGAGAGTCGCCAAGTCTTCATGACCCGATACTGGCGCGATTCCAGGATTCGCAACAGGTTGGGAAGGTTCTAGAACCTCTCATTTTTTCATTCGTGGTTCCACGGCGGGAGGGCTTCTTCGTGGTTTACAATCTGGGGGTATCCAGCCTTCGGGGTAGTGACGTAATTAGGCCGACACCCCAACCGTGCCTTCCTGGCCACTTGCCTGCCGGCTTGCCAGCGTTCGCCGAAAAGAGAAACCCGCCGGAGAGGCGGATTCTTATCCCAGAAAAGCAGAGTTGCAGATCTAGTCGCCCGCCGCTGCCGCTTCCGGCAGGGCCGCGGTAATAAGCCGTCCATTCGGTGCCGCCGCCAGCCCGTTTTCCAGATCAGCCAGCTTCACGCGCTTGATGTCCCAAGCCATGCCTAGCCGCTTCAGGGCCCAGATGCCGTACCAGTTCATGTCGATTTCATACCAAGTGAAACCGTGCTGCGCCGCAGTGGGATGGGCATGATGATTGTTGTGCCAGCCTTCCCCGAAGGTCAGCAACGCTACCCACCAGCTATTGGTGGAAAGATCGCGGGTGGCAAAACGGCGCTTGCCCCAAGAGTGCGTGGCCGAATTGACCAGCCAGGTAGCATGCAGGCCAACCACCGTGCGCACGAAGATGCCCCACATAAGAAACGGAAGCCCGCCGATGGCGAACAGTATGACGCCCAGCACAATCATGGGAACGTAGTGATACTTCGTAATCCAGACGTGGAATTTATCCTTGGCGAGGTCGGGGACATAGCGGGCCAGTGTGGTCGTGTCATGGTGCATGGACTTGCCCATGAGAATCCAGCCCATGTGCGCCCACCATTTGCCCTCGATGGGCGAATGCGGGTCGCCATCCTGATCGGAGTATTGATGATGAATGCGGTGCGTGGCTACCCAGAAAATCGGTCCGCCTTCGAGAGCCAGCGTGGCGCAGATGGTCAGGAAATACTCGACCCACTTCGGCGTCTTGTAGCCGCGGTGCGTGAGCAGCCGNNGCCTTCCATGTAAAAAAGAAAAGTGCCGCCACGGCTCCGATGTGAAACAGCGCCATGAATACCGCAGTCACCCAGTTGATTTCACCGTTTGCCGCTTGTCGTTTTTCCAGGCTTTCCAGTTCCATTTCCAAAGTGTGCCCCATTTGCTGGTCTTGAGTCCGCTACCGTACATACCTAACCTATCAAGAGATCGGGGCAAGCCACTGTAATACTTGTGTAATAGCGGGATTCAGGGGCATTACGGGGCATTACCGAGGTACTGGAAGGATTCGAAAGAAGAAGGAAAGGAGCAGGGCGAGGCCACCGGCCGCACCCTGCCGAACCATGACTCATTTCAACCGTTAGGCGCTCTTCGGCATCTGCTTCATAAATTCTTTCTGCGCTTCGTCCATTTCTTCCATCGTCACATCGCGTTTGTGGGTTCCGATGGACCACTTGTGGCCGAAGGGATCCGCGAGCTTACCGTAGCGGTCGCCCCAGAACATGTCAGCGACCGGCATCTCCACGGTGGCCCCCGCCTTCACCGCGCGATCAAACGCCGCGTCCACATCGTCAATGTAAATGTGCAGCCCCATACCACTGCCGCCCGTGGACTGTGGCGACAAGGAACCAAACTGGGGGAATTCGTCGGCGAGCATGATGATGGAGTCGCCGATGCGCAGCTCGGCATGCACGATCTTGCCCTCAGGTCCTTTCATGACGCCTTTTTCTACGGCGCCAAACGCCTGCTTATAGAACTCGATGGCGCGAGCAGCGTCGCGGACCGTCATATACGGAGTGACGGAGTGGTAGCCCTTGGGAATCGCTTCAACGGTCATGTGGTCCTCCTAAATTAGGAAATTCCGGCGGGACGAAGTCTACACCAAAANNGAATTAGAAGAATCGGGTCACGCCCTCTTCCAGCACGACCACGCGGTCCTCGATCCCGGCCGAGAGTGCCTCCTGCTCCAGCAGTTGGAGCGGTTCATCCACGGGCTCGTGCGATAGCCGGAAGGTTCCATAGTGCATGGGTACCATCCAGCGTGCCTTCAAGTCGAGGAAGGCACGGGTGGCGTCGGCGGGATTGGTATGCACGTTACGGAAGGTTGGCGGATTATAGGCGCCAATGGGAAGCAGCGCCAGTTCCGGCGACAGGCGCCGGCCGATCTCGCGGAAGCCCGCAAAGTAGGCCGTGTCTCCCGCGTGATACACCGAGTGTTTCCCTGACCGAAGCACGTAGCCGCCGTAACCGCGGTGCGAATCCTTGAGTATCCGTGCTCCCCAATGCCGTGAAGGAACGTGCGTCACCGACANNTGCGCAGATTGTTCTGCACGATGGCGCGCAACGACGGCCGGTGCAGATGATCGAAATGCGCGTGCGTCACCAGCACCAGATCAATGGCCGGCAAATCGCGAACTCTCAGCCCGGGACGACGCAGGCGCTTCAGCACAAAGAGCCAGCGCGCGAAGTTGGGATCGATCATCACGCTCTGCCCGCCCACCTGCACGAAGAAACTGGAATGTCCGATGAAAGTAACCCCCAGCTCGCCGTTCGTGGCCAGACGCGGCTTGTGCGTCTCGCCGCAAAGCGGAGTTACGGCCGAGCGGCGTACCAGCCGCCCGAACTGCGATGCGCGCTTGCGGAGAGCCCGACTGTGAAGCGTTGCTTTGATCATCCTGAATGGATCGTCCCGAAAGCCAGTCTCGTTGTTCGATGAATGGTGCCAGATGCTGACTCTATTTTAGTTCAGGCCAGTAAGGAAACGTGCGTAATTCTGNNAAAGCCGCCACCCATGAGAGCCTTTGCTTGACCTCGATCCGGTCGCTCATATCTAATCCGAAAAGTCCTTTCCTCGCGAGGAGAAACTAGAAATGCGCGTCGCTTTCTTAGGT
This sequence comes from Acidobacteriaceae bacterium, assembly GCA_003156615.1. Next base: position 14,486 of record PMHI01000420.1, on the reverse strand, counting down.
CTGGGAATTATGGGGCACGCCATGGCCACGAATCTGGTCAAGGCCGGCTATGAAGTCACGGTTTGGAACCGCACCCCGGGCAAACTGGTGGAAGGGGCGGGCATCGCGCCCACTCCAGCTGCGGCGGCGCAAGGGGCCGAAGTCGTCTGGCTCTGCGTTTCCGATACCGCCGCGGTCGAGGGAATATTGTTCGGCCCCGATGGCGTCGAGGGGTCGCTGGCCGAGGGCATGATCATCGCGGATTCCAGCACCATCTCGCCCTCTGCCACCTTGAAGTTTTCCGAGCGGGTTCGCGCCCGGGGAGTGGCCTATGTCGACGCTCCCATGACCGGATCGAAAATCGGCGCGGGCAACGGGACGCTGATCTTCATGGTCGGCGGAGACGAAGCAACCATCGAGCGCCTCAAACCTCTGTTCGAGGCCATGGGCAAAAAGATTTTCCGCATGGGCGAGACCGGCAAGGGTCAGGCTACCAAGCTCGCGATGAATCTGCAGATTGCCCTCATTTTCGAGGGCTTTGCCGAGGCGCTCACTCTCGCCACCAAACTGGGGGTGGACCCGCGGCAACTCGTGTCGCTGATCGAGGCCACGATGGTCCGTTCTGGCGTGGTGGAATACAAAGCGCCCTTCGTCCTGCAACGCGACTTCACAGCCAACTTTCCACTGCGCCTGATGCACAAAGACATCTTGCTCACGCTCGAAGCCGCGAAAGAAGCCCGCGTGAAGCTGCCCGCTCTTGAAACCGTGGAAGAGATCTACGAAATGGCCACCGAAGATGGCCACCGCGACCTCGACTACGCCGCGACCCTGACTCTTTTGGAAAAGTGGGCGGGAGTACAGGTGAAGGGCGAAGCAGCGTAATGCGTTGACGCGTCGCCCGTTGGCTCCTAGTATGGTCGCCACAGAGCGGGCCTTTTTCCTTGATCGGCGAAACCATCTCGCACTACCGCATCGTCGAGAAGCTCGGCGACGGCGGGATGGGTGTGGTCTACAAAGCCGAAGACGTGAAGCTCGGCCGCTTTGTCGCGCTTAAATTCCTGCCCGACGAGGTAGCGAAAGACCCGCAATCCCTCGCCCGCTTTCAGCGGGAAGCCAAGGCGGCCTCGGCACTGAATCATCCCAATATTTGCACCATTTACGAAATTGACGACCAGCACGGACCGGCGTTCATCGCCATGGAGTTTCTGGATGGACTTACGCTGAAGCAGCGCATCGGCGGAAGGCCCATCGAGACCGATGTTCTGCTGGGCCTGGCGATTGAGATTGCCGACGCCCTGGACGCCGCCCATTCGCAAAATATCGTGCATCGGGACATCAAACCCGCAAACATTTTCGTAACCAAGCGCGGACGCGCGAAGATTCTGGATTTCGGCCTGGCCAAGGTTTCCCTTCCTGCCAGTTCCGCCAGCCAAATCGCCGCACAGAATACGCAGACCGCTACCTTCGCCGCCGAACAACATCTCACCAGTCCCGGTACGACGCTGGGAACGGTCGCCTACATGTCTCCCGAACAAGTCCGGGCCCAAGAGTTAGACGCTCGCTCCGATTTGTTCTCTTTTGGCGCAGTGCTCTACGAGATGGCTACGGCCACGCTGCCCTTCCGTGGCGAAAGCTCGGGAGTCATCTTCAAATCCATTCTGGACGCAGCTCCCACACCCGCCGTGCGGCTGAATCCCGATCTGCCGCCCAAACTCGAAGACATCATCCACAAGGCTCTCGAGAAGGACCGCAATCTGCGCTACCAGAGTGCGGCGGAGATGCGAGCCGACCTGCTGCGGCTGAAGCGCGACACGGACTCCGGCAGGTCGGTGGCGGTGACGGAGCCGGCACCTGTTTCTCGTAGAAAGCGGCTGCGATGGGTCGCTGCCGGGGCGGTTGGGCTTATCGCCGCCATCATGATCGCAGTCTGGCTCTGGCAGTCTCGGCATGCCGCCGTCTCCTCCGTCGATTCTCGAAACCCGAGGGCGATCGCCGTGCTCCCGTTCCAAAATGCGGGCTCCGACAAGGATACAGATTTTCTTCGACTCGCTTTGCCCGATGAAATTGCGACTGCTCTGAGCTACGTGCCGTCGTTCTCGATCCGTCCATTCGCCACGACAAGCAAGTACAACGGGCCGAATGTGGACTTGCAAAAGGCTGGTCGGGAGATGGGAGTGACCTCCATCGTAACCGGACACTACCTGACGGAAGGCGAACAGTTGGAGATTACGCTGGAGGCGGTGGATGTCGCGAACAACCGCAGTGTTTGGCGAGANNGTTCCCATGCTGGGAGGATTGTCAGCCTCGGGGGAGGCGGGGACTCGACCGAAAAGCGAGGAGGCCTACGATTTGTACTTGCGCAGCATTGCCGTACCCCATGATGTTGCTCCGAACAAGGATGCGATCGCAATGCTTGAGCGCGCCGTCGGTATTGACCCCAGCTACGCGCCTGCTTGGGAAGATCTGGGCTTGCGGTATTACTTTGACGCCAGCTATGGCGACGGCGGAGAGCAAATGTTAAAGCGTTCGGACTCGGCCTTTGAACGCGCGATCGCGCTTGATCCAGATCTGACCTCCGCCGTCGGGGACTTGATCGTAAACCGGATCGATGAAGGTGAATTGGGGAACGCCTGGGCCGAAGCAACAGCATTGGTCAAGCGACGGCCCCAGAACGCGCTCGCGCACTTTGTTCTGAGCTACGTGCTGCGCTATGCCGGGCTGTTGGAGGACGCGGCCCGAGAGTGCGACACTGCCTTGACGCTGGATCGGAGAAATTATCAATTCCGTTCATGCTCAGCGGTTTTCATGCAATTAGACCAGCCTGAAAAGGCCATGGAGTTCGTCCGCCTGGATTCAGGTTCAGAATGGGCGACTAGATCAGCTGCCTACATCCTTCTCGGCCAAGGCAAACTGGCCGAAGCGCGAGAAAGCATCCAGAGAACCTCGGCGGATCCTCGACTGGGTCATGATTTGCTTGCAGCCTGTGTGGACCCGTCACAAAAATCGTCATTGGACAGACTGGCGCATGAGACGGAAAACACCTTGCTGGGGGTGACGGATGCGGAGCCTAGCTACCTGGTCGGAACTTTGCTCGAGTACTGTGGCCAAAAGGATGCCGCCCTGCGGTTGCTGAAGAGTGCGATCGAACACAACTATTGCGCCTATACCGCCTTAGAGACCGACCCGTTGCTTGCGAAGCTCCGGGGAACTCCCGAGTTCAGCGCATTGCAATCGGCGGCGAAACAGTGCCAGGACAGGTTCCTGGCGCAGCGAGAACAGCATCCACAATGAAAGAAGCCGGCCCGGGATCCCCATCCAGAATGCAGCCCGAGCGGGGAATGCGGAGCCACATAAGAAATTTCCCCCAAGCAGTTTCCTGATGAGGACTTGTGGGCCAACCTAGTAAGCCAGCAGGATCCTCAAATCGCGCAGGTTGTTCCCCGTGGGCCCGGTCTCGATGGCATCGCCGAGCGCGCTGAAGAACGGATAGGCGTCAAATTGCTTGAGCGCTCGACCGGCATCAAGCCCTCTCCACTGCGCTCGCTCCACCGTGGTTCCATCCACGACCGCGCCGGCTGCCGGACTGTTTCCATCCACTCCGTCCGTTCCCGCGCTGAGCACGGTGATGTTCCCGCCCGCAATCCTGGCGGCACACGTCAGAGCAAACTGCTGGTTGCGTCCACCGACACCACCGTTCGTGACTTTCACCGTCACTTCCCCGCCGGAAATCAGGCACACCCGCCCGGATTCTCTTCGTAGTTCGCGCAGGCGTTTCAGCAAATACTCTGCCGCTCGCTCGTAGTCCCAGTCGTCACAGGAGTTGTCCACATGGACCGTGAACCCGGCGCGCTCGGCCGCCGCACTCGCCTGCTCGACAGCGGTCTGGTTGGAGAGAATCGTCCACCAGCGCGAACGATGAAACGCCTGATCGTCGGACTTCGGCGTCTCCTCGAGAGCACGGCGTTCAAAAAGCTCGCGCGTGGAGTGCGGAAGCTGTGGCAGCAAGCCATGCTCCTCGGCGATACGGTAACAATCCTCCACGCCGGTTGAGTCGGGCATCGTGGGGCCGGACGCCAAAGCATCGGGAATATTGGCGGGAACGTCGGAAACCAGCAGTGAGACCTGCTGCGCCGGAAACGCCGCCTGCGCCAGCCGTCCACCTTTCACGGCCGAAAGATGTTTGCGGATGGTATTGATTTCTGCGATGGGTGCGCCCGAATGCACCAGTGTGCGATAGGTCGCGATCAGATCGTCCAGAGAGATTTCGTCGTCGATGGGCTTCTCGACTATCGACGACCCTCCGCCACTGATTAGAAAGATCACCAGCGACGACGCGGTTTGCGCCTCCAGCGCCTTGCGGATGGCGTTCGCCGCGCGGATAGATTCGGCATTGGGCGTGGGGTGCCCCCCGCGAAAATAGCGGAAGCCGCGTACCTGCGCGGACGGCTCGACCGAACTGGCCACGATGCCTTCGAGCNNCAGCAGGCGCGAATATGCCGGCAGGTGGTAAAGATCTTCGCCGAGTCGCAGCACCCCGCGCTCACAATGCACGTGCCGCGCAAATGCCTTGGCAATCGAAGCCTCGGCGAGCGCGTGACGAAAGATTTCGAGGGTTGTGTCACGCATCTGGCGAAACTGCGATTCGCGGTCGGCTTCGGGCATGGCAGGATTATAAAGACTACTTTCAGCCTTCCGCCGTCAGCCAACACAGCGAAATTCGCGTCGGGACCAGCAAGCTGGAAGTTAGGCGCAAGGCAAATGCTGATTTAGGGGATGGCCGACGGCTGACGGCTGAGAGCTTCCTTCGCCCAATCTTCAATCGCCTCTCGAAGTTCGCGCAACCGGCCTTCGAAGAAATGATCCGCCCCTTCAATCACGACAAGTTTCTTCGGTTCCGCCGCCGCCGCAACCAGAGCTTCCAGCTTGGCCAGNNCGCAGGAAATCAAGCGTATAAATTCGCGGCGCTTCCGTATCGGCGGCCACTGGAATCGCCGGAACGCCAACTCCAATCAAGGCTTTCACCCGCGCATCCGGACACGCAGCCCGCAGTCCAACTGCCGCGCCGAAAGAGAATCCCGCAAATAGGAGGGGCAGGTGAAATTCCGCCGCCAGCCAGTCGAGAGCGGTCCGAACATCTTCGAGCTCCCCGTTGCCGCGATCGTGTTCGCCCTCGCTGAGTCCGGCGCCACGAAAGTTGAAGCGCAACACGGGGAAACCAAAACCGTTCAGCGCCTTCATGGTATGGAACACGACCTTATTATGCAGCGTTCCGCCAAACAGCGGATGGGGATGGCAAACTATCGCCGCGTGCGTCGCGTTTTCTGTGCCCGCGTTGAGCAGCGCTTCCAGTCTTCCCGCTGGGCCTTCGAGGAAGAGCGATTTGATGGTCGAACCCTGGGCGATCACAACATTCAGATTACATGAAGTCAAAAGTGANNGGCGCTTTCCGTCTGCTATTCTCTTCCCTGATGGACGCTATCACGCTCACTCGCCAACTCATCGACATCGAATCGATCTCAGGCAACGAAGCTGCGGTCGGAAACTATCTCTATGGAGAGCTTTGCCGCGGCGGCTACCAGACTTGCAGAATGCCGGTACAGGACGATCGCTTCAACGTCTATGCTACATCGCCAGAGCAGCCGCATCCAAAAGTGGTTTTCTCCACGCACATGGATACCGTTCCTCCATTCATTCCCTCTTCCGAAGATACTGCGCGCATCTACGGACGCGGCTCTTGCGACGCGAAAGGAATCATCGCCGCTCAGATCGCGGCTGCGGAACGGTTGCGACGAGAGCAAATCTATGTTGGACTGCTGTTCGTGGTGGGAGAAGAGCGCGACAGCCTGGGCGCTAAGGTAGCCAATGATTACGCCGCGACTCAGCAAACCCATGGCGTGTATTTGGTCAACGGCGAACCGACCGAGAACCGCATCGCGCGGGCGTCGAAAGGAACTCTGCGGGTGGAAGTGACTGCTTCCGGACGCATGGCGCATTCGGCCTATCCTGAACTCGGCGAATCCGCGATCGACAAGTTGATTGAGGCTCTCGCGCGCTTGCGAGCAATGCCGTTGCCTTCCGATCCGGAGATTGGTCCGTGCACGTTCAACATTGGATTGATCGAAGGTGGACGCGCGCCCAACGTGATTCCGGATTACGCTCACGCGGACTTGGTGTATCGTTTGGTTGGTTCATCGCAGGATCTCCGCCGCGAGATTCTCGCAGCGGCCGGCGATCAGGTGAAGGTTGAATTTCCTCTGGAGCTGCCTTTTCTGCGCCTGCGCACCATTGACGGTTTGCCTTCGATGATCGCGGCATTCACTACTGATATTCCCAAGCTCACGAACTGGGGCGAACCGCTGCTGATTGGTCCGGGATCGATTCACGTCGCGCATACCGAAGGCGAGTTCATCGAGAAACAGCAACTGGGGGACGCGATTGATTTGTATTGCGCGATTGTGAAGAAGCTTTGAGGACAGTTCTCAGTTCTCAATTTGGTCCGTAGAGCTTGGTGGGGACACCAAACGCCTTCAGAATCCGAAGCTGCTTGCGGCGTTCGACGTATTCGGCGAGGGCTGCGGTGACCGCCTCTTTTTTGGCTTTGTGACCACCGGCGCGGCGGGCTGCTTCGATCAGGTTGTCACCCAGGGCTAAGCTGGTTGCCATGTCCTCGGAATGGTCAGACCCCTGCAGTAGGAATCGACGTGGCCGCGGTCATCAACCTCGCGGGCCTTCCAGTTTGGGGTGTTCCTCGTGACCTTCTTCTGTGGTGACCGCGATCCGCTTTGATTTGCGGTAGACGTTTGCCACTGCCATCGTCCAGAAAGGAACTAAATCAACCCCGGGCACGAGCTTAGCCAAGAAGGTCGGCATAAATTCCCAATGCCAGCCCAGAAGGTTAATCATCATGGCTGCAACGCCGAAATCGAGAATGTCGTCAGCGGGGGAAAGAGCGCCTTCAACAAAACTAGGAAAAACGACGATTTGCAGCGCGTCCGCGACAACGGCCAGGATCATGGCCGTTCGAAAGCGCGGACCCGGTGAAATCTGGATTGTGGCTTCGGTCATGGCAATGATTACCAGCCCCCTAGTTTCCATTCTAAGCGATGCGACCGCGACAATTGAACTGAGTCAGTAGAAAGATGTGTGGGTCGCGCCTATTCCTGTCCCGGGCGGCTCGGTCAAGAACCTCGACACATCAAGGCGTTTCTCGGGCGGTTGCCCACTGGCCCAAAAACGGGCATTAGAAAAGAGGGCATACTCTCCCTGTCAAACGATCCCGAAATTGATCCCGGCGGTGCAAAAGCGGTGCACCAGATCGACCCTAACACTCCCCTGGAAGAACCGGTGACCCAGCAGGCCGAATTTGAGATGTCTTATTCCCAGCCAGCGATGTTCGCCCGTCTCGCTGGATTTTTCGGCGCCCTCGCCGCTCTTCTGGTTGCGACCGGTCTCTACGGCACGCTGGCCTATCGCACCCATCGCCGTACTACCGAGATCGGGATGCGCATGGCTCTTGGCGCGCAACGCGCGCAGGTGATCTGGATGATCATGCGGGAAAGCTTGCTGATTGTACGGTGGGCGTTCTGGTTGGATCCGCTCTCATTCGCCTGTGCTCGGTACGTCGATTCGATGTTGTATCAGGTCTCTGACTTTGACCCGGTCAGCCTCGTGCTCGCCGTATGCTCAATCGCGCTGATGGGAAGCCTTGCTGCCTTTGTGCCTGCAAGACGCGCAGCGAAGGTCGATCCCATGGTGGCACTGCGATACGAGTAATCACTCACCGGCGTCGCTTGTATCGTCGCAGCTTGCGCCCGTGTAGGAGCCAGTGCTGTCGAATTTCCGCACCAAAAGCCGACGCTTGAGAATCCAACATGACAAGCATCGGAAGTAGTCAAAACGAAGCCCTATCCAGATGGCCAAGTTATCGCAATCCACCGCGCTTATCCTAGTCGATGTGCAGCAAGCGTTCCTCGATCCTCATAGAGGCCAGCGCAATAATCCGAACGCGGAATCGAATATCGCGCGACTTCTGCACAGCTGGCGTAAGAGTGGGCGACCCATCCGGCACGTGGTTCACGATTCGGTAGAACCCGATAGTCCCCTGCGTCCAGGTCTTCCCGGCAATGCGATTCAAGCTCTAGCGGCTCCCAAAACTGGCGAACCCATCTACCGCAAGCATGTGAACAGCGCTTTTATCGGGACGGACCTAGAGAGAGACCTGCGTCGGGACGGTATCGACAAGCTCGTCATTGTCGGTCTGACCACAAACCACTGCGTCTCAACTACTGCTCGGATGGCAGGAAATCTGGGGTTCGAGACGTACGTGGTTTCCGATGCCACCGCGACCTTCGCCCGGCCGACCTTGGACGGTACAATGCGTCCCGCTGAAGCCGTTCATTCTGCGGCTCTCAGCGATCTTCACCAGGAGTTCGCCACGGTAGTCGATACGGAGGAAATATTGAAAGGCTCCGCTCTCTAGAATAACTGCGGGAACCGGGACTCCCTGAACTCTCCGAATGTCGCCGTCGCCTTACACTGCGGAATGGGTCGACTTCCGGGAATGCCGAGTGAAACGCATTCGGGGGCGATCCACCCGCCCTTAGGGCCAGCCGCATCTTGGGCGCTTCGCAAGGTTGCCGCCAAAGATGCAAGATCAGACGACTAAAGACCGAGGCGTAGAATCACCTGTGATGCTTAGGTTTGCCGCCATGATGTTGCTGGTCATGATCAGCTCGGCTGGCGCTGTGGCTGAAGACGTCCAATCGATCGCCGCGGCTGTGGATGAGCACTACAACCACTTGCGCAGTTTGCAGGCGGAGTTTACCGAGGTTTATCGCGGGTCGGGCATGGAGCGGACGGAGGCGGGGACGGTTTGGCTGGCGAAAGGCGGGGTGAAAAAACCTGGCAAGATGCGGTGGGAGTACCGTTCTCCCAGGGAGAAGCTGTTTGTGAGTGACGGGAAAGATGCGTGGTTTTACGTCCCAGGTGACCGGCAGGCGCGCAGAACCGAGGCGCGGAAGCTGGACGACATTCGCTCTCCGCTTGCATTCTTACTAGGCAAGAGCAAGTTGGAAAAGGAGTTGCAGGGATTGTCGCTAGCTCCTGATGTTGCGCCGTTCACCGCCGGGGATGTGGTGTTGCGGGGAGTGCCGCAAGCCTTGGCCGACCGAGTCAGCGAGATCCTGCTGGAGGTGACGCCGGAGCACAGGATTACGCGGATTGTCGTCGAGGAAGTGGATGGGTCGGTGACGGAATACCGGTTCAGCGATCTGAAGGAAAACGAGGCCATCCCGGATGGGCGCTTCGAGTTCCATTCACCGCCGGGCACGGAGACGGTGGAGAGTGAGCCTGAGCACTGAACATTTAGGCGAGATAAATAGTTTTATCGCATTGATGTGCATAGACTTACAATACAAATCATCCGCGCCGAATGTAGCAACTCCCTCAGGGGCTCAAACCGGCATCTGGATTGATGGTTGGCAGCACGGGGGAAGCCGTCCGGTTCAGAAGACCGAGGTGGGAGAGGTTCGTTGTGAAACCTCAAGGGCCGGGAGTGGGGCTGATCTACGCTCGGGGTTACAAGCGGGATGTTAGACTAGGCGGGGACGGTAGCGCGCCGCGCAGGCAGCGCAGAGAAAGGCTACCGAGAGAACGGAACCATGGCGGAATTCGTCGTAAAAGTCGCGGACGAGCGTGGCCACACTCATCAGCAGGTGGAGCAAGGGTACTCGGTGGCGGAGGTGCGGGACCGTTTTGTCTCGCAAGGCTATCTGGTCCACTGGGTCAAGCCGCAGGGATTGCTGTCTGGCGGCTTTTCGTTGCGCCGCGGACGCAAGCTAAAGAACAGCTCGTTTCTGGTGTTTAACCAGCAGTTTCTAACTCTGATCAAGGCTGGGCTGCCGATTCTGAACTCGCTCGATCTGCTGATCAAGCGGCAAAAAGATGCGAATCTGCGGCAGGTCTTAGAGAACGTGCGGGAGCGGGTAAAAGGCGGAGAGATGTTGTCGGATGCCTTCGCCGCGCATCCCATGGTGCCGAAGATCTATACCACGACGCTGATGGCTGGAGAGAAGAGCGGAAACATCGACGAGGTGCTAAACCGCTACATTCACTTTCAGCGCCTGGCGATGACTTTCCGGAAGAAGTTGTTCGTATCGCTGATTTATCCCACGCTGCTGGTCAGTGTGGTGACGCTCATGGTGATGTTTCTGTTCACCTATGTGGTACCTAAGTTCGCCGATCTGTTCAATAGTCTGGACGCGAAACTGCCGGCGATTACGCTGTTCATGTTGGCGGTGGGCCAGGACGCGCAGAAATACTTTCCGTTCATCGTGATCGGACTGGCGCTGCTGAGTTTTGTGTTTTGGCAATGGCGAAAGACGGATCGTGGGGCCGACCAGGTTGACCGAGTGATCCTGAGTCTGCCGTTGCTCGGTGATATCCGGTTGAAACACCAGGTGGCTACTTTTTCGCGGATGCTGGCTACGCTGCTGCAAGGCGGGCTGCCGCTGGTGCCTTCGATGGAAACGGCGGGCACCTCGATGAGCAGCCGCCGCATCCTGAAGGGTGTCATGCGGGCGAGCGTGAGAGTTCGCGAAGGGCAGGGGCTGGCCAGCAGTCTGGAGGAACAGAGAATCTTTCCCGACCTGGCGGTGGAAATGCTCGAAGTNNCCGCTGATTCTGATCATTATGGCGGTTTTCGTGGGCGGAGTGTTGATTTCGCTATATTTGCCGATCTTCACTCTAGGGGTCCACTGATCCGGGATATGACATGAACGCGGGGATTTGAGAATGGCGACGGCGGACAAAAAATCACTTTTCGTAAACGGCCAGAACGTCGAACAGATGGTGACCACGGGGAATCCCATCACCGACCTGGAACGCGCCCAGGACGTGGCGCGGCGCTATCGCTGCGAGTTTGTGGATCTCACCGACTTCCAGCTACACCACGAACTGTTCAAGAAGTTCTCGCCTGAACTGATGTTCCGCTACAACTTCGTGCCCCTCGAAGAGACGGCGGATGGCAAGCTGGCCATTGCGATTGCCGATCCCAGCCAGCTGATGATGATCGACGAGATNNGTTCTGGAAGAGGCCAGCGAAGGCTTCCAGATCATCCGGGAAGACGAGGCCACGGGCGCCGAAGAAACGCTGACCATCGACAAGCTGACGGGGGCGGGCGACACCAGCCCGATCATCCGGCTGGTCGATACGACGATCTTCACGGCGCTGCAGCGGCGAGCTTCTGACATTCATATCGAGACGCGGGACGATTCGGTGGTGATTAAGTTCCGCATCGACGGCGTGCTGACCCAAGCCATGCCCCCCATCGGCAAAGAGCATCACTCCACCGTGATCGCGCGCATTAAGGTGATGAGCGAGCTGGATATTTCCGAGCGCCGGGTGCCGCAGGACGGCCGCTTCCGGGTGAAGTACAACGCGCGCGCCATCGACTTCCGCGTCTCCATCATGCCCTCGATTCACGGCGAGGACGCTGTGCTGCGCGTGCTGGACAAAGAGTCGATGAGCGAGAAGTTCCGCACGCTCACGCTTGACGTGGTGGGCTTCGACGAAGACGACTTGCGCAAGTTCCGCCGCTACATTAAAGAGCCGTACGGTATGGTGCTGGTCACGGGACCGACAGGAAGCGGCAAGACCACGACACTTTACGCCGCGGTCAACGAGATCAAGACCGACGAAGATAAGATCATTACGATTGAAGACCCGGTCGAGTACCAGCTTCGCGGCATTACGCAGATTCCGGTGAACGAGAAGAAAGGATTGACCTTCGCGCGCGGTTTGCGGTCGATCCTGCGCCATGACCCGGACAAAATCATGGTCGGCGAAATTCGCGACACGGAGACGGCGCAGATTGCCATTCAGTCCGCGCTCACCGGCCACCTTGTCTTCACCACGGTCCATGCCAACAACGTAGTCGACGTAATCGGCCGGTTCCTGAACATGGGCGTCGAGCCTTATAACTTCGTTTCGGCGTTGAACTGCATTCTGGCGCAGCGGCTGGTGCGGTTGATCTGCGAATCCTGCCGGACGCAGGTGAATTATCCGCCGGATGTGCTGGAGGCCAGCGGACTGGATCCGACGCAGTGGTCGAAGGTGGCATTGTATGAGGGACCGGGATGCATCGAGTGTGCGGGCACCGGCTTCCGCGGGCGGACTGCGATTCACGAATTGCTGGATTTGAGCGACCGCATCCGAGAGATGATTCTGGGGAAGAAACCGACATCGGAAATCCGGCGCGCCGCGCGGGAAGAAGGTATGCGTTTTTTGCGCGAATCGGCGTTGGACAAGGTCCGGCTCGGGCTGACCACGCTGAAAGAGATCAACAAGGTCACATTTATCGAGGCTATGCGGTAAAAAATTGGCCAGTGAGCAGCGGCCAGTTTGGGACTGCGAATTTGCTGACCAGTGGCCACCGACCACGGACCACTGCCTGAAGTGCCCCTTCAGCTATTGCATTTCGGACGGTACGGCGTTTGAATTNNGCTGGCGTGTGAAATCGCCGCCGACCGCGTGCTGGTGGGGCGGCTGGCCGACGATGGCCGCAGTCTGGCAGCCTGCGCCGCCCTCGAACTGGCGCCCGGCAGCGTGGTTCCGGACCTGGTCGAGGGCAACCTGCGCCAGGGCGACGCGGTGAAGGCGGTCTTAGAAGAGGCCCTGCGTAGTGTGGCCGGACGCTCCCATGACCTGATCGCGGTAGTGCCGGACGCCGCCGTGCGCGTGGTGCTGCTGGAATTCGATACCCTGCCCGCCGACTCCGAGGAAGCCACGAGCGTGGTCCGGTTTCGGTTGAAAAAGTCTCTGCCCTTTGACGTCGACAAGGCCAGAGTTTCCTACCATGCGCAGAAAACGAAGGAGGGGGTTCGAGTGGTGGCCGCGGTCGCCGTGGCCAGCGTGGTCGAGGATTACGAGGCTGCCTTTCGCCATGCCGGATTCAGTCCGGGAGTGGTGTTACCTTCCATGCTGGCGGCGTTGGGCACCGCTGAGGGACAACGCCCCACTCTGGTGGTGAAGGTGGATGCCCGAACCACCAGTATCGCGATCCTGAATGCCGATCAGCTTCAGCTGTTCCGCACCCTTGAGAACACGCGGGGGGTTACGATCACGGGAGAGCAGTTGGCCGAGGAAGTTTACCCCTCGGTCGTCTTCTTCCAGGATACCTATCATCTAAACATCGAGAAGATATTCGTCGCAGGAATATCGGACACCGGCAGTGCGGCTCCGGCGCTGCGCGCACAAACCGGGGCGGAGGTACAGGAACTCGTGAGCGCTTCGCAGTTGGGAAGCGCCGGAGATTCGGTGCCGCGCTGGAGAATGGCCGGGGTGGTGGGAGCTCTGATTTCATAAATTTATGCGCCTTGACATCAATCTCGCCAGCCAGCGTTATGAAGATTCGCGGCAGTTCTGGCTGCATTGGGGAACGGCTCTGGGGGTGGTAACCATCCTGACGCTGGCCCTGCTCGCCTTCACCGTCTCTGACTGGTTCGCGGCCCGGCGCGATCACGCCCAGATCGCCGAGTTGCGCGCTCAGATTGCGCAGCGCGACCGGAAGCGGGACCAGGCCCAGGAATTCCTCAATCGGCCGGAGAATCGCGCCACCCGAGACCAGTCCCAATTCCTCAACGCATTGATTGAGCGCAAGTCTCTTTCCTGGACGCATGTGCTGGAAGATCTGGAAAAAGTGATGCCGGCGCGGGTCCATCTGGTTTCGATTCATCCCGAACTGGATGAAGACAACCAGCTCACGCTGAAGCTGGTAGTAGCGGGCGATTCCCGCGAGCGAGCCATTGAACTGGCGAGCCGCATGGAAGATTCAGGACGCTTCACGCAGACCTACATCGAGACAGAAAGCTCGGCGGCTCTGGGCAGTGGAGATACGGTTCAATTCCATATCAACGGGGTTTACATTACTGAGACGCCAGGCGCGCCAGCGGCTACGCGGGTAGCACAGCCACCGACAGCGACACAGACAAAGACAAAGACTTCGAAGGGGAGCAAGCCCTGATGCCAGACTTGCGGCAGACCCGGAAAAAGATCAAGACCTCGCTGGCGATCCTGCTGGGCGTGGATGTGGTGGCGCTCGTGGTGCTGATTTCTCCCCTGGTGGGCTCGACCGACTCGCGACGCCAGGAACTAAACCAGTTGTGGAGTGAGCTGCGGACGAAAACCCTGCAGGTTCAGCCGCTGACGAATCTACCCGACAAAGTGCAGGCCGCGAACCGGCAGATCACGGACTTCTACAAGAAGCGTTTTCCCACCCAGGATTCGCAGATTGCCACCGAATTCGGTAAGCTGGCGGCGGCCAATGCGGTCACGATCGAGCAGGCAAGGTACCAGGTTAACGTGAAGGACGAGGAAACCGGCCGGCTGGATCCGGTCGAGATGGAAGCGGAACTCGAGGGCAATTACGTTTCCCTGGCAAAGTTCATCAATGCGCTGGAACGCGATGACATGTTTTTCCTCATCAGCAGCATCACGCTGGCGAGCGAGC
>PMHI01000475.1 GCA_003156615.1 Acidobacteriaceae bacterium | reverse complement strand
ATGCTCCTTCTTTCCCTTATCCTGGTCAGCAACAAACTCCTTGAGTTACTCCCGCGTCCTCAGCGAACAACGCCATACACGGCGTGAAGACAAAACCGGTGACCTCCGGCGACCCCTTGCCGCGGAACGCCGACCATCAACACTTATAGGAAGATAAACACTGATAGATGGAAATGAAGCTGAGCGACAATACAAACGGAGGTAGGGTGGGTCTCGATCATGAGCAGGCGCTGCGGCCTGTCTCAGGCCCGCTCTTNNCTTCTAAACCGGCACCCGGACTTAGGGCTGTTCTATGAGGGCGATCTGCCGGTGCTACGGCCGATGTTTCATATTCGCTACAGCCGAAAGAACTGGCTGCGAAGATGGGAGTACTGGAACGCGGGCGTGAGCCGGCACGGCCTAGACCCGTCTCGGTTCCCAGCATCTATCAAATCTCTCGCCGAGGCTGCCGAGGCAGCTGGCCGCGAGTACTGCCGGAAGAAAGGCGCAAGGATCTGGGGGTGCAAGTCGCCCTCCTATTGTGACCGTCTCGAGCAGTTGGCTGGTGACTTTCCGCGCGCCCGGTTCGTCGTCATCTGGCGCGATCCTGAGGAGATTTGCCGCAGCGTGGTANNATTGGCGTGCGAAATGATGAAAAAGCAATGCGACGCGCTCGTATTACTGGGGGTTCCCGTTCATCAGATCCATTACAAGGAGCTAGTTGGGGACACGCCGAAGACGATGCGTGGCATCTGCGAATTCCTGGAGGTACCGTTCGTTCCGGAAGTCACGAGTCTGGAAGGAGCAGATCGATCTGCAGTATTCGGTGGTGCTCACCACTCCATGGTCAAGGGCACACAAATCGTGGCGTCCCGCGAGGGCAAGAAGACGCTCTCCCCTCGGATCGAAAGCAAAATTCGGCGATACGAGACGCTCTGGAAATCGCAAATGGGCGAGAAGTGGCTCTTGTGTCGATACCTATCGAATGCTCACGAAACAACGCCGGGCAGGTGGGAGCGATTGACCGACTCCTTATTGTTTTCCCTATTGCGACTCAAGGACGCTGCGCCGACGGTCGCATTTTCGATTCTGCCGATGTGGGTCTGGCAATTGTATCGCTTAGTCAAATACCGCAGTCTGGCCTTTGCCAAATATCACAATCGCGTCTTCATTGACGAGCCGGCGCCGAAGAAAAAGAAAAGGCAGCAATATCTCCCCAATCGACAAGATACATAACCGGAGCTTTGTCTTTACCCATCAGACTCTCCAATCTCTCTAGAAAGGATCTCTCTAAGACAAGCGCCAGGCTCGTATCCCGGTAATGAAACTAGCTGTAATCACGCTGCACAGGGATACGACAAATCCATCGGCCCGGACCCGCTTGAGTTTGAATCTGCCATATGCGTATTCTATGCGTACATAATAAATTTCAGCAGTATGGGGGATCAGATGCTGTGTTTGCAGCAGACGAAGAGCTGCTTGCCCAGCATGGGGATGTGATCACTTATACGCGACATAGCGGCGAAATTGAATCTGCTGCCCACTCGGNNCCCTATATTCTCGGCGTACGGTCCGCGAGATCACCGACCTGGTGGAGCGTTCCCGCCCGGACGTTGCATATGTACACAATATTTTTCCTTTGATCTCGCCGTCGCTCTTCGACGTTCTTTATCGGCTTCGAGTTCCCGCAGTGCATATCATGCACGATTACCGACTGTTCTGCCCAAATTCTCGTTTTTACATTAACGATCGTATCTGTGAGTCCTGTAAGTTGGGAAACTACTGGTCGGCAGTGCGTCAGCGCTGTGTGCGAGGGAATGCCGCATACAGCGCACTCTACGCCTCGTCGCTTTATCTGAATCGCAAGCTCGGGCTATCGCGCAAAATAGGAGGCTACATATGCCTGACGGAGTTTACCAGGGACCTGCTACTGCAGTGTGAGGTACCGGAAGACAAACTTTATGTCTGCCCGAACTCGATCGATACATCTACCTACACACCACAATTCAGCGGNNGGGCGGGTTGTACCGTGATAAGGGCGCTTTGACCGCTGTGAAGGCATTCGCGCAACTGCCGCACATTCCTTTTAAGTTTGTTGGAACCGGCGCCGCTGAAGAGGAGTTGCGCGACTTTGTCACTAGCCACCAGCTATCAAACGTGGAGATGGTTGGATTCAAGAGTGGCAAGGAAAAGCTAGAATACGTTCGAAACAGCATGTTCACCATCGTTCCATCTCATTTCNNCGGTGGTTGCCTCCGCGAGCGGCTCCCTGCCATTTATCGTTCACCCCCAGGAGACGGGATTATTGTTCCGGCCACAAGATGCCAACGATTTAGCGGCGAAAATTCGCTGGCTTTATGACCGGCCAGACCAGATCGACAGCATGGGGCGCAAGGCTAGAGCTCTCGTCGAAAGCAAGTACGATTCTCGGCTGCGATACCCGGCGCTCCGCGCCATTTTCGATGACGTGATCAAGACGTCGAGGATGCATTGGAGCACCCCCTCCCCATATAACTGAGCCACGATATCTAATACGCGGGAGATTCCAGCTTTGCGGGGAAAGCAGCAGAATCTTAACAGATCCGGGAATCCGCATGCCCGCCAGACACTTGCTTTTGGTTTCTAATTCGGTTGCGAAAAGATTCCTTTGGGAGGACTAGCAACCACAAACCCCGGCCCAGGGGATATTTACGGTCCATCTTCGGATTCAGACACCACTTGTCTCATTTTATTGGAAATGCGCGTCACGATTGACTCTCACCTTTCTTGATTATGTATAACCAAGGCATCGCTCCGCTGGCTCATTCGCATCCCTTCAAGGGAATGTTGGCGGTACGCCTTGTGAAGGTACTACTGCAATCCGTCGATGTCGATGAGCTATTTGTAAGTAGCTATGAGCTGAAGCACATTGTCACCGTCAATAGTGAAATCTTCGTTTATGCACACGAAAATGCGGCGTACGAGGCGATTCTGAAGCGCACTGTCAACACAATCGATGGGCGGATTCTTCACTTCTTGTGTTCGCTTCTCTNNCCAATCATGGTGCGATCGAAGCATTAAAGGCACGCTGCTGTGGTTTGATTGTAGACGGATACTCCCCTTCGTTCTGCTCGAACATCCAGGAGCAGGAATGGAACGAGGATATCCTTAGCAGAATCGCAAGTTTTCGCCCTGCCCATCTCGTTGTCTGTTTCGGTCCGGTCAAGCAAGAGATGTGGATCTCACACAACGCGGATCGCCTTTTCCGGTTTGGAGTGCAGTGCGCTTACGGTCTTGGCGGGACTTTGGACTTTGTTTCCGGGAGAAAGAGACGTGCACCGAAATGGATTCAAAAGGTTGGCGCAGAATGGCTGTTTCGATTTCTTTCAGAGCCAAGGCAAAGGCTCCGGCGAACCGCGAGGATGTTCAAGA
>PMHI01000111.1 GCA_003156615.1 Acidobacteriaceae bacterium | reverse complement strand
GCGATACGCCGGCTGGCGTATGAAGCATCCGATTGCGGACTTCTTAGCCCGGATCTTGCGGCAGGCATTCGGCGTGTGAAGGGGGTCAGGCGGCTGGGAGTGCGTGTCGGGAATTGGCTCACGGCGGAGGAGGGCAAGAAGTTACTCTGCACTGAGACAATCTCCACCCTTCGCGGCCGACGAAATCGCGCTTTGCTCTCGCTTCTCATCGGCTGCGGCCTCCGGAGAGCTGAGGTTACAGCCTTACGGTTAGAGGATCTTCAGCTTCGGGAAGGCCATTGGGTCATCGCTGACCTGAGAGGAAAAGGTGGCCACATCAGAACGATCCCCGTTCCGCAGTGGGTGAAGGAGGCGGTTGACAGCTGGACTGTGGGTGCCGGCATCACCTCAGGTCCATTGCTACGGTCTATCAACAAAGCGGGCAGAATTTGGGGACTCGGCTTCACACCCAAGGTCATATGGGCAATCGTGAAGGCAAACGCGAAAAGCTGTGGTCTGCCATCGGTAGCACCGCACGATTTAAGAAGGACCTGTGCGCGATTGTGTCATCAGGCAGGAGGCGAACTAGATCAGATCCAGTTCCTGCTTGGCCACGTTTCAATTCAGACGACGGAGCGATACCTCGGGTGCAAGCAGCGTTTTAACGATGCGGTCAATGATCACATCGGCCTGGAGCCGGATGCGCCGTCGTGAGGAACAGGCGTAGAAATTGATATCCGCTGGCCGACATATCGGTACTAATCCGGTGTCGGTGAGCGCATTGGCGAATTTAGCGCCAATCCAGAATCGATCCTGGTGACATGCGCGTTTAGGGGACTGATCCTGGGAGTGCCTTTGAAGTTAATGAGCGCTTTGCCTCCTTCGGCGTTTCGGACCAACTTAATCTCTTCCCGCTCTGCTACAAAAATAGAATGCGCGCTATCCTCTCCTGCCTGTTACTAATTTTATTCTCCAGCCCCAAACTCATCCTTGCTCAGGCAAACCCTTCATGGACCGCTCCGATTGTTCCGTTTCGAATTGCTGACAACCTCTACTACGTGGGAAGCCAAGACCTTGCCAGCTACCTCGTCGTCACGCCCAAAGGAAATATCCTCATCAATGCGAACCTGGCTACCTCTCCATCGCAGCTACGGGCGAGTGTGGAGGCGCTAGGGTTTCATTGGAATGACACCAATATCCTCCTCAACAGCCAGGCGCATTCCGATCACATGGGTGGCGCGGCGGAGGTGATTCGCGAGACACATGCGCAAAGCATGGTGATGGACGGTGACGTGAGCGTCGTTGAAACCGGCGCACGGGCAGACTTCTTGTCGCCCTCGCCTAACATCCTCAAATATGCTCCTGTACACGTAGATCGCATTCTCCATGACGGAGACACGGTAAGCCTGGGCGGTGTGACACTGACAGCCCACAAAACCGCCGGCCATACGCGCGGATGTACCACGTGGACGTTGCGCGCTCACCTTCCAGGAGAGCCAGCGGAGACGATGCGGAATATCGTCATCGTCGGCGGTACGGGTTTTTGGTCGGAGTACCACTTCGTCGCTACACCCGGCCATCTCGTAAGCTACCCCGGCATCGTTCAGGATTTCCAGCATACCTTTTCGGTGTTGCGTGCTTTGCCCTGCGACGTATTTCTGGGAGCCCATGGTGGGTACTTCGACATGCTCACCAAACTGAAGCGCTATCCGCAAGATGGTCCCCATGTTTTTATCGACCCTGAGGGTTATAGGGAGTTCGTCGCTAACGCTCAGGAGACTTTCGAGAAGGCATTAAGCAAACAGGAAGCCGCCGCGGCTCATTGACGTTTCGCCCCAGCCGTTTTTGATGATTTGTCTAGACGTGCTTTAGTGATCGGCTCATTCCAGAAGAATGTTCCCCGCTAACGCTAAGCCGCCGTGTGTTTCTTCATCGGCAGCGCTGTGAAATCTCTCTTGGTGACTACAGGGCAATGTACTCATCGAGCAAGGGTTTGAACCGACATCGGACATTAGTCCCGTGAAACGCGCAAGCATCCAGAATTTTGTCTCCAGCCTAGCCGACTTTTGGTTACCTATCGGATCTCGGTGGCTCGCGCCAGTGCTTGCGTGTCGANNTCGACAGCCAACTCCACCCCATTCACCTAACTCGAATCGTCTGAAGCAAGAAACAGCGCGACCGCCGCAATTTCCTCAGGACGACCCATCTTCCCCCGCGGGATCAGGGACTCGAACATCTCCCTCGTCTCCTTGTCGAGTCGCTGGGAATCCGAAGTGTCGATCTGCCCCGGGCTCAGCACGTTCACCCGGATATTCCTGCCCTTCAGTTCGTTGAGCCACGTGCGTGCGAATGAGCGCNNAGAGCGCTTGGGAAGGCGCGGCTTTTGAGATGCCCCAGCCGGGAGATCCAAGTTGATCCCCGTATCGACGAACACTGACTCGTCAGGCGGAGTAGGTCATGCGCTGATTCGGTGGGGTCTTCGACCGCCAAATGAAGATCGCGATGCGCCTGCTGGATGCGCTCCACTTCCGATGCCTGAACGCGCGCGGCACGCTGTTTACGGTTCAGAAGGCGTTGCCGCTGTTCAACGTATTCGTTGACTTTACGAATCGTTTCGTGTGGTATCGGTGTCGATGGGTCAGGG
>PMHI01000014.1 GCA_003156615.1 Acidobacteriaceae bacterium | reverse complement strand
CATGATGCTCTCGTCCAGCTCTCCGGCACACTTCGCACCCTCGCGGTCTCGCTCTACAAAATTGCCAATGACATTCGGCTGATGTCCTGTGGCCCGCGCGCAGGCTTCGCCGAGTTGGTGATTCCTGCGAACGAACCCGGCTCGTCGATCATGCCGGGCAAAGTGAACCCGACCCAGGCCGAGGCGCTAACCATGATTGCGGTCCAGGTTATGGCCAATGATGTGGCCGTGGGCTTCGGCGGAGCGGGCGGATACCTGGAGATGAACGTCTATAAGCCTCTCATCATTTTCAACGTAACTCACTCGGTCACGATCATGACCGACGGATGCACTAACTTCCGGAAATTCCTCATCGAAGGGACAAAACCAAACTTGAAGAAGATCAAAGAATATGTGGATCGCTCTTTGATGCTGGTGACTGCTCTCTCGCCCGTCATTGGCTACGACAAATCGTCGAAGATTGCGCACTATGCGCTAGATAACGACCTCACGCTCAAGCAAGCCGCACTGAAGCTGGGATTTGTCACGGAAGACGAGTTCGACCGCGTGGTGGATCCGGCGAAGATGGTCCACCCGTACGTGGCAAAAGCCAGCTGAGAAACAACTTTAATTTCTGTCGATACGGCACTGAAGAAACACGAAGGAGAGAACATGACGACGAATAAGCGCGGAATTGAATTGCTTCACGATCCATCCCTCAATAAGTCCACAGCCTTTACGGAGGCCGAAAAACAGGCCTTCGGAATCGTTGGCTTGGTACCCGATGTGACCGAGACCGAAGACCTGCAGTTAAGCCGGGTGATGCTGCAACTGGGCCATAAGAATACGGACCTTGATCGCTACATTTACCTGGTCAACCTGCTCGATCACGACGAAACCCTCTTTTATCGGACTGTCATGTCTGACCCCGCTCGCTTTCTGCCGATCGTTTACGACCCAACCATCGGGGAAGCTTGCCTGAAGTTCGGCCATATTTACCGCCAACCTCGCGGCATGTATTTGTCGATGACACGCCGCGGCAAGGTGAAGGAGATTTTGAGAAACTGGCCCCAGAAAGATGTCCGGTTTATCTGCGTCACGGACGGTGGCCGCATCCTTGGCCTTGGAGATCTTGGCGCCAACGGAGCGGGCATCCCCATTGGCAAGCTGCAGTTGTACACCGCCTGCGCCGGTGTACCGCCGCAGTATCTGCTNNCCGCCCGTCCACCGAGGATCTTTATTCTTTCGTCGACGAATTCGTAGAGGCGGTGCAGGAAGTATTCCCCAAGTGTTGCATCCACTTCGAGGATTGGACTGGAGCAGATGCCGTGCACTTGCTCCAGCGCTACCGCGATAAGTATTGCGTCTATAACGATGATGTGCAAGGCACAGCTGGGATCACTCTTGCTGGGATGATTAATGCGGCCAAGCTCAAGGGCACGAAGCTAAAGGACGAAAAGTACCTCTTCCTCGGCGCGGGCTCGGCCGGGATTGGCCTGGCCAACTTGCTTTGTTCCGCACTGGTGGCACAAGGCCTCACGCTCAAAGAAGCGCAGTCGCGGGTCTACATGTTCGACGTCAACGGTCTTCTGGAAGATACTCGCAAAGACCTGGTCGACTTCCAAGAACCCTATGCACACAAGCACGCGCCAACTCGGGATTTCGTCGCTGCTATCGAGAGCATCAAGCCAACGACGATCATTGGGGTGAGCACGATCGGCGGCGCGTTCACGCAAAAGGTCGTGGAGGCAATGTCACGTGTGAACGAGCGCCCTGTAATCCTTGCGCTCTCCAACCCAACCGAGCATGCGGAGTGCACGCCAGAACAAGCTTATACCTGGTCGAAGGGCAAAGCGATCTATGCGGCCGGCGTGCAGTTCGAACCGGTCCACTACAACGAACAGACATTTCTGCCGGGACAGGCGAACAACTTCTACATATTCCCGGCGGTGGGTATGGCGATCTTCGCCACGCAGGCGAAGCGCGTTACCGACGAAATGTTCATCGAGGCCGGGCAGGCGGTGGCGGATCAGGTGCCGTCCGACCTGTTGAAACAAGGCCTTCTTTATCCCTTGCAGTCGAACATTCTTGAGACCGAGATTCAGACTGCCGCGCGGGTGGCAAAGCTGATCTTCGATTTGGGGCTCGCTCGCGTCAAGCGCCCCGCCGACATGGTTGCGTTCATTCGTCAGCACATTTACAAGCCGGAATACAAGACGCAACTAGAGCCCGTGGCCGCAGTAGCCTGACGGAATGCGCAAGTGCATGGTGAGGCAGTAGGCACGACCTCTACTGCCTCATTCCCAACACAAGGAACGCGTTCGAATTACTAGGCCGCGCAAGCGGCAATGGAGAATTGTGCCTTCGAACATTAACCAGACTGGCATGTGGCTTTCGCTCGGCCTTGCCTTTGTTGGTGGGTATGGCGACGCGGCCAGCTTTGTCCTGGCAAAGACGTTCACTGGACACGTCACCGGTAATTTGGTTCTCGCCGCCATCGCTGTAGCGGCTCATGATTGGCGGGCAACGCTTGCGCCTCTTTCCGCCATTGTCACTTTCTTAATTGGAATTGTTTTGAGCGTGCTGATCGTACGGCCCCTCAAGACGTGGTCATCGTGGCCGTTGCTTCCTACGGTCATGGGAATAGAAGTGATCCTGCTAGTAGCAGCGTCTCTTGCGCTCTCATCAGGTCTGGCTCAAGGAGTCGGAATATTCGTGATCTTTCTGTCTCTAGCTCTGGGTCTACAAAACGGAGCGTTTCGTCGTGTTGGTGGCATCAGCGTTCACACGACATATCTGACAGGGATGATTACAAGCCTTATCTCGACAGAAGCCGAACAATACACTTCCGAAGAGGTTCCTCACGACGTAAGACCTCACGATCCAAAGATAGAACTTCTCTGCGTAATCTGGATAGCCTTCGTGGTGGGCGCTGGGACGGGAGCAGCGTTGGTCCTTCATTTTGGCGCACTCGGGATGCTAGGAGCCGCGCTGCTTTTGATCCCACTCGCGCTGTGCGAGGTGCAATCTTGATCAAGCGAGAGTTTCCCAAGCTCGTGCTTCTAGTGTGCATCATGTTATGCATTTTGGCGGCCTACGCATATTCCCAGACAGGTCTGGGAGAAACGCTCAGTGGCCCGGACAGCGATGAGACGGGTCAGGGCCACCACCGACATCTCTTTGGAGACTGGGATGGCGAACGTTCCCGGCTGCTCGAACGCGGTGTGCGATTCGACTTCCAGTACGTCAGTGATTCTCTCTGGAACATTGAGAGCGAACAGCAGGACCGACTCGCAAGTTTTAATCGGTTCCGAGGTACGGTGGACATCGATTTCGGCGCGCTGGTCGGCGAGCAAGGATTGTATTTCCACGCGACAGCGCTATGGCAAGGCGGCGGCAATCTTGGCGCTTATCTTGGCCTGCTCACCAGTCCTAGCGGACTGTCGAGCGCGAACACATGTCGCCTCGATTCCTGGTGGATTGAGAAGAGATGGCTGGATGAACGGATCACTGCGCGCATTGGTCAGTTCGCGGGTCAGGATTTTTACGGAGCCCAGCACGATGCGGCTTCCTTCATTTTTGAGCCGATGGGATATGCATTAGGCAATCTATTCACAGACTCCGAGTCCTTCGATCCTCCTTCTACTCCCGCGTTTGAATTGCGTTTCGTGCCGATTCACAACCTCTATGTGAAATCAATGGTGGCGGCTGCAGTCCGCTCGCCTTTTTCACAGAATCCAACCGGCCTGGTTCCGACGTTCAATGGAACTCCGGTAAGCGTGTCGGAGATTGGGTTTAGTCCGGGCAAGAAGGCGTCGTCCGTTCGAGCCTTCGACAATGTCGAAAGCCGAAAAGGATACTCGGGCCTCTATCAGTTCGGCGCCTCCTACAATCCCGCAAAGTTCACGTCACCGACGAGTCTGACACCCCGGGCGGGCAACTACCTTTTGTATTGGATGGCGAGCCAGGCCCTTTGGCGCGTGGATCCGAAAGAAGCAAAAGGCTTGGACGCGACGCTTGCCTACGACTGGAGCCCCGCGGACATCAACCGGAACAACACGCAGCTCACGGCTGGACTGCGATTCAACGAGCCGCTGCCTCTGCACATTCACAACACCATGTCCCTGGGCTATGTGCGTAACAGCTTGAGCTCGCAGTTCCTCCCGCGAGCCACGCCTGCTTGGAAGACGGAGAATGCCGTTGAATTCAACACGCTTCTCGACCCCCTGCCCATGCTCCTTGTGCAGCCGGTCATTCAGTACTACGCGAACGTGGGTGGACGAGCGCAGCGCTCCGTGGTTTTCGGATTCAGGACCAAGGTGGAGTTTTAGAGATGTTTTGGCATTGCTTTAAAGGAGATCCTTCATGAACATCGGTGGATTATTCGGAGCGTTAACTCCTGTCTTTTTTGTCCTCGCGCTTGGTTACCTGGCTGGGAAGCGCAATGTCTTCGATGCGGACCAGTCCGCGGGTTTGAGCAAACTGGCGCTAACCTTTGCCCTGCCGGCCTCTCTGTTCGTCAGCATGACCGACATTCCNNACCCCGGTCTTTGGCCTCGCCGTTCTCGAACCACTCTTGGGTCGAACCAGCGGGGGTGCCGTGGGACTCGTGGCCCTGGCAATTAACCTAACAGTACCTCCGGCAGTGATCCTTCTGGAAATGGATGCAGCGGCGAAAGATCTAACAGTCGCCACCAATTCTTCGAAGCCAAGCGCGATCGTAACCGGCCTGAACGCTGGTTTGAAATCGCCACTCCTGTGGGCGCCAATCCTCGGAATCGCTGTTGTCCTTTTGAGCGTTCACTTGCCAGCTGTGGTAGCCAGCTGTTTCGAGTTGATTGGCTCAGCCACATCCGGCGTAGCGGTTTTTGCGGTAGGCCTCGTTTTGGCAGCTCATCCGGTTCGTTTTTCACGTGCGGTGTTGGTCGGTTCCCTTGCTCGTGTAACCGTGCAATCGGCGGTTCTCTTCGCAATACTGCATTTGTTGCATGTTGTTAGTCCGTTTGCGCGCGAGGCGCTGGTTTGCTGTAGCTTTCCCCTGGCTACCGTGGTCGTGCTCTTTGCGGCCAGGTACAAAGCAGTGGAGTCAGAAGCCGCGTCTATGCTTCTGGTCTCAACGCTCGCTTTGGTGGTAACAGTACCGACGATCCTCTGGTTGAGCCATTGATTTATAAAAATACTGACTACGGAGAAGATTTTATGAATGTCGGGCTTTTGCTTCTGTGATTGACCGGGACCCAAATCTAATCAATACCTTGCATGAGATTTGGCGCGATTTTCCGCTTTTCCATAGGATGGTATGTATAGCGAGCAGCGTATCGTTGACACACGGGGACCTCTCGAACCCGATGTGAGCGCGTGGATTGATCATTGCCGTTATGGCGGTGAATGTCTTGAGTTGGCTGTGGGGAGTACCAGACGAGCCGCTTGATTCGCCCACCGAGGAATGGGTTGGAGGTTTTGCCGAGTTGACCGCGAAGAGAACCGGGATCGGGCTGTGGACGCGGCGGCTGAACCGTGTACGCACCCGTACCCACGGTGGTATGGCAGGGGTTGGCGGGCAACCGCCGCCCCAATGC
>PMHI01000418.1 GCA_003156615.1 Acidobacteriaceae bacterium | reverse complement strand
TTAGTTCACTTCGATTGTTGAATGGATGCGTTCACTGGATCAGCGCGATCGCGCTGCGTTATGCGTTCATCAGCGACGGCGAAACAACACGCGAGCTGATAGACCCTGTCGCGATGAGAGGAGAAGTGAAATTGGGCGTCGTTGTCGGCCTCATTTTTCTTATCCGGTTTCTCTGGGTGCGAAGCAGGCGCTCCGGCGACGGGCGATGGGTCGGGGCGTGTGTTCTAATGCCGCGATCCAAAATCAGGCGGATAACTCGGGTGGCGGCTTCCGTGGTTTCGGGCTTCTGATCGCGTACCTTCGGCCAGGCGCCGAGCTCATTCCTGAGGTCAGGGGGTTTAGGACCACGACGCAGATCTGAACGCTACGATTGACGCTCACGTGTTCATCTCAGAGGCCTTGGAATGGTTGTGTGGTCTTCACGCCGTGTACTCGCTTTGCACTGGGTGATGAATAGAAAGGAATGGGTCAGAATTGCAGGAGTTTGGCGCCAGATCGAGCCGCGTCTGCCGTAGGACACGTGGCAAGGTCGCATACTGAAGGAAAGAGCTTTCGTATGTAAGGCGACAATCCCCGAGAGCGGAAAGGAGCATCATGAGTAAGATGAGGCCCACCGGGAAATTGCATTCGCGGCCGACCAGGACAACGCCGAGCCTGAGAGCTAAAGCATGAAACGTACGAGGTTCAAAGCGCCGCCCACGGAAATGATCCGGAGATGGAACCTCTTTGGCAGGCGGTCTATGCAGGGGGTGCGGGCGTGGTTACCAAGGGCGGAGTTTTGGCAAAATCAGACCTAACAGCGAGATCAGGCAGGCTGACACATTTGGCGTCTTGAAGCTCTCGCGGCATGCATCGAGTTACGACTGGGAGTTTGTGACGGAAGCTGGGAAACGTTTCCACTACATGAGTGGCGGGTCGTGCCACTGATCGTCAGGAGGAGTACGTTGAAAAAAACAATTCTTGTTCTGCTCATGTGCCTCGTTGCGTCGGCTTCGACTGTGAGTTACCAGGTCACGAAGAAGATTCCAATCCCGGGCCAGGGTGGTTGGGATTACCTTACTATCGATGAAGCCGCGCGGCGTCTGTATGTTTCACACGAAACGCAAGTGGAAGTGCTGGACGTGGATTCTGGAGCAATCGTTGGCAGAGTGCTTAACACGCCCGGTGTTCATGGAATCGCGATCGCTGCCGATCTCGGCCGCGGATTTGTCAGCAACGGCCTCGCTTCCACCGTCACAATTTTCGATCTGAAGACCCTGCAGCCCATCGCAGACGTTCCCACAGGCAAGAAGCCTGACGCGATTATTTCCGATCCCGCCACTTCCCGTGTATTTGCCTTCAATGGCGAAAGCAACAGCGCGACGGCTATTGATGCTGCCACCGGGAAAGTCGCTGGCACGGTTGATCTTGGTGGAGGGCCCGAATTTGCGGCAGCGGACGGAACCGGTTTCATCTACAACAATCTCGAGGATCAGAATCAGGTCGTGAAGATCGATTCGCGTAAGCTAACCGTTGTGCAGCGCTGGCCGACCGCTCCCTGTTCTTCGCCCTCTAGCATGGCGATAGATCGGGCCAACTCCCGTCTTTTTATCGGTTGCCGAAGCAAAGTAATGGCGGTCATGAACGCCATTACGGGCAGGGTGATCACTACGCTTCCGATTGGCGATCATGTGGATGCGACCGTATTCGATTCGGATACACATCTGATCTTCAACTCCAACGGCGAAGGAACGATCTCTGTGATTCACGAGGACGACCCGGACAAGTATTCTCCGGTCGAGACCGTCAAGACCGTGCCCCGAGCCAGAACCGTAGCTCTGGATCCAAAAACGCATCAGCTATTCCTTCCGACAATAGAATCAGGACAGTTCGAAGTGCTAGTGGTGGGGAGATAACGGATAAGCAAACTTCTCAGGGCCAAGTCATTGCGAGGGAAATTCCTATCCTAGACGCTGATAATCATCACAGATCAAGATTTTTGTGCTTGAGTCTGCGCCTGCATCCACTCGCGGGTCTTGTTTTTCTTTTTTGTGCAAGTCTGCCCGCATTTGCGCAAGGCGGGCCGCCTTTTTACACCAATGATCCGGGCACTCCCGGCCATCTGAATTGGGAAATCAATCTGGGCTACATGCCATTTCTCTACAGTAATCAGTCCATCTCGCACGTTCCTGACGTGGACATCAATTTTGGCGTAGGCGACCGCATTCAGCTCACGTATGAAAATGCCTGGTTGCGTGTCAAAGATTCGTCTTCTGCGGCGAAGTTTGGAATGGGGCAATCTAATCCCGGGGTGAAATGGCGTTTCTACGATGGTGGTGAAGACGGGTTGTCAGTTTCCGTGTTTCCGCAATTCTTTCTGAATAATCCCGACGATGCCGTTCGCCGCGGAATCACACCAGCGAGCCAATCCTTCCTGCTACCCTTCGAATTTACGAAAAAGCTTGGCGCGGTCGACGTGGACTACGAGATCGGTTATCAGTTCGTCCACGATGGACCCGACGGCTGGATCACGGGCCTTGTCGTCGGCCACGATTTCACTCCAAAGCTTGAGGGGGATGTCGAATTCTATTCGCAGGGTGTCTTTCACCCGGCAGGGATTCAGCCCACCATCGATTTCGGCGGCCGCTACAAGATCAAGGACTCAATCATTCTTCTGCTCATGGCCGGACGCAGCCTCGAACCTACCAGCATTAAGCAGCCGGCATTCATCGGCTATTTCGGTGTGCAATTTCTGTTTTCCTCGAAACCTCATGAGTCCGATTAACTCGTGTTCGTGATTCTGCCCGTAGCCACACCATCGTCCAGACTGCGTACTAGGCGACCGTGGTTATGATGCTGAGTCAATCCGGCAAGGTCTGCGTGCCCGCCGCATTGTGCCTCGGCTCGCGCAACACCGAATATGGCAGCGGACTGAGGGCGATGGCGCCGGGTGGTCGAACGGACCTTCGCTTGGCTGAATCAATTCCGGCGCTGCGGGTGCGCTACGAAAAGCGGGCAGACATTCACGAGGCATTCTTGTCCTTCGGGTGTGCTCTGATCTGCTGGCGTTTCCTGCGATTCGATTGGGTGGCGGGTTGAAGACAGTTTTGCCTGCAATGCGTTGACCCACCCTCGCGTCGGGCCTACCATTGGACGAGTCCATGATCGGCCAGACCATCTCCCACTATCGGATCGTCGAGAAGCTCGGCGACGGCGGGATGGGTGTGGTCTACAAGGCTGAGGACGTAGCGCTGCACAGATTCGTAGCGCTGAAGTTCCTGCCCGATGATGTCGCCAAAGACCCGCAAGCACTGGCCCGATTCCAGCGAGAGGCTCAGGCGGCGTCGGCCCTCAACCATCCCAATATCTGCACAATCTATGAAATTGGAGAGCAAGCTGGGCAGCCCTTCATCGCTATGGAGTTTCTGGACGGCCTCACGCTGAGGCACGAGATTGCAGGCCGACCGATGGAAACCCAGCAGATTCTGTCGCTGGCTATCGAGATTGCGGATGCGTTGGATGCGGCTCATGCGGAAGGCATCGTTCATCGCGACATCAAGCCTGCGAACATCTTCGTCACCAAGCGCGGACACGCCAAGATTCTCGACTTTGGATTGGCGAAGGTCAGTCTGGCAGGCGGTGTTTCGAGCAAGATGGCATCGCTTGAAACCCAAACAGGTTTGCTGGAAGCGGATTTTCTAACCAGCCCCGGTTCGACACTGGGCACGGTGGTTTACATGTCGCCGGAGCAGGCGCGGGCGAAAGAACTGGACGCACGAACCGATTTGTTCTCCTTTGGAATCGTTCTGTATGAGATGACCACCGGGCAGTTGCCTTTCCGTGGGGACAGCACAGCCTCCATCTTCGATGCAATCCTGAACCGTGCACCAGTGGCTGCTGTGCGGCTGAATCCCGCCATGCCCGCTGAACTGGAACACATCATCAACCTGGCGCTGGAGAAAGATCGCAACCTCCGTTATCAGCATGCTTCCGAAATGCGCTCCGAGTTGCAGCGCCTAAAGCGGGATGCAGAAACGGGACGCGCCATAGCTGCGAGTTCCGGCACGGCGGTGGGCATACAGGAAAGCGGTGCTCAGGTCGCGCAACAACCGTCGCGAGCTTCTGGTTCCTCCCCTGCGCTTCGTCAATCTGCACCACTGAGCGCAGTGAAGATCGCAGAAGTTTCCGTCGCGAGCAGGAAATTCTGGAAGGTTGTGGTTTCCGCCGCNNCACCGCCTCACCGAGAAAGACAGCATCGTTGTCGCCGATTTTTCCAACAGCACGGGCGATGCGATTTTCGACGACACCCTGAAGACGGCGCTCAACGTCTCTCTGCATCAATCGCCCTTCCTGAATGTGCTCTCCGACGGCGAGATTACGAAGACCTTGCAACAGATGACCCGTCCAGCCGATACAAAGCTCACGCCCGAGGTTGCCCGAGAGCTTTGCCAGCGAGTGAGCAGCAAGGCTTACATTGCTGGAGCGATCGACAGTCTGGGGAGCAGCTATGTACTGGAATTGAAGGCCGTGAATTGTCGGAGCGGAGACACTCTGGCAGTGGAGCAAGTGACAGCGGCGTCCAAGGAGAAGGTGCTGGAAACGCTTGGCGAGGCGGCATCGAAGCTGCGCGGCGAACTCGGTGAATCGCTGGCTACAGTGCAGAAGTTTGACGTTCCGCTCGAACAAGCCAGCACGTCTTCTCTCGAAGCGCTGAAAGCGTACAGCCTCGGCATGAAGGCCGCTCGCGAGAACAGTGAGACCGCAGCCCTGGCTTATCAGCAACGTGCCATCCAGCTCGATCCGAACTTCGCCATGGCGTATCGGGCAGTGGGCGCGGATTACTTTGATCTGCAGGAGGTAGGGCGGGCGAGCGAGTACATCACGAAGGCATTCGAGTTACGAGAGCATGCCAGCGAACGGGAAAAGTTAGACATCGCCGCCGCCTACTATCAGAACGTAACCGGAGAACTGGATAAAGCGGTGGAGACGTTTCAGGAGGAGATTGAGAGCTACCCACGGACAGCCGATGCGTACGGCAATTTGGCCATCGTGTACAACCTACAGGGGCAGTATGAAAGAGCTGGGGATCTCATGAGGCAAGCCTTGCGCCTTGCACCTGACTCAGTGATTTGGTACGTGGATCTTGCCTACCTCACGCTTGCCTTGCAGCGTTTCGACGAGGCGCGTGAGGTCATTCACGAGGCACAGGCGCGAAACCTGGATGATTTCGCACTCCGCAATGCACTTTATGCTCTTGCTTTTCTCGGGGCGGACTCCGCCGCGACGGCAGAACAGCAACAATGGTTTGCGGGTAAGCCCGAGTATGAGAACTATGGACTTTCGCTCGCTTCCGACACCGAGGCTTATGCTGGTCATCTGGGTAAGGCGCGGGAACTGACGCAGCGGGCACTGGACTCCGCCATCCGAGCGGACAGCAAGGAAAACGGGGCAATATGGCAGGCGAATGCCGCTCTCGAACAAGCGGCTTACGGCAACCCCACAGAAGCCCGGCAGTCAGCGGCAGAGGCTTTGAAGCTTGCTCCCGCGAGTCTGGGGGCGGAGGCCGAAGCCGCGCTAGCGTTTGCCATGGCGGGCGACACGGCGCGAGCCGAATCCTTGGCCCATGACTTGGGGAAACGCTTTCCGCTGGACACGCAGATGCAGTCGCTCTGGCTGCCCGCGATTCAGGCGCAATTGGCGCTGGATAAGGAGAACCCTGCTGCTGCCCTCACTGCCCTGCCAGCTGCTGCCCCCATCGAGTTGGCGGCAATTCAGTTCCTCAACAATGTTTCCTGCCTCTATCCTGTGTACATACACGGAGAGGCATCCTTGGCAGCCGGACAGGGCGACGCTGCNNGCCGCCGAGTTTCAGAAGATCATCGACCACAGCGGCATCGTCTGGAACTGCTGGACGGGAGCCCTGGCGCATCTTGGAGTGGCTCGTGCCTACGCCTTGCAGTCGAAAACCTCGCAGCGAGCGGATGCCGAC
This sequence comes from Acidobacteriaceae bacterium, assembly GCA_003156615.1. The sequence continues at coordinate 2,531 of PMHI01000418.1, read as the reverse complement.
CTCGCCCGCTCTCGGGCACTCGCTGCCTACAAGGATTTCCTCACCCTCTGGAAAGATGCCGACTCCGACATCCCCATCCTGAAAGAAGCCAAAGCCGAGTACGCGAAGCTGCANNTGAATCTGGTTTCGAGCGTTTGAGGCGGCATGTGCAGCGTAGCTCAAGTACGTTATTTGCCGCCGCCATACTGTTTAGTGCTCCTCCATGGAGCTGTTACGCACAAAGCCAAGTCCCCAGTCTCACCCCAACTCAGGTTGACCGGGTGGTCGATCATCTGGCCGCTGCGCTAGACAATTACGTGTTTCCTGATATTGCGGCAAAGCTGAAGGCAGAGATTCAATCACACCGAGGCGAGTATCGTGGCATCAGTGTCCCGACGGTGTTAGCCGCTCGCTTGACTGCGGACATGCGAGCCGTAGGCCACGATCAGCATTTGGCTGTCACGTTCGATGAGCAACTGGCCATCAAAAAAGATCCGACTCCGGAAGAGGAGCAGCATGCCCATGCCTTCGACCTCGCGAGCGGCTTTGGTGTCCGGAGTGCTCGGCGTCTCCCCGGTAATATCGGCTACGTCGACCTTTCGTATTTCTCTCCGGACCGGGATGCCGGCGCTGTCCTTGCGGCCGTCATGCAACTGGTGAATGGAACGGATGCCCTCATCCTCGATCTGCGCCGCAATGGTGGTGGGAGCGGAGAGACCGAGACCACTCTTTTGAGCTATTTCTTCAAAGACACCACGCAGCTCTCGTCGGTGGTAGAAACCGTTGATGGGAAGATTCACGAACGCCAGCATTGGACTTCGGCCTACGTTCAGGGTCCACGCTATACCGGCAAACCAGTCTTCATCCTGACCAGCCGCCACACCCACTCCGCCGCTGAAGTCCTTGCCTACGATCTCCAGAACTGCCACCTCGCTATGATCCTTGGTGAACCGACGAGCGGGGACGCAACCTCCGCCACCGGGACGATGGATCTCGGCGACCACTTCTCCGCTTTCATAGCAAACGGACAGGTAAGGAGCCCAATTACCAATCGAAACTACATTGGAACTGGAGTGCAGCCGGACGTTCCCACAGCACAAGCTGCCGCTCTGCTCACTGCCTATAGCCTTGCCCTGAAAGGAGCGACGTCCAGTGTCGGGTCAGACGAACTGACGAAGGAAAGAGTCTCTGCGATGAAAGATCCACAAGATGCCTTGCTTCAGGAGGTAAACGGATTTCCTCAATGAAAGGAGTGCGCTCCTCGAACAAACAATCCGCATGGAAATTCTATGAGTAGCGGCCGGCAGTCTGTCAGGATCCTGACGCGCCGTGTTCCCGCAACTCTGCGCGCATGCAATTGCTCAAACGGCAACGCCAGATCCACCTGTGACTGCGCGAACCCATGAGCGAGGAAAGATGTGCCACCTTGACTCCGCTTTCGCTTGAAACCCAATGGTCCCTTAAAGAGAAAGCGCGGAGTCCATAGAGAGGGACTCCGCGCTTCTGAGGTTCCTATTGCGATCCTTCTTAGCGTGACCCTCCATTAGAAGTCGTGCCTAACGCGGCCCACGCACTTAACCGACTCACACTGAACCGCCGCAACTTCCGGACCTTCACACATGGAAGTTTGCCGGCTCTGGCCGGTCTCTCCATCGTTATGGGTGCACTCCTAAGAGCTTTCGAGCTTCTCTGGAATCAGTAACAGTTCGAAGACTTGCTCGCATGGATTCGTTTTCCTCTGACATTGACTTTTCAGTTCGATTCGGTGAACTCAATCGAGGGGGACGAGCCACTCGCGGTGCTGCACTTGCCCAGATCCAAGTTATTGGTCTCTCCGGTTGAGCCCGCATTCGCGACACAGGTTGGGGCCGAGGTCGAACCATCCGTCAGCGCTACTTTCACGGTGATCGAGACAGGCTCATTGAAATCCGCTCGCGACCCGCCGGCGTCACCGACGACGTTGAATTCCGACTGGTGCCAAACCTTCGAGATATCAAGCACACTGTCGGAGCCGCTAACGGAGTAGGCAGTAGTTCCATCGGTGAAGACCACCGTATCCTTGGAACCCGCTTCCGCGGCGGCCGAGAGCGACAGCTTGGCCAGGGATGTAGGCTTCACATCGGGTGCCGCTACGTAATTGCTGTTCCCGTAGCAATCGCCCTCGCCGTCACTGCCGAAACCGCTCGGGCAAGCCGAGTCGCCCCAGCCGATCAACCAATACTGCATGAAAACAGCCGCTTCCCCCTCGGTTACGTAGTCCGTCGCGTAAATGAATTGTTGCCAGACGACACAATCCGCGTGACCGTCACACGCCGCTGTGGTGTCCGTCAAGTTCGTATTGAGCTGAAGTGTGTATTCATTCGGCCCGAGGATGCCTCCGTCTCCGAACGCGGCCACTCCGACACTTTTCTCGGATTTCACGCCCGTGACCGTCGGAAAGGTTCCAAGCGTCCCGCTGATCAGCTTCGGCGCTTGAGCTACATAGTCGTGACCGTTGCCCGTCACCTGCCCCTCACCGGGCTTGTGGAAGACTGGGTGGACGCGTGGATGCA
>PMHI01000557.1 GCA_003156615.1 Acidobacteriaceae bacterium | reverse complement strand
GAAGGCCATGCTCGAAACCGTGAGCAGCAACGGCGTGTGGCCCTGCTACGTGCGGCCCATCGTTCTGCGTGGCTATGGCGAGGCGGGAGTGAATCCCTTCAACTCGCCCACCGAGGTTTACATCATCAATTATCCGTGGGGAAAATATCTCGGCGGCGAGGGCGAAGGCTGCGATGCGTGCGTTTCCTCGTGGACGCGGATTGCGCCAAACACTTTGCCGGCCATGGCCAAGTCGGGCGCCAACTACATGAACTCGCAGCTTATCAAGATGGAAGCCATCGTCAACGGCTTTGCCGAAGGCATTGCGCTCGACGTGAATGGCTACGTGAGCGAAGGCTCGGGCGAAAACGTGTTCATCGTGCATCGCGAGAAGCTGATCACGGCGCCGCTGGGCAATTCGGTGCTGCCCGGCATCACTCGCGATTCGACGCTGCAGATCGCGCGCGACCTGGGCATTCCAATCGTGGAGCAGATGATTCCGCGCGAGATGCTCTATATCGCCGACGAGGCCTTCTTCACCGGGACGGCCGCCGAGATCACTCCCATTCGCAGCGTGGACAAAATCAAAGTGGGCAAGGGCGAAATGGGCCCGATCACGAAGGCGATCCAGAAAGAGTTTTATGCCATCGTGCACGGCGAGAAGAACGACCGCCACGGCTGGCTGACTCCGGTGGCGGTGCGGACGAAGCAACCTGTGGGAGTGTAGTCGGGCTTGCGAGTTTTTAAGATTGATTTGGGGGGCGCGATTCGTCGCGCCCCTTCCTTATTTCCGGCGCGCCCCACCGAATCGACCCGGGTGTCCCTCCTCGAGGGGGGCAATGAGTGGAACGACGCGGCCTTTAGTTCGTTTCGTTGCCGGCGGTTCACTCTAACCTGAAATCAGCAATTCGGAAGCCAAGGGCGTCGTGCCCCTGAAAATCACAGTTTCGCACCCTGTGGTTGCGAACACCTTCGCTGCGCAATCGAGAGAGGCGCGAACAAGCCTTCCCCAACGCAAGGTGCTGTCCGGCTGCCGGAGTAAGAGTTCGTTACCTAGGTCATCTTGGGTAAGGTGAGGATTCGAGTCATCATATCAAGAGCTAAAGAGCTTTGGAGGCAAGCGGCCTCCCAGGAAAACGCCTGCGATGAATATTGATGACCTGCTGCGGATTGCGACGGAACGGCGAGCCTCTGACTTGCATTTGAAGGTGGGAAACTATCCTCACCTGCGCATTGATGGCGAACTGGCGCCCTTGACCGAACAGCCGCGGGTTAGCGCGGAAGACATGCTAACCATGGCGTTCAGCATGATGTCGGCGCGGCAGAAGCAGAAATTCAAAGAGACCACGGAAATCGATATGGCCTACGGCGTGGCCGGGCTGGGGCGGTTCCGTGTGAACATCTTCCAGCAGCGCGGCAACGTTGGACTGGTGCTGCGNNAAGTCGACCACGCTGGCCGCCATGGTGGATCGCATCAACTCCAGCCGCGCCGAGCACATCATCACCATTGAAGACCCCATCGAATTTCTGCATCGCGATAAGAAGGGTTATGTAAACCAGCGCGAGATCGGAGTGGACACCCCTTCGTTCGGCGCGGCCTTGCGCGCTTCCTTGCGTCAGGATCCGGACGTGATTCTGGTGGGCGAAATGCGCGACCTGGAAACGATAACGACGGCGCTGCACGCGGCGGAAACCGGCCACATGGTGTTCTCGACGCTGCACACGCTGGACGCGGTGGAAACCATCAACCGCGTCATCTCCATTTTTCCGCCGCCCGAGCAAAAACAGATTCGCCTGCAGTTGGCGGCGGTGTTGCGCGCCATTGTGAGCCAGCGTCTGGTCCGGCGCTGTGATTCCGAAGGACGCGTGCCCGCGGTGGAGGTCATGATCAATACTGCCTTTATCCGAGAAAGTATTCTTGTGCCCGAAAAAACGCGCTCGGTCCGCGACGCCATAGCGGCCGGCACGTCGCAGTACGGAATGCAGACGTTTGACCAGTCGCTGTGGGATCTGTTCCAGGCGGGGCTGGTCAACTACGAAACTGCGCTGGAAAACGCCTCCAACGCCGACGACTTCAAGTTGCGCATGCAGGGCATCGCTTCTACCGCCGACATTTCACGGCAGTCGATGCAGTCGGCTGGGTACGGCGGACGGTAGGCCTCGACTTCCGGTTCTCGGCTTCCGCCCCCCGGCTTCTAGTTCGACTTTTAGTTCGACTTTTTCCGGCCGCCAAACGCCGGAAGCCGCCCTTCCGTTCCGCTATTGTTTTCCCTCTCGTCATCAAAAGGTTTAACGTTAGCGTATGGCGTTCCCGCGACCCCAAAAGAAGTTCTATTCCGAGGAGGAATTGTACGAATACGCGGTGGGAGCGCTGGCGCGGCGCATGCGGACGGTTGCGGAATTGAAGCGCCTGCTACGCGCGCGGGTGGAAACTGAAACGGAGTACGGGCAGACGCTGGTGGAGCTGATCATCCGGCGATTGAAGGATCGCGGGTATCTGAACGATTCGCAGTATGCCGCGTATTTCTCGTCGCTGCGGCGGGACAATCAGAAGTTTGGGCGGATGCGCGTGGTCACCGATCTGAAGAACAAGGGAATGCACGGCGACGTGATTGAGAAGGCCGTGGACGCGGCCTATGAGGGCGTGAGCGAAGAAAAACAGGCGCGCGAATTTCTGCGGCGGAAGCGGCTGGTGAAACCAAGAAATCAAAAAGAGACGGCGCGCATCTTCCGTCAATTGGCCCGGGGCGGCTTCGGCAGCAAAACGATCTTCACCATTTTGAAGCACTGGAATGTGGATGAGGAGACCTTGACCGAGTTGGAAAGCGAAAGCGCGTGACGGCCAACGATGGAAGCGCTTCGAGCAGGCCCTCTCGGAGCCTCCAAGCATGAAGATGCACTTGGCAAGAGGCTTTTCGATGTTGCATACTCCTAGGCCTATTCCCAAAACCGTTTCTCAGGAGGGGTTATGAAGTTCCACCTGAAAGTGATTCTCGCCGCATTGTTGTTCAGCGCAGTTCCCATCGCGCTGACTCAGGATGCGGCTACGGATGCGAAAAAGGGCGCCGAAGACACGGGAGCAGCGACCAAGAAGGCGGCCAAGGCCACCGAAAAGGGGGCCGACGAGACTGGGGTTGCGGCCAAGAAGGGTGCGAAGGCGACCGGAAGCGCCAGCAAGAAGGCTGGTACAACCGTTGGCAAGGGCACAGAGAAGGCCGCCGACAAAACCGGTCATGAAACCAAGGCAGCCGCTAAAGACACCGCCAAAGGCACTGAGAAAGTCGCGAAGAAGACGGGTAGCGGCGTCAAGACGGGTACCGAGGCCACTGGGCACGAAATGAAAAAGGCTGGAGAGAAAACCGGCGACGCGATGAAGCCGCAGTAACGAATGCAAGATTTTGTGCAATGAAGGGCCGCGCTGGAGTTCTGCGCGGCCTTTTTCCTCGAAGCTAGTGGTTTCGTTCCCCGTTCTCTCCGCGTCCTCCGTGTCGCCTGCGATTTTCATTTAGAATTGGCTGTCATCGTGACTAACATGCTGACTGGGTCTGAAATCCGCCGCAAGTTTATCGACTTCTTTGTGCAGAAAGGGCACAAGGAGGTGCATTCCTCGTCGCTGGTGCCAGCGAATGATCCCACGCTGCTGTTCACGAACGCAGGCATGAATCAGTTCAAAGACGTTTTTCTGGGACTGGAGAAGCGCGACTACCCCCGCGCTACCACTTCGCAGAAATGCGTGCGCGCCGGCGGCAAGCACAACGATCTGGAAAATGTGGGGTTCACCAACCGGCATCACACGTTTTTCGAGATGCTGGGGAATTTTTCATTTGGCGATTACTTCAAGAAAGACGCCGTCGCCTACGCCTGGGAATTGATTACCTCGAAGGAGTGGTTCGGAATCGATAAGAGCAAGCTGTACGTGACCATTTTCAAAGGCGAAGCGGGCATCGAGCGCGATACCGAAGCCTATGACCTATGGGTTGGGCAGGGCGTGCCGAAGGATCGCATCTTTGAAATGGGGCTGAAGGACAATTTCTGGCAGATGGGCGACACCGGGCCCTGCGGCCCGTGCAGCGAGATTCACTATGACATGGGCGCGATTGCTTCGGATCAGGGGCACACGGATTGCGCGTTTAGCTGCGATTGCGGGCGCTATGTCGAGATCTGGAATCTGGTGTTCATGCAGTTCGACCGCGATGTGAGCGGGAAGCTGAATCCCTTGCCCCAGCCGTCGATTGATACGGGCATGGGGTTGGAGCGGGTTGCGGCGGTGTTGCAGGGGGTAATCTCCANNGGGTTGCTCACCAAGGTCGTGGGCGAGCCGGAGCATACGGCCGCCTCGCTGCGAGTCATTGCCGATCACTCGCGGGCCGTGACGTTCCTAATTTCCGACGGTGTTCTTCCCTCCAATGAGGGAAGAGGCTACGTTCTGCGAAAAATAATCCGAAGGGCTATTCTCCACGGGCGCAAAGGATATGCCGAGGGCCCCTTTCTCCACCAGATGGTCTACTCCGTTGTCGATCTAATGAAGGATGCATATCCCGAGCTGGTTGACGCAGCGGATCGGGTTGCGAGGGTCGTGAAGGAGGAAGAGACGCGATTCGCGCGAACCCTCGACGTCGGGCTAGAGAAGCTCGAACAAGATTTTCAACCGCTGCGGGCGGAGAAATTCCTCGCTGAACATCCGGGCAGCACCCCAGAAGAGGCAAAAAAGATTTTTGCAGAGCGCGTGACGCCGTCGGATTGGGGGAACTTGGCTCCAAACCTTCGGCCAGTCTACCGCGGCGATAAAGCCTTTCGCCTGTATGACACGTTCGGATTGCCGCGCGACTTCATCGAGGACGCCTGCCGGGACAACGGATTTGTTCTGGACGAAGCGGGCTTCGATCGCGCGATGGAAGAGCAGAAGACCCGTGCTCGCGCTTCTTGGAAAGGTGCAGCGAAACAAACGGCTAATCCTGCCTATCAGCAGCTTCCGAGGTCTATCTTCGAGGGTTATCGGCAGACTCGCTCGAACGGCTCCGAGGTGCTGGCCATCATTCACAACGGACAGGGGGCGACGGAACTCAAGGCCGGCGACTCCGGTGAACTCATTCTCGACCACACACCGTTCTATGCCGAATCTGGCGGTCAAGTTGGGGATCGCGGATGGCTGGTGCAAACGGGGCGTCACCTCCCGGGAGCCGATCCCGAGACTCGAGTTCCATATTTCGGCTATCAAAGCTCTCCTTATGTCCTCGCCGAGGTGACGGGATGTTATTCGCCGATTCAGGGTGTGCGGGCGCATCAGGTGGTTGCAAAACAGACATTGCGCGTGGGCGATAGAGTCGATGCGGTGGTCAATGCGGACATTCGGGAATCGACCATGCGCAATCACACGGCTACGCATTTGCTTCATGCTGGGCTGCGCGAAGTTTTGGGGAAGCATGTAAAGCAGGCGGGGTCTCTGGTGGCGCCGAATCATTTGCGGTTTGATTTTTCGCACTTTACTGCCGTCGAAGACGAAGAGTTGCAGGACATTGAGAACATCATCAACAAGGAAGTGCTCCGCAACCAGATCGTCGAGACCATTACCGACGTGCCGATCGATGAAGCGATCACCCAGTATCACGCCATGGCGCTGTTTGGCGAAAAGTATGGCGACAAGGTGCGCGTGGTGCGGATTGGCGATTTCTCGACTGAGCTCTGCGGCGGGACGCACACAGGGGCGACGGGCGAGATTGGACTGATCAAGATTCTGAAGGAAGGCAGCGTGTCATCGGGCGTGCGGCGTGTGGAAGCCGTTACTGGCGAGGGATCTCTGCGGCACTTTCGCAGGGATCATGAACTAGAACAGGTGGTGTCGGCACTCGTTTCACCCACATCCGATGGGGGTTCGGGGACGCCCGCCGAGGCTTTGAAAACAGAACTCGATAAGAAAGATGCCGAGATCAAGCGGCTGGGCCGCGAACTGGATCAGGCGCGGATGAGGTCGGCGTCGTCAAGCACGGCGAACATTGGCGACAAAGTCAAAGAGGTCAAAGGCGTGAAGGTGCTGGCGCATCGCGAGGATAATCTGGAGCGGGCGCAGTTGCGGACGCTGGTCGATCAACTGCGCGAGAAGATTGGCTCGGGTGTGGTAGTGCTGGGCTCGGCTTCTAACGGAAACGTTTCGCTGATCGTGGGCGTCACCAAGGATTTGATCGGCCGGGTACAGGCGGGAAAAGTCATTGGCCCGGTGGCGCAGAAAGTTGGCGGCAAGGGCGGAGGCCGTTCCGACCTGGCCGAAGCTGGCGGCAAAGATCCGGCTGCGCTGGACTCCGCGCTGGCCGAGGCGTATGGGGTGGTGGACTCGCTTTTGAACAATTAGCATTGCAGCAGTAGCAGGTGCGCATGGAAGACCGGATCCGCTTCATCGAACACCAAGCGATGCAAATCCTGCTGGTGGACGTTTCTCACTGCACGCCGGCAGAGGTTGCGAAGATTGTGCTGTTGGTCCCTTCTTATGTGACCAGCGAGCCTCGGGGCTCGGTGCTGTTGCTCGCCGACTTCACGGGGGCGGAGTTTGACCGGATCGCGATCGACCGGCTGAAAGAGAGCGCGGTCTTCGACCGGCCGCACCTCAAGCGCTCGGCATGGGTGGGCATCGAGAAGTTGCCCAAAGTATTTTACGAACACATCAAGAATTTCTCGCAGCGTGATCTGCCTGCCTTTAAGACCCGCGAGGAAGCGATGGACTGGCTGGTGAGCGGCGAGGAGATGGGGTTATCGGATCGCACGATAGGGGACCTGCCCAAGCGGCAACGTCCCTGAACCCCGGGTTCTCGTCAAGGCGATGAGGCCGCGGCGAATGGGGCCGAGAGTCGTGGCGCCAAGACCATACGCATCCAGTGGATCCGGCGTTTCTGGCTCCGTCGGCGAATGCAATGCCACCAGAGCACGAGCGCCCGATGCCGGAACACCGAATGTGTGCCTTGGGATTCAGCGGGCGGCATGCAGGTGTCCATTTTCCGGCATTTGTTTTGACATAGCTATCTTAGATAGCTATCATGGGATCATGCAAGTCAGTGTAGCCGACGCTAAGAACAAATTGCCGGAATTGATTAAGGCGGTCGAGCGGGGCGAGCCTGTGACCATTTGCCGCCGGGGTGTGCCGGTCGTGGACGTTGTACGAACGAAAAAGCCCACTGAGAAAAAACCAAGGTTTGGAACCTTGCGGGGAAAGATTCAAATCTTCGATCCGGACTGGTGGAAGCCGATGACCGACAAGGAAGTCGAAAATCTTTTTGGCGGGGGCGAGTGATTTGCGGGTGCTCCTCGACACGGCGGTTTTGATTCTCTCTATCGAGTCGCCGGAACGTCTTAGCAAGCGTGCGGCCGCCGCCTTGGGAAATCCAGAAAACGTTCGCGAGTTGAGCTCTATTTCGCTTACCGAAATCGCCATCAAGACGACCTTAGGCAAGCTGAAGATTTCGGGTGAAATGGCACGCCAGGCGATCCAGGATATGGATGTTCACATCCTGCCGTTTACCGCCGATCATGCTTTTCGTTTATTTGAGCTGCCCGCCCACCATCGCGATCCTTTTGATCGGCCAATCATCGCTCAAGCATTTTCGGAAGATGTTCCGGTTGTCACTGCGGACGAGAGCTTCAGCCTCTA
>PMHI01000479.1:4389-4552 GCA_003156615.1 Acidobacteriaceae bacterium | reverse complement strand
GGGATGAGCCAAAACACACCCGGGATGCTGCCAAATCACCACGCCTTCCAGTCACCAAAGAACTCAACCTCAAGAGAAGCAGCTTTCTGTGAGACGCTTCTTTATCGCCATCGGATGGGTAGCGTAGTCCCTTTGCCTGAGTGCGTCAAATATATCCTCCCTC
>PMHI01000479.1:0-4259 GCA_003156615.1 Acidobacteriaceae bacterium | reverse complement strand
CAGGCCGACTGGGCAATTGCGCGGCACTGTTGGAATCTCAAGCGAGCCCGGCCATCAGGGCCTGCGGCAGTCGCAACTGTTTGAAGTACTTGGGCTTGGTACGCCAACCTTGCTTTCTAAGTGCGGGGAGGTTTCACGGCAGAGTGCCGCGCCGCCGGCGATGCCTGCATCGGCGCCGTAGTGGGCCGTCAGCAGAGGGATTTCCTGGCAGTGCAAGTTCACACACCAGCTTGGGAGTCGATCGTGTATCTCTCCAAAGAACGGTTGCAGCATGGAGGCTACGCCCCCGCCAACAATCATCACGTCGGGCTCGAGCAAGTCGACGATGTTGCCCAGCCACACGGTGAGGTACATGGCGGTCTCCTGTAAGACCTCTTTCGCCAGCAAATCGCCGGCAACGTAGGCACGACCCACCATCTCGCTGGTGATGCGGTCCAGATGGCCTCCGGCATGTTCCAGGATGCTAGAGAGGCGGCCCGCAGCTATCTTTTCCGCGGCTCGTCGAGCAATCGCGGGCCCCGACGCCAGAGCTTCGATGCATCCCAGCTTGCCGCATCCGCAACGCGGGCCGCGATAGTCGATGGTGGTGTGACCGCCCTCGGCTGCGGCTCCGGTGCGGCCGTGATAGATGCAGCCATCGAACACGATTCCGGTGCCAATTCCGGTGCCGATCGTGGCGCAGAAGACGTTTCGATAACCACGGCCGGAACCCCACAAGGCTTCCGCCAAAGCCGCGGCATTGCCGTCATTGTCGACTCGAACGGGCAGGCGATAGGCTTTCGATATCAAGTCGCCCAGAGGGAAATTGCGCCACCCAGGCAGATTCGGAGGATTGATCACAACGCCGGTTCGTGGATCGAGCGGGCCAGGTGCGCAGATCCCGATGCCGGAGACTAAACCCCGCAACTCCGGATTAGGATTCGTCGCCTCGCGGACCGAGTCAATCGCGGAAGTCACAGAAGCTAAACCGGCGGCTGCGTCCGCTACCACCATCGGGACTTGCGTCCGGTGCGTGATTTCACCGGCGGAGTTCACNNTAGGGCCACGGCTACGCCATCGCCTTCGCGTAGCATTCGCCACTCGGTCCGGACACACTGATGGACAACAAGACTATACAGGACCCAGCCCAGTTGATCTAAGTATGCACCATCTTGGGGTAGAACGGAGACATGATGATTTTCTTCCTCAGGTCCGAGTTGCACTCTGACACGCTCAACGCTCGAGTCGTATGATTCAGAGATTGTCACCCCAACACCGCGGGCGACAATGTTCCCTGCGCCTATCTGTTCACACTTATTCGAGCGACCTGCCGCAGGGGACGAAGACCATTAGGTTGCCGGATAACGACAGGATATGCATTCTGGCAATGTCGCGGGCCAACGAGAATCCGGCAGTCAAGCCGGCGCAGCCCGATGTGCTTCCCTCGCTGCGATCGACGACGAAGTGAAGGCCCGGGAGCCTGACTCTACTCTAGCGCGTACACCCTACTTATGTTGGAAAAGGAGGCGACTCGTAAGTTTCTTCAGGACTCGCACAGCCGCTTGGCCAAAGCTCTCATGGCCAGCAACTTTGGCGGCGGCCAGACGGGCGAGATGTGTCTTGGCGGACGGGTGTCCGGTGCTGAGCGTGCACTTCTCCTTTGGTTTCGCCCGGCACATCGGGCAACGGACGGACAATATCTGCCGCAACGTGAGGTCCTCGGGCTTCACCCGAACATTATTCAGCATCGCCCACGTTAGAAATGGTCAATCTTGCTCTTTAGGAGTTTCAATCCGCCCCAAAACGGGAATGTACCTCGAACCGATCAGTCTCCATCTGCCTCAAACGTCCTGGCTGACAATTTCGCGGACGATCAGCCTCCATGGTGGAGACATCTCCGCTTCAAGGCCTGCTTCTTTGGCCTTCAGAAAACGTCGCAGGATTCTCCTCGATCTCGTCTTGGGCAATCCGACGCTACGCAGGACGAGCCTGTGGTTCGATTTCACGAAGTCGGGTAAAGGATGTTCAAAGGCACTGTGGGCCTGCGTAACGCAAAGCGCGCAGCAATCTTCTGTTTCACGACGAACTCCCGTTCGCACGGATCACTGCGCACTCCTCAGCCTTGGCCCTAACCATCCCACCTCATTTGACCACCGACGCGTCAACCAACGCCTCCCGCGCATCGAGTTCTGCTTTCATCTGGTGCCACGCCTGCCTTGCCTCTTCCACTGAACCTTCGTCTTCGATGGTCGTAATGTCGCCAGCATTCCGATCCTGGGTGACGGCCTTCAGCACTCGCCGCATGATTTTGCCACTGCGCGTCTTGGGCAGTATCCCGACAAAGTTCAAATCGCCGATTACAGCAATCGGCCCGAATTCATGGCGGACTTGTTCCAGCAGCGCTTTCTTCATCTCCTCGGAAGGGAGGAATCCTTGCTTGAGCACGACAAAAGCTGAGATCACTTCCCCGCGGAGCTCGTCGGGGCGGCCCACCACGCCCGACTCCGCCACTGCGGGATGGGTGAGAAGAGCCGTCTCCACTTCGATGGTGCCGATGCGGTGTCCGGCAATCGTAATGATCTCGTCGGCGCGGCCGGCGAACCAGACATAGCCGTCCTCGTCGAGGTGTGCTGAATCTCCGCTGTAATACACATCGCGAATGATCTGCCAGTAATCGCGGCCATAGCGTTCGGTTTCTCCCCACAGGGCTGGCGTCAAGCCGGGGAAGGGACGCCTGATCACCATGATGCCCTTCTCATTCGCGCCGCAAGGCGTGCCGTCCACTTGCACCACCGCGGCGTCAATCCCCGGCATGGGAATCGTCGCCGAACCAGGTTTGATCGGTAGCATGCCAAGTCCATACGGATTGCCGAACAGGGGACCGCTGGTTTCCGTCTGCCACATGTGGTCGATGACCGGAATTCGGTCCTTGAAAATCTTCTTCTGCAGCCATTCCCAAGCCGGAGCGTTGAGGACTTCGCCGGCGCAAAACACCCGTTCCAGGTAATCATGATTGATCGTAAGCAGGGGTGCGTCCCCATATTTCATCAGCATTCGTACAGCCGTAGGCGAAGTAAAAATGCCGGTGACCCGGAACTGCTCGGTCGCCGCCCTCCAATTCGTTTCCGGAGCAGGGTAATCAAGCGCGCCTTCGAAGGCGACCGTAGTGGCGCCGACGATCAGCGGCGCGTAGACAATGTAGCTATGACCCACGATCCAGCCAATATCGGAGGTCGACCACCAGACATCGGTTGGCTTGAGGGCAAAGAGCCACTTGCCCATGCTGTGGATATGCACCTGATAACCGCCATGGGTGTGGATCGCCAGCTTCGGCGTCGCGGTTGTGCCGGAGGTGGCGAGAATAAATGCCGGTTCATTGGCTTCCATCGGAACATAATCACCGCTCTGGCCGCTGGCGCCGCTGAGGAATTCATGCCAAGCCAAATCGCGTCCTGGGGTCCACGGCGTTTCGGCCGCCGTTCGTTTCAGCACAATGACGTGCTCTACCTCACTCCCGCCTTGCAGCGCTTCATCGACGATCTCTTTAAGGCGGGTGTCCTTACCCTTGCGGTAAGTCACGTCGGCCGTGAAGACCAAGCGCGATCCGCTGGCCCGGACACGGTCGCCCAGAGCTTTCGCACCAAAACCGGCAAAGACCACGGAGTGAATGGCCCCAATGCGAACCGTTGCCAGCATCAGGATGATGGCTTCGGGGCAGGTCGGCATGTAGACCGTGAGGCGATCGCCCTTGTTGATGCCCAGGCCGCGCAGTGCCGCCGCTACCCGCTCTACCTCGTAAAGCAGTTGGGCATACGTGAAGACGCGCCGCTCACCGCGTTCATTGAGATAGATCAGTGCCGTGTGCCCGCCCCAACCGCGCTTAACGTGATAATCAAGGGCGTTGTAGGCCAGGTTCGTCTGTGCTCCGACGAACCACCTGAAGGTCGGCGGAGTCCAATCCAACACTTGGTCCCACTTACGAAACCACGGCAGCTGGTCCGCCGCGCGTCCCCAAAAAGCTTCAGGGTCCTCTTTCCCTTCATCGATCCACTTTTGCACGATCGGATTGACCAAGCGCATTGTTTTGCTCCTTTTCACCCTGGGGCTAAAATTGTCGGTCGGCCCCGAAAAGCCGCAAAACAGGCGCTTGGGCCTTGATGCGGACCTCCCCGCAGTGCGGTGAACTGCGAATCAGATGGCGTGGATTTTGCTCTGCCTATGAGTTCTTCGCAGTGATGCCGGTCACAGCATACTGTGTTTTCACCACAAAGAGAAGGCAC
>PMHI01000044.1 GCA_003156615.1 Acidobacteriaceae bacterium | reverse complement strand
CGTGGAAAGATCTCACCGACAATGTCAACTTCATGGCCAGCAACCTTACCGGTCAGGTACGCAATATCGCGGAAGTCGCGACGGCCATCGCAAACGGCGATCTCTCAAAGAAAATCACGGTCGACGTTCGCGGCGAGATTCTGCAGTTGAAAGAAACACTAAACACGATGGTCGAGCAACTCCGCTCGTTCGCCGCCGAAGTCACGCGTGTGGCGCGCGAGGTCGGCANNGTGGCCGGAACGTGGAAGGATCTCACCGATTCCGTGAACGCAATGGCCGGGAATTTGACCGGGCAGGTGCGCAATATCGCCGAGGTAACCACCGCCGTAGCCCGCGGCGATTTGTCACGCAAGATTACGGTGGATGTGAAAGGTGAAATTCTCGAACTGAAGAACACGATTAACACGATGGTGGNNGGAAGGATCTCACCGACAACGTAAATGTGATGGCCGCCAACCTAACGGAACAAGTGCGCGGCATCGTCAAAGTGGTGACTGCCGTCGCCAACGGCGAACTGACCCAGAAGCTGACGGTGAACGCGAAGGGTGAAGTTGCGGCACTGGCCGAAACGATTAACAACATGACCGACACACTGGCGACTTTCGCCGACCAGGTTACGACCGTGGCGCGCGAAGTGGGCGTCGAAGGCCGGCTCGGCGGTCAGGCCAATGTCCCGGGGGCTGCGGGTACGTGGAAGGATCTCACCGGCAACGTCAATCTGCTGGCCGATAACTTGACCAACCAGGTGCGGGCCATCGCCGAGGTTGCTACCGCCGTGACCAAGGGCGACCTCACGCGATCCATTCAGGTGGAAGCCAGCGGTGAAGTGGCCGAGTTGAAAGACAACATCAACACCATGATCGACAACCTGCGGCTTACGACCGATCGCAACACGGAGCAGGACTGGCTCAAGACGAACCTGGCCCGCTTCACCGGCATGTTGCAGGGTCAACGCGACTTGACTGCTGTGGGGCGCATGCTTCTGTCGGAGCTGACACCTCTGGTAAACGCCCAGCAGGGTGTGATCTACCAGATGGGAACCGAGGAATCAGCGGAGATGGTGCTGCTGTCGGCATTTGCAGGTGACGGCGAGGATGGACATCTGCGGCGGTTGAAGCTGGGCGAAGGGCTGGTGGGACAGTGCGCGTCGGAGAAACGACGGATGTTGATCTCTGACCTGCCGCCGAACACGATCGCTATTCGCTCTGGTTTGTTCGAAGCTGTTCCGCGAAATGTCATCGTGCTCCCCGTGCTGTTTGAAGACCGGGTCAAAGCCGTGATTGAACTGGCCTCGCTGAGCACTTTCACGACCTCTCAGCTGGCATTTCTGGAGCAGTTGACCGCCAGCATCGGTATCGTGCTGAACAGCATCGAGGCCACCATGCAGACGGAGGGACTGTTGAAACAGTCCCAGCAATTGGCCACCGAACTCCAGGTACAGCAAAAGGAGTTGCAGCAGACGAACGAGCAGCTCGCGCAAAAAGCGCAACAACTGGCCGAACAGAACGTCGAGGTCGAACGCAAAAACCAGGAGATCGAACAAGCCCGGCGAGCCTTGGAAGAGAAGGCGAAGGAATTGGCCTTGACCTCGAAGTACAAGTCCGAATTCCTGGCCAACATGTCCCATGAGTTGCGGACGCCGCTCAACAGTATCCTGGTGCTGGGCCAGCAACTCAGCGATAACCCGGATGGGAATCTGACGCCGAAACAGGTTGAATTCTCGCGCACNNGCGGAGGAGATCTTCTTCGCCGGCATGCTGGACGCTCTGGAACGTCCGTTCCGGCACGAAGCGGAAAACCGGCACCTCAGCTTCGAAGTACAGACCGATCCGCACCTGGCGCGGAGTGTGGTCACCGACTCGAAACGGCTGCAGCAGGTATTGAAGAACCTGTTGTCCAATGCGCTTAAGTTCACCGAGGTGGGAGGCGTCCGCTTGTCAGTTTCTCCGGCCAAGAGCGGTTGGAGCGAGGATCATCCGATCCTGGGGAAAGCCGCATCCGTGGTGGCCTTTGAGGTTACCGATACGGGCATTGGCATTCCGTACGAAAAACAACGCATCATCTTTGAGGCGTTCCAGCAGGCAGATGCCGGCACCAGCCGCAAGTACGGCGGCACCGGGCTGGGGCTGGCGATCAGCCGCGAGCTCGCTGGTCTGTTGGGCGGAGAAATCCAGTTGCGCAGCGCTCCGGGACGAGGCAGCACCTTCACTCTCTATTTGCCCCAGACGTATGTCGGTCCTTCCTCGTCGAGCGCCGCTGCGGTTGAGAGAAAATCTCCGTCGTCGGTTTCTGCCCTGCCATTATCTGTGGAACATCCGGTCGAAAAAATTCCCGATGACCGCGAGAATCTGCAACCCGACGATGCTGTCTTGCTGATTGTCGAAGATGATCCACACTATGCGCGTGTGCTGCGCGACCTTTCCCGGGATAAGGGGTTTAGGGTTCTTGTGGCGACTCGGGGTGCGGAAGCGCTTGCCCTTTCTCATGAGTACCATCCGACTGCCGTGTCGCTGGATGTTTTCCTGCCCGATATGCTGGGCTGGACGGTACTGAACCACCTGAAGCAGGATCCGGAAACCCGACACATACCGGTTCAGATGCTGACGCTGGACGAAGATCGGCACCACGGGTTGGCGCGGGGCGCCTTCGCCTTTGTTACCAAACCAACCACCCCGGAAGGGCTGGAAGTGGCGTTGGCCCGCATTAAAGAGTACTCCGCTCCCCGGCGGAAGCGATTGCTGGTGGTGGAAGACAATCCGGCTGAACAGCTCAGCATCAAGGAGCTCCTGGGTTATGACGACATCGACGTTACGGTGGTTGCTACGGGCTCGGAAGCGATCGAGGCTGTTAGCGAGCAGGCCTTCGACTGCGTGGTTCTTGACCTGCGCCTACCCGATATATCCGGCTTCGATGTGTTAGAGCGCTTCCGTGACACTCCATCCCTAGGCGACCTGCCGGTCGTGGTCTTTACCGGCAAGGAACTTTCTCCGGAGGAGGATGCTCGACTGCATTCGCTGGCCCGCAGTGTGGTGGTAAAGGGGGTGGAGTCCCCCGAACGCCTGCTGGATGAGACAGCCTTGTTCCTGCATCGCGTAGTCGCCGATCTTCCGGTAGAAAAACAGAGGCTGCTCGACCGGTTGCACCACTCCGACGATGCCCTGGTGGGGAAAAAAGTGCTGGTCGTAGACGATGACGTACGCAATATTTTCGCCCTCAGCAGCGTGATCGAACGCCGCGGCATGACCGTGATCACTGCCGGAACTGGACGGGAAGCGATCGCCAAGCTCGAATCGACCCTGGATATTGCGATCGTATTGATGGATATTATGATGCCCGAGATGGACGGCTATGAAACCATGCAGGTCATCCGGCAGAACCCTTTGTTCCGGCGATTGCCGATCATTGCACTGACCGCAAAAGCGATGAAAGGGGACCGCGAGAAATGTCTTGAGGCCGGAGCGTCCGAGTACCTGGCCAAGCCTGTTAACACCGAGCAACTGCTGTCGTCGTTGCGGATGTGGCTTCACCGATAGCCTTCGACCGTGGCAGGCAGAACCTACGGAGAGGACTTAGTGGGACTCATGAGCAGAAACGATAAAGTCAATATCCTCATGGTGGATGATCAGCCGGCCAAGCTGCTGAGCTATGAGGTCATGCTCGACGGACTAGGCGAGAACCTGATCAAAGCCCCTTCTGCGAAAGATGCCCTCGAACTTCTGCTCAACAATGACATCGCCGTAGTGCTGATGGACGTAAGCATGCCCGAGCTCGACGGCTTTCAATTGGCTGCGATGATTCGCCAGCATCCACGTTTTCAGAGAACCGCAATCATTTTTGTGTCGGCGGTGCACTTGACCGATCTGGATCAGCTCAAAGGTTATGAGCACGGCGCAGTCGATTACATTTCGGTTCCGGTCGTTGCAGAAGTCCTACGGGCCAAAGTGAGGGTATTCGCGGAGCTACACCGGAAAACACGACAGCTCGAAACGCTGAACCGCGAACTCGAGCAGCGCGTGCTGGACCGCACTGAAGAGCTGGCCCGCAAAGCGGAATTGCAGCTGCAGTTAAACATGGAGCTGGTAGGAAAGAATCAGGAACTCGATGCCATTATCCACACCGCTCCGGACATCATCTTCAGTCGTAAGGCCGACGGCTCCAGGGATTACATCAGCGACCGATTTTATGAATTTACCGGCGCCCCCCCCAGTTCGGCGACTGATTTTGGGTGGCTCGACTACGTGCACCCCGAGGATAAGCAAAAGGCCATGGCTGACTGGTTGCTCTGTGTTGAATCCGGGGCGAACTACGAAGCGGAGTATCGCATGCAGGCCAAGGACGGCAATTATCGCTGGTTCCGGGCTCGCGCGGTCCCGATTCAGATTGACGGCAAGATCGTCCGATGGTATGGAACCTGCTCCGACATTCACGACAGCAAACTGCTGGAACGGTCAATTCGCGACGACGCCGCAGAGCTGGAGAAAATGGTCGACAGAAGGACCGACGAATTGCGGCGTCTTTCAATCCGCCTCATGACCATGCAGGATCAAGAGCGCCGTCGGCTCGCACGCGATCTGCACGACGGATTAGGACAAGAACTTGCCGTCGCCAAGATGATCCTGGACAGAATGCTGTTGCAAAAGCCGGCCCAGTTCCCAGAGGAAGCTTGGGTCCAGGCCAGCAACATTGTGGATCGTGCTATTCAGCAAGTCCGTACCATGTCTCACCTCTTGCATCCTCCCCTGCTCGATGAAGTTGGCTTACTGTCGGCGCTTTCCTGGTATGTGGAAGGACTCACAAAGCGCAGCGGCATTGAGACGTCTCTTGATGTTGAACCCCGCAATTTTCCGAGGCTGGGCGCGGAGGTAGAGACCGCAGTCTTCCGAATCGTTCAAGAGGCACTGACCAATGTCTTCCGGCATTCAGAAGCCAGTAAGGTGTGGATTACCATGGCTCAAAGAGAAGGCAGGATCGTGGTTAGCGTGCGGGACGATGGCAAGGGAATCGGCAAGAGAATTGCTGAAATGCAACCGGATAGCGTCGGCGTGGGTATCGGCGGCATGAAACAGCGAGCCAGCGAATTTGGTGGAGAGTTGCGGCTGACGAATATGAATCCTGGAACCCTTGTCGAACTCATGATCCCCTGTAGTTTGGTCGTACGAGACCCAAGCGCCGTTTCTCACGGCAACCAGAAATTTGTCGATGCGGCCCTACAGTAAGAACGATATGGAAAATGCCCGACGAGACGATCGAGTGTTCACCGTCGATACAGTGCCTGCCATGGCGTGGGCTTCCGACCCAGACGGTCTTCGGATTCACTTTAACCGGTCATGGCTTGCGTTCACGGGAAGAACTTTGGAGCAGGAGCTTGGGGAGGGCTGGGTCAACGGAATCCATCCCGATGACCGGCAACGGTGCCGGGATATTTGTCGCTCCTCTGTCACCTCCCGCCAACCCTTCAAAATAGAATATCGCCTGCGCCGCGCGGACGGGCAGTTTCGGTGGGTCCTGAGCCATGGCGAACCTCGCTTCAGCGACCGGGGAGTATTTGAGGGCCATGTTGGGTCGTGCCTCGACATTACTGAGCGGAAGTCTGCCGATGAGATGAGTTCGAGGCTGCGAGACAGCGAACAAGGAATGCGGTTCTGCCTGGAGGCCGCGAACATCGGTACCTGGGATTGGGACATCGAAAGTGGGAGTGTCCGCTGGTCGGAAAACATGGAGAAAATCCACGGACAGCTACCGGGATCGTTCGGAGGGAATTTCGAGGCATTTCTAA
Organism: Acidobacteriaceae bacterium; assembly: GCA_003156615.1. The sequence goes on along the minus strand of PMHI01000044.1, from coordinate 946 downwards.
AAGGCATTCGCAGCGAAGACCACCAGCGGGTTAGCGACGCGGTTCGGCAGGCACTTGAGGGCGACGGGAAGTATTCCGTGGAATACCGCCAAGTAAACGCAGATGGAAGTTTTGGCTGGATGGAGGCGCACGGGCAGGTCATTTACGATTCGTCAAACCGTCCCAAGAGCATGATGGGCGTGTGCCGGGACATCAGCGAACGCAAGCGTTCAGAAGAGGCCCTCCGGGACGCGCATGAGCAATTGGAGGCGAGAGTGAGGGAGCGCACCGCCGAACTCGATCACGCCCAGGAAAGGTTGCGCATATTGTCTGCCCGGCTGCTGCAGATGCAGGATGATGAAAGACGCCGGATCGCCCGAGAACTGCACGACACCGCTGGCCAGATATTGGTTGCATTGAACCTAAACCTGGTTCCGGTGGAGGAGGAACTCCGGAAGATTAACTCCGGGCTCGTCGCCCAGATTGGGGAGAGCCTGCGTCTTATAGAAGAGCTGTCCAGAGATTTGCGAACCATGTCTCATCTACTACACCCACCATTGCTCGACGAGGCTGGGCTCCAGTCGGCCGTGCGCTGGTATGTCGAAGGGTTTGCCGAGCGAAGCAAGATCGCGGTGGATCTCCGTCTAGACCCCGGACTTGGGCGGCTGCCGGCTGAACTTGAGACCGCAATGTTCCGCACTGTGCAAGAGTGCCTCACGAACATCCACCGGCACTCGGGCAGCAACTCCGCGAGCATCGCCATCACCGGCGACACGCACCACGTCACCATCGAGATCCGCGATCAGGGCAAGGGGATGTCGATGCCAATTCGCGCTGGTGTGGGCATTCAGGGTATGGGAGAGAGAGTGCGACAGTTGCGAGGACATCTGGAGATCCAGTCCGGAAGCGGCGGCACGCGAGTCACCGCGGTTTTCCCCACAAACGTTGCTTCGTCAGAAGTCTCCCC
>PMHI01000782.1:21508-31821 GCA_003156615.1 Acidobacteriaceae bacterium | reverse complement strand
CGGGAAGTTTTTGCCTCAAGAGCTGTGCCGTGTTCAAGCCGTTCATCCCGGGCATACTGATATCCAGCAGAATGAGATCCGGCACTAGCTCGTCAGCTTTTTGAAGAGTTTCGCTGGAATTCGAGGCTTCCCCGCAGATCTCCAACTCCTTCTCGACTGACAGCAGCCTCGCTGTCCCGCGTCGGACCAATTCATTGTCATCCGCGATGAGGACTCTCATGATCGGACCGTATTCAAAAGTCTGGCGCTGCAGATTGAGAGAGCAGCAAGGTTGTGAAAACGCGGGTCCCTGAGCTATCCACTTCGATATTCATGGTCCCTTCGAATTGACGCAGGGGCGTTCACGCATCCCGCTTATTCCGACGCCTGAGCGTCCTGATTGAATCTCGGCAAACGCGCAGGAAACTGCCCCCGCCATGGTCACGATCGCCTCACTGTGACGCGAGACAGAGCATTCTGCAAGACTCCTAGTCTCGAATCTCGATGTCGATCCCTTCGGGTACGTGATAGCGTCCGCCGAAGCGGCTTCTTTCAAGTCGGCTTGTGTTTACCAATGGAGCGATGCGGCGGTTGCCGGTTCAGCAGGAGTCACCGGCTGCTCTTACCGAATCCGATAACGTCAGGGTTGCAGACCATCGAGGAGTGACTACCGACACACCAGAGTTTCCCAGAGCCTCGAATCAGGCGAGTCCTGATCTTTGTGCATGTGCGGAGTTGATCAAAGACCCACAATGGCGTATCAGGAGGCAAGATAAGCAAGAATCGCCTTCGAAGATTCTGCTTTTGCCCTTGCCAGCGAGAGGCCGCGCGGCCGGCGAAGCACAACTGCATGACCTAGGGCGTCGACCATGTTGGCCATGACAAAAGCCCGGATGTCGAGATCGATCTTCGCGCCCAACCTTGCCGTGTGGGGAGCGAGAGCGGTACGAAAGGCCTCGTGAAACCTGATCGAAAAATCGACTGTACCGTCAGCACGATGCGGTACTTCTGACCCGAGTAGCTCTGACAATTCCGTATCCACGCTGTGCACCTCAACCATGCCCTCGACCAGAGACTCGACAAGGTGTTCGAGCGATGAGTCGGCACACTCGGTCATTCTCTGCCGCAGGACCTCGGCAACCAGGCCTATGTGCCTTTCATGCAGGGCAACAAAGAGAGCNNCGCTTGAGAAGCTTTACCGCTGCATCAAGCATGGCGTCGACGGTCAGTTTAGCCCGCTCCTGGCTTGGCTTGCGCCTGCGAATCGTAGACCTCCTAGGATTCTGTTTCACCAACGAGAGTGTAAATGCAAATGTGAGCTTTCATTAGTATTTCTTCGACAACCCTCCAATTTCCCATGAGTTAGCCGTTGCGCTCGATGCGAGTAGACAAAGCGCTCTTTGCCTCTAGTCTTGTACCAAGAGGTGAGTTCACGCGACGGACGCGCTCACCCGGGAGAAGAGAAATGACGTATTTGATTACGGGCGCGACGGGAGAAGTGGGATCGCGAGTGGTGAGGCAGCTGTTGGAGCGCAATATTCGCCCGCGAGTTCTGGTGCGCAGCGAAGAGAAGGCACGCTCACTGTTTGAAGATCGTGTCGACGTCTGCGTGGGCGATCTCGCAGCGCCAGACTCCATGCGGGAAGCCATTCAGGGGGCGGACACCGTTTTTCTCGTGAACGTCGGCCCGGCGATTCCGGAACGAGACAAAACGGCTGCAATGATCTCGAAGGAAGTCGGAGGCCGGAAGATCGTAAGTTGTCGTCTCTGGACGTGGAGCACGGTCTTGCGATCGGGGCCTGGCACGAGAAGAGTGAGGCCGCGATTCGCAACATGGGCATTCCGTTCACTTTCGTCCGCCCGACAGGTTTCATGTCCAACCTGCTGGCGTGGGCGCACTCCATCAGGACTGAAAGTGTTGTGCGGTCGTCGACGGCGGATGGTCGCCGGCCTTTCATTCACCCCGAAGATATTGCCTCCGTGTGTTTAGCCGCCCTTCTCAACGACGAGTACACGGGAGAGACGCTTCCAATTACCGGCCCCGAGTCACTCACCTTCGCAGAGGTGACCGCCATCATCAGTGAAGCGATCGGGAGGCCGCTGTCGTATCAGGTGATCTCCGACGAACAAGCGCGGGAGCGATACTCCAGGATCAGTGGCTCGCAGGAAGAAACTGAAGCACACGTGGCCTTGTGGCGGGCAATACGTGAGGGACGGCTAGCCGCCACGACCGACCGTGTCGAGCGGATTTTGGGTAGAAAACCGATTGCCCTGCGCCAGTGGGCCTCGGAGAACGTCCGGTCGTTTCTCAACTGAGTTCGAGGGGGCACGGCGGCCGGTTCGACTCCCGCCGCCTCCAGTCAACTCGGTACCCAGTACGAACAACAAGGACGCTATAGAACACAACAGATAGATTCGGTAGCGCTCCCAATCTAGTTCGACGAGTGAAACAATCAAGCACACAAGTAGCAAAACGCGTTTCAAACGTTTCATATGATCGCCCTTCGCTGATTCTGCGAACCTCGATTGGCTGGGTCTGCTATGACAGCCAAGTCACAATGATTCGGCCGGAAGGTTTGGCCGTCGTCCAGGAAATAGACCGTCTCCAAGCCGAGTTGCAACCCTTTTCTACGTTCGGTCCGAACTACCTCAATGTGTCGACCACAGAATCCGCTATCCCGCGCGCCTCGACGTAGCAGTTACTGATATCGGAGTCCGCGTCGACAAGCTAGCGCCAATTTTCTGTTCGAGTTTGCCTTGACATCGAAGGCAGAATTGCGTCCACGGCAACGCTTGCAACCTCTGATCTTTAATTTTGTCACTGCACTCCACACATATTCCGAAGGAGCCATCAGCGATTCTCTTGAGAGCCGCTTCAATCAAGCCCAAAACCGTTCTTCGCTGGCTTATTCGCTCCCACAAAGACTCCTTTGACAGACTAATGACGCACTGGTCCGCGCTGTCTTGAGTTGCTTCCACATCCAGAGACTTTGCTTCACGCTCCATGTGACATAAAACTTGCCGGGTCTCATGGCGCTGAAATTCGAGCTTTTGTCTCAACCGTCCAACTTCTCCTTGCTCCATTGGTTTTTCCTCACTTTAGTGTGCATCGCTTCTGCCATTGGCGCCTACGCATCGAGATCTTGAAAGGCCCACTCCGGTCTGTCCGCGTTGCGGAGATAGGAGTCGAAGAATCGAAGCAGAAAAGGCGTCTGACTCCCTAGCCCCGTAAACAGGAGAACCGGAACTTCAGGCTTGATACGTTTCATTTCAGCGCGAACTGCGCTGCCAGTCGCATCCGGTAGATCGTACTCCAAGAGCACGCCATGGATGGTCTGTTTCATGAGAATCGAGAGACCCTGACTTCCCGTGGTTGCAGACAAAACTTCGTAGCCAGCCGTCTCCAGCATGTACTTCAGGGCATCGAGATACTCTTTCTGGTTTTCCACGCAAAGAACTCTGACGTTATTCATTGGTCTTCTCCTGGTCTGCATAGGTTGTCCGGTGCGGTTTTTCCGTTGTGGTGTATCTCAGCCGATCAATTTCTTTCTCTGAAATCGGCTTCCCTCGCAACAGTACTTCTCGAAGCGTCCATTCGATGCGATCGACACTCTCGGAAATCACTCGAGCGCATTGCTGGTTCTGGATCGAGTCGGTTGTCAGAGAAATCGCGGCTAGAGCGTTCCGAATGTGGTGATTCATCTCGGAGATCACTTGCCTCCTGAGCAGCGCGGCTTCCTGTCGCTGGGTTTGCCACTTCCATGAATCCGGCGGTCAACCCTGCAACAACGACGGCCGACACACTTTCGGCCAGGAGCCGTTCCCAGTGACGACCGAGATCTGGAACCAGGACGCGATGCATGAACTCGGTCACAACAAAGGAGACGAGCCCGACCGTCACCGACACGACTATTACCCGAGGGATCGTTCCCCAATCTACGACAGTGCGCATTTGGGTTTGGCCAAAACCAGCCACCTGAACCTCCAATTCCGGCTCGCACAGGCCCAATGTAATGTGCAAAGCCCGATCAGTTCTGCCCTGTGTCCTTCAATAGCCCGCGTTGTTTTCTTCCAGAATTGCGTAGAGCTGCTTGTGCATTTTATGGTTCTGGTCCGGATAGCGAATCTCCAGGCCGTGCCTTTCCATCTTTGCTTCGAAAGTTGAATTGACGGGCAGGTCCGCACAATGCGACCACCGGTTGTAAACTGTGCAGGCGATTTGGAGTGACTTGCCATTAGGTTCCCGCACGACCATTGTGTTCTCCACATAGCCGACGGGCTTTAAGCCGTAGCAGTACGCAGAGAAGTCTTGCTGATTGCAGTCCTGGGGAATGATTGGAGGCGACTTCAAGGTGTNNGCTAGCCATTACCGATAGAAATACCGTTAGAGCAAGAAAACAGCCGACATTCCGCATATATCCTCCTCCGTCTGGCGTAGACATACTCTCTGCGACTTGGATGTTCCAAGTATTTCCGCTACTCAAACCTGAGTCGCGCTTCACGATTTATTTTGCGCTAAGGGCACCTCCGTCTCTTGCAACAGAGCCGTGCTCCCTGCATAGATTTTTATCGAGCGGCCTCTTGAAACCAGGGTGAATGTTCCGCTTCCCCGTCCGGCATGCGGCATGGATACTCTCCCAAAGCCATAAAGCCCGCATGCATTGGGTGAGAAAATCGCAACCGACTGCTCGGTGCCTGTGCTGCTGCAGTTCAGGCGCGCGTTCAAAGCGGAGTCATCGGATGGCAGCAACCGAGCAAACAGGCCATCTTTGCGGTTGTATGCGATCACGTCCCCACTATCGTCACGAACCGTCTTGTCGAAGGGCGAAAACTCGTCGCCACCGATCAAGATCATGGTTCCTGCCCCGTCCGTCTCATCTTGGGAATGCGGTCTGGGGGCCCATTGCGATTCGAACGTATTCGCAAGAGCACGAACAGAGAGATTCACCGGCAAGGTCAGATCTCCGTTGACGATCTGGTCAAAGTGAATGGAGATGGAAGAGGCCTTCTGGTGTGAATACGGTTCGGGATCGAAGTGATAAGGCTGTGTGTCCACAACGTGACCAACAAGCAGAGTCCCTTTCGGAAGGCGCTGGCCTCCGGGGAGCAAGACTATCTGTAGCGTTTTTGCAATTACACGATCGCCGGATCGCGCTCTTTTCGCGTCCAGTGAGCGAACAAACCGCACGGGAANNTTTTCATCGAAGCCTCCTTCATACTCTGCGATATTCGCTAACTTTTTTGCTTAGAAAAATCGCCTTTGTTGCTCTTTCATCTCAACACATGGCAGCATTAAGGAATCCTGAAGTGTTTCTGAACTTTTCGTTTCGGCGAGCTGCAATGCTGGCGATCTGCAGTAAAGTGTTACTCATGTTTGGCGCAGAAAATATTCACCTAAAAGAAGAAGCGCTCGACATTCTGGTTGTCGAGGACGAGCACAAACTGGCCAACGCAATCGCCGAGGGCCTGGTTCGCAATGGCTATCAAGTCACGGTCGCCTATTCTGGGGAATCAGCGCTCGAGCGATTACGTGATCACAACTTTGACCTAATTCTCTTGGACATCATGCTCCCGCGAATGGGTGGTCTTGAGACCCTGCGTGAACTGCGTCGCGACGGATTCAAAATGCCTGTATTGGCCCTCACATCTAAGGGCTCTGTTGACGACCGTGTACGGGGTCTAGATGCTGGCGCTGACGATTATCTCGTCAAACCTTTTGCCTTCCCCGAGCTGCTTGCCCGCGTGCGCGCACTTCATCGGAGAGCCACTCCCGCGACTGCCTCGGTGTTGCAACTGGCGAATCTAAGGATGGATGTCAGCGGGCGAATAGCGACGCGAGGCGATCAGGCGATCGATCTCACAGGACGGGAATTCGATTTGCTCGAATATCTCCTACTCAATAGCGGATCGGTTGTTTCTCGGGAGATGGTCGCCCGTGACGTATGGAAGACAACCCTTCGCTACACTTCGATGGACAACGTAATTGATGTGCACATTGCCCGTATCCGCCGGAAGATTGATGATCCTTGGCCAGTCAAGCTTCTGCACACGGTTCGTGGCGTAGGCTTTGTTGTGCGGATGGGGGACACAAAGGAGTGACCATCCGCCTTAGTCATATCAGAACCCGCCTCACGCTCCGGTATGTTGCCATTTTCGGTCTCTTGTTTGCAGCCTACATTTGCAGTGCGTGTTTTCTTCAGTATTGGCAGTTGAAGCAGCAGCTTTACCATGCCGAAGTACAGGATATGGAGACCGTCCAGGGTCTCCTATACTTCACCGCGGACGGACAACTCTCGTTGCACGAGGAGTACTTCAATCGGCCCGAATCAAGGCGGTTGCTCGACCGGCTGTTGGAGGTGCTGGATTCAAATGGGCACGTGCTTTTCCGCAACCGCAAGCTCAATGGAAATACACTGGGCAGCCGGCTTCTACCCGATGAAGGCGTGAATGGCTTCTCTCCGCGGAGCCTCCGCCTCGCTGACGGGACGCCGGTTTTAGTTATCAGTCATGTTCATGTTCTCCAGCAAACCCCAGTTCTCATCCGCCTGGCGTACAGCACGGACCCACTGCGACTCCAATCGCTTCAGTTGCTTGGCCTACTTACTCTTGTTCTGCCGATCGCGTTGATCGCTGCCGGTTTTGCGGGCTACCGATTTGCGGTCAAGGTTCTTGACCCACTCGAACAGATGGCCAGGCTTACCGAGCGCATCACTGCGCGCCGGCTCAATGAACGCATCCCCGTCAAGAATCCCGAAGACGAACTCGGTCACATGGCGCTTGTCCTTAACGGCCTCTTTGAGCGCCTAGAGGAATCATTTGAAAAACTGCAGCGTTTCACCTCTGACGTCTCCCACGAACTCAGGACGCCGTTGGCAGCCATTCGCAGTGTTGGAGAGGTCGGCTTGCAGCAGGAGCACGATGCCGAGAAATACCGCGACATCATCGGAAGCATGCTGGAGGAAGTCGGTAAGCTCACTGCCATGATCGACACGCTACTCACCATCGCACACGCTGATTCGGGAGCGATCCAGCTGCAACAAACCACTTTCGCTCTTATGGACCTCGTTCAAGAGGCGGTCGCGGTCATTGGTGTCCTGGCGGAGGATAAGGAGCAGACCCTTTCGATGACGGGCGATCAAAGAGTCTTGGTCTGCGCCGATCGCGCATTTCTGCGGATGGCCCTTGTGAACCTGCTCGACAATGCGGTGAAGTATTCCCCAGCTGGCAGTAGCATTCGTGTTTCTTTGCATAATGTTGGATCGGACACCGGGCCGGCGCGGTTTGTGGAACTCGCCATCCAGGATGAAGGGCCCGGGATCCCCGAGGGTGCCCAAGAGCGAGTGTTCGACCGTTTCTACCGGCTGGACGAAGCCCGTTCGCGTGACTCAGGCGGCTTCGGGCTCGGATTGCCCATAGCCAGATGGGCAGTTGAAGCCCATGGAGGCGCCATCCATGTGAAAACCTCTTTCCCCACTGGAGCGATCTTTTGTATCCAACTACCGATCGTTAGTTGGATCAGCGATTAATCACCGCAATTCAGCATCTCAGGCCTCATCTCTTTCAGGAGTCTCAGATCTGTCACGGGACTTGAGAAATCCTGAAGTTTTTCTGAACTTTCGGCTCTTGTGAGGAGAGTATTCTCGCCAGCCTCATCTAATCGACTAAGAAGTTTTGTGGAGGTGAGATATGAAAGCGCCAAGGGTGAAGGTAGGAGCGCCGAAACAATGGCTCCTCGGCTGCTTCCTGGCCGCGATTCTATCTGCGCCCGCATGGGCTGGCGTTACGAGCGCAAAAACCGCGGTACCAGGAACCCTTAATTATGTTGAAGGCCAGGTCTCGATGGGCGATCAGGCTCTCAACTCGCATTCAATCGGCACGGCGGAGTTGCAGCCGGGCGAATCATTAGTTACTGAAAAGGGCAAGGCGGAGGTCTTGTTGACACCCGGTGTCTTTTTACGAATCGGGAACAACAGTTTGGTAAAGATGATTTCAGCCAGCATCACAGATACAGAGGTTGAGGTACACCAAGGTCATGCAATGATCGAAGTGACCGAGATCCATCCGGAAAACAGCCTCCGCGTTGATGAGGATGGCACGGCCACGCAGCTGTCAAAGACTGGGCTATATGACTTTAATCGAAACCAAAGAGAGCTGCGAGTATTCGACGGCAAGGCGTTTGTCGAGAGCAGCCGGGAACACGTCGATGTAAAAGCCGGCCGCGAACTGACACTTGCCAACAACGATCTGTCGAATCCTAGAAAATTCGACAAGAAGCAGTATGAAGAAGGCGATCTATTTCGCTGGAGTAGTCTGCGGTCGGGATATCTGGCTGAAGCCAACGTTGATGCGGCTGGCATGTATGCAGAGAACGGATGGGGCGGACTTGGCTGGTGGGGAGCCGATTGGTACTGGGACCCGTGGTTTGACGCCTTCACTTTCATTCCGGGAGATGGAATCTTCTATAGCCCATTCGGGTGGGGATTCTACTCACCCTGGTGGGTGTGGGGAGCTCCATTCTATGGGTACGGGTATGGCTACGGGCGTGGTTACGGCTATGGCTTCGCCCACTCCTATCATCACTTCAGTACTGACGCCCGCAACTGGGGGCCTGGCTCGCACTACGCAGCCGGGCACAGCTATGCCCATGGTATCTATCACGGCCCGGGATCGACAGGACGTGGTTTCCGCTCTGGATCTCAAATGGTCGGGGCGGCACGTGGCTTCGGAAGATTTGGAGGCGGAGGGTTCCGCGGCGGCGGTGGCGGATTTAACGGAGGAGGAGGTGGCGGAGGCTTTCACGGAGGAGGTGGAGGAGGTCACGGTCGGTGACCGGTGATGATCAAAGACCTGTCGGATGACTTCAAGCAATCGCGGTGGAGAGATTCTTCGAGTTCGTGTCAGTCCATCGGCAGGGGCTGACGACGATCGTGGAAAGCCTGTCCACCGCGACGCAGGCTTCTATAACAACGTCCAATGCACAGAATGCAGGGAGTAGGCCACAATGACCATTCGCAACGCATCGGCGATTCTTTTCTTCTGGGCTCTTGCATTGGCAGCGCTTCTGCCATCAGCTCAGGCTGACGACTGGGTTCAGAAGACGAAACTGAAGTTCGATCAGCCCATCAAGATTCCGGGCGCTGTGCTACCTGCAGGCACCTACTGGTTCGCACTGCAAGACGGTCAGTTCGACCACAACCTTGTACGGATTTTCAGCGCAGATAGGTCGAAGATCGAGGCAACGGTGTGGACTGTACCGATCTGTCTCGAGCAGTCGATAGACAAAACTGAGATCGAGTTTGCAGAGCGTCCGCATCAAAAGCCGGAAGCGCTGCTGAAGTGGTATATCCCTGGGCGATTGACTGGGCACAGATTCCTCTATTCGCCGACACATAAACAGGAGTTCGCGCGGGTTGCTAAACAAGATGTGTCCGCTGGCTCTTGCTTCGGGGACAGTTTCGACAAAAGAAGGAAAGGTAAATGAATAAGCCGGCCCCTCCCCGACGAGAGCCACTCTTTTTCAGAATTGGGCAGTTCCTGTTTGTAGCTGTCTTGGCGGTCATCCTTTTTCTGCTTGGGCAAAGTATGGTGCGTCATCGCTTCTTTCAAGGTGGCCGGGAACACCGGAACGGCTCTATCGGACAATAGCAGACGTGCTTTTTCCATCCATTTCTGAGAATCTACGCAATACTGTGCCGCCATGTCCTGACTGTTGGACTCTCAGAGCGAAAAGCATTTTCGTACAATAAACGTACAATCGATCGGGCGGGCTCGATTCGGACAAAAGCGCCCGTGATGCCCACCTAAACTCAACACTGCGATGCGGAGGTTGTACCGCTCGTCTGCGTATTGGTAACCAGAAACGCATCAGGGTGCGATGGCTGATTTGCCGATTTGGGCTAGGATTTCAGATTGCTCGTGAGGCAGGAAATGCGTAGACTAGCGTCCATTGTGGAGCGCATTTGACGATTTACCACGCATTGCTGGCATTCACTCTGGCTGCCGGGCTCTTGACGATTACGCCGGGGCTCGACACCGCTCTCGTGCTGCGAACCGCAGCAGTGGAAGGACCACGGCGGGCGATGCTAGCTGGAATCGGTATCTGCTGTGGCTGTTTGACGTGGGGGCTTGCGGCGTCAGTTGGGCTGGGCACGCTGGTCGCGGCCTCGCAGGTTGCCTACAGGGCACTCCGCATTGCGGGTGCTTGTTATCTGATCTTTCTGGGCGCGAAGATGCTGCTGCGCAAGCGCCGGTCGGCGTTCGCAATCGACGACGCTTCATCGACAGTATTTGCAAGCCCTGTCAGCGCAAGTGCACCACGGTGGTTTGTTCGCGGG
>PMHI01000782.1:20657-21444 GCA_003156615.1 Acidobacteriaceae bacterium | reverse complement strand
CGTCGGCCGCTCGTTGCCCAAACGCTCGACCGGGCGATGGGAACGGCGTTTGTCGGTTTCGGACTCGGGCTCGTGTTCGATAACCGACGACGTTGATGCAGCATGACCGATTAAACGAGCACAACGCTTCCGCCTGTTTCATCGGGGCAACGCCTTCGTTTTCTCCCGTGACCTTTCATCCATTTTCCACTCACGCCCCGGCGGTGAGGCTGACCTTTACCCGATAAGCCAGACGCCGCAAGTAACGAGAGGGCATGATTCCAGAAGGATCAGGGCAAAACCTTCCATAATCGGTAATCTAGCCCGAAGCACCCGTTCCACCAAGAACTACTGGTTTCCTATGATCTGCGACGTTGCACTTGTTCTCAAACCCGTGAGAGCATGGCGGGATGAAATCGATTCGACTCGGATGCATCCTGCCAGCGCTCATGTTTGCGGCACTATTTATTGGTGAAGGTCATGCACTTTCGGGATTCCCGAATTCACAGGTTTCGGCCAACGCATCAACGCCTGCGCAAGGGGACGGATCTCACGATTTCGATTTTCTCATCGGTGACTGGAAGGCGCATGTTCGTCGACTCCCGGAACGCTTGAAGGGCTCGAATGTCTGGGTCGAATACGATGGCATCTCAAATCATAAAAAGCTTCTCGACAGCAACGCTAATTTTGAAGAGTTCGACGTTTCCAGCCCCGATCACAAACTCCGTATAAAGGCGCAAACGCTCCGACTCTATAATCCCGAATCGCACCAGTGGAGTATTTACCTGCTGGATCTCGACAAAGGTAC
>PMHI01000782.1:19971-20641 GCA_003156615.1 Acidobacteriaceae bacterium | reverse complement strand
TCGCGAATGGAGCAGTCTTTTTCGTCAGACGGGGGAAAGACATGGGAAGTTAACTGGATTTGTGAGCTCTCACGATAAGTCCGTTGGAAAAATCATGAGACGCGCGGTCATCCTGGTCGTGGCGGGTCAGGCAAATCAACTCCTGCGCGCTGGTTAAGAAGATGGGTTGCCCCCGGGTCACTCGAGATTTCGCTGAGATTCCTTGTTGAGTGTTGGCACGATTTCGCCCTCGGCAGTGGCTGCGAAGGATTCTCAGACGATCCCGCATACCCATGATGGTTCCGGGCGGATAACGCGCAAACCTTCCCGGGCCGCAATTCGCATTGTCGTGCTGAGCTGCAGATCCTGCGCCAGGTGTACACTCTGGAACAAAAGGCGAGGTCAACGTAACATTTCACGCGCTCCTAATCCGAAACCCTCTGTTACAGCAGACGCATCTCTAGGAATGGAGACGAGCATAACGCGGCGCGACTTTCTTGGCTCCGCTTTGCTGGCCTCGGGATCCGCCTTGCTGCGAGGCATCGCTCCCGCGGAGTTGTTGGCTCAGAATGATGACTTCACGGGTTACGGCGGCGTCGGCGACTACAGCACTGCGAATGGCAACACTCTGGATGTTCTCGAAGCAGGTCATGCGATTCGTGACCGCGTGTACGATCCGCTTCCCAAGGAC
>PMHI01000782.1:16121-19934 GCA_003156615.1 Acidobacteriaceae bacterium | reverse complement strand
AAGCAAAATGAGTTTCTAGTCGAAGGCAAGCGACTGATCGCACACCAAGGCTCAGCCATCTATCAGATTCAGTACCCGCATAGCTTCCTGGCAGGGTTCTACGAGTCAATCGGGTTACGGGCCCCGCAGCTGACATATCAAACCTGGGCTGGACCAGACCCAGAGTTTTCCCTCTCCAAAACTCCTTATGAGGCGGTAGGTCTCGAGCATGGACAATACGGGTTCTGGTTTGGAGCACAGTTCAATCAGAGACCGGGAAAGTGGTTGATGGATCCGCTTGGGAGAAATCTCGAAGGCGCTCCCGTTTCAAACGCGACTCGACTCGAATGGCTGAACTGGCTGAAAGGCAAACCGGCGGCAGGAACAAAGTTCGAACATCCCAAAGTGGAGGGGGACGCGATTTCGCGGTATCTCGATTCGATCACGCTCGAACAGCACTACATGGAACGGTTCGGTCTTAGCCGCGAAATGGTTCGCACGTTCCTGTCGCCAGTGGAGGGAGGTGGCTCGGGCTTAGGACCGGATGCTTTATCTGCATACTCAGACTATGCATTTGAAATGCTACACCCCTTACCGGAAGAAGACGGTGGTTCTGATCAGATGTTTCCAGGCGGTAACACGACAATTGCGAGACTGATGTTGAAATCTTTGATCCCCGCCGCAATCGATGGTCCACATAGCATGGAGGGAGTTTGCCGAAACCCGGTGGACTTTGCCGCTCTCGATGGGGCCGGAGCCGCAATGAGAATTCGCCTGTCCTCCACTGTCATCCATGTAGAGCATGAAGGGGAAGCCCACAAAGCCGATTCAGTCTTGATCGCATATGCAAAGAAAGGCAAGTTGTACCGCGTCAAGGCGCGCTCAGTCGTGATGGCGGGCGGATGCTGGACTACGAAACACATTGTGAAGGATCTTCCCCAGACCCAGCGCCAGGCATATGCGCAGTTTTACCGTTCACCGTGCATGATGGTGAACGTTGCTGTCAGAAATTGGCGGTTTCTGTATAAGCTGGGCATGAGCGGTTGTCGTTGGTTCGAAGGGTTGGGCAACTACATGGAGGTTCGCAAGCTGGCGCTGACTGGGGTTGAAGATCGAACGATCGGTCCAGACTCGCCGATCGTGCTCAGCTTGAAAGTCTTGTACTCATACCCTGGAGCTCAAACTCAAGAGCAGGGCAATCGCGGCCGCGCCGAGATGCTGGGAACATCTTTCAGAGATTATGAACAACAAGTCCGTGAGCAATTTAGCGAGATGTTCGCGCGAGGGGGCTTCGATGCGCGGCGCGACATCGCCGGAATTATCTTGAATCGCTGGGGGCACGCCTATCTTAGCCCACAACCTGGGTTCTTCTTTGGGCGAGATGGTCAACCTGCTCCACGCGAAATTCTACGCAGTGCGCCATTCGGCCGTGTGGCATTTGCGAATACTGATCTAGCGGGAGCCATGGACCATCGTTACTCTATACTCGAAGCAAAACGAGCTGTGGGCCAGCTGCTTGATCAAGTCTTGAGCTAGCACCAGAACAGCTTGCTTCTCCGCTGGCATCACGATTGCCACTGAACAATAATCATCCGAGCCCATAGCCACGGCAGTTTGGAAGCGCCGCTTCGAGCTCGGAGCCGATTGCGGGCGGGTGACGAACAAGCGGGAAGAGTAATCCCAAGGTAAAGGTTGCCGACCGAGACCCAGAATTTTCTCCCGCGCACCTTGGGTTCTTGTTGCAAGCAAAGGTTTTCGTGGATTCCCGAACGCACAAAGAACTTACTTTCGATTTCGCCGTAACTTTCGGCTTCTTCCTGGATACCTATTATGACAAGCGCAATTCCAAGACCCAAGCCGGGAATTACCCGATCGGGCCTGGAACAGTGGGACAGGCTAAGGAGCTTTTATGGCGACCATCGCGGTTGCAACAGGAATCAACTCTTCGTGTCCGAAACTCATTGCGCCTCGATGGCATACGGTGTTGTTCGTTGCCTTGTTCCTCGCGCTGACCCTCGGCGGCGCCTTCTTTCAACGGGAAGCGCGCTCCGAGCCCGGAAGGATGCTGCAGCACCCGAATGTTGTGCCGCTGTACCTCTCCCTCATCGCTATGGAATGGGGACTCTTCTTCTATGTGTGGAAGGGAGGCTTGCGCCGCAGCGGAACGAAGCTGCGCGACCTGATCGGGGGGAGATGGCAAAGCCTAAGAGATGTCGCCATTGATGCGACCCTCGCGCTCGGAATATGGACTGTGTGGATGATGACAGAAAAGGGATGGGAGCACTGGTTTGGGCCCGAACATGCTGCGTCCATCCAGACTTTCCTGCCACGGCGTGGGGTTGAAATTCTACTTTGGGTAGCGGTATCTGTCAGCGCCGGGATTTGCGAAGAAGTGGTCTTTCGCGGCTACTTCCAAAGGCAATTCGAAGCGTTCACCGGCAGCAAATGGCTTGCACTATTCTTGCAAGCGGTGCTGTTTGGGATATCCCACGGCTACCAGGGAGTGCAGGCGTGCGTGAAGATCGCCATCTTCGGCGCATTGTTCGGGTTGCTCGCACTGTGGCGCGGAAGTCTTCGGCCGGGAATAATCGCACACGCCGGCTCGGACATCTTAAGCGGGATCTTCAGAATATGAGCGGCGACGAAAGATAACGTGTTTCCAGCTTTTCATGTGCAGCGCTGATGGATAGCTTTACGAAGAAGTTCCAATGACCGATTTCACCACGCTGTACAAGAAATATGCGCCGGACGTTTTCCGCTTCGCACTGTACCTTTCGGGTGATCGGGGCCAAGCCGAGGACATCACTTCGGAGACGTTTGTGCGGGCTTGGACTTCGCGGGAGCGAATCGAGGTGGCAACCGTGAAGGGCTACCTCTTTACGATTGCGCGCAACCTGTTCTTGCAAGGGCTGCGGAGAAAATCGCGCCACGTCGAGCTGGATCGAGAACTGCCCGATCCGCAGGCCAGTCCGTACCTTCAGGCCGAGCAGAAGGAGGAGTTCCGCGCCGTGCTTCGAGGACTGCAGGAATTGCCGGAAATCGATCGGGCCGCTCTGCTGATGAGGGCTCAGGATGGTATGGCGTACGAAGAAATTTCACGGGCGCTCGGAATTTCTCTTTCTTCCACAAAGGTCAAGATCCACAGGGCGCGGCTAGTACTCGCAGGAACCCGACATGCGTAACATCAGATTGAACTGAGGCAATACCACAGGAGCTAAACAATGAACGTCCCACGCGAAGTAATCCTGGATCTGCTGCCGGTATATCTATCGGGCGAAGCCAGCCCGGCCACACGCACGATTGTGGAAGAACACATGAAGCAGGACGTTGAGCTGGCCGAACGCGTTCGGCTTTTGTTGGCAGACAACCTTGCCAAGGCCGCGCCGCCCGTACTTCCCCCGGAACTGGAGTTGAGATCCCTTCGCCGCACGCAACGACTTCTTGGCTGGCAGAGGTGGCTCTTTGGTTTAGGGATATTCTTCTCCGCCACGTTACTCAGCAATGAAAGCTCGTTTGAAGGTGGTCACTTCAAGGAATTTCATTTTCTGCTGCGCGATTATCCAACGGAGTTCGGAATCTGCGTGGTGCTCGGCCTCGCCTGCTGGATCGCTTACTTTTCAATCCGCCGCCGCTTGCGTACCGGCGCAATGTAGATTGCCAAGCACAGCGAAGGATTCTCAGACGATCCCGCAAGCCCCACGATGGTTCCGGGCGGATCACGGGCCACTCTTACCTGATCCGGTAAACTAAGGCCTGCCGATAAACCGGGAGTCAAGTAACGGGATGCGCGTTTGATCGGCATAGGGGCGGCGAAATGTCGCGTTACCTGGAACT
>PMHI01000782.1:15853-16018 GCA_003156615.1 Acidobacteriaceae bacterium | reverse complement strand
GGTTGGTATTTGGCCCTTCTGGCTGGGAGCTGTCGTCACCATCGCCGGCCTTCTGTTCGCCATCTGGGCGCGCGAACACCTCGGCAGCAACTGGAGCCGCTCCGTCACCATTAAGCAGGGCCACGAGCTGATCACTTCCGGTCCCTATGCCGTGGTCCGTCACCC
>PMHI01000782.1:14862-15764 GCA_003156615.1 Acidobacteriaceae bacterium | reverse complement strand
GACCGCTGCCCTGGTGCCTCACCTCCTCTGATCGCTGCGTCACGATCTCAGCCCCAACAACAGCGAGTTGAACCAATCTGAGGAGTTGCATCTCGAGATCGATTCTCGGTTCCGGTCGAGTAACGGGCAAACCTTCCTTTACCGATGAGGGAATACACGGCACGGACTTTCCGTGCTGGTTTCTCACCCATCTATCGCCCGATCACGTCAACGATTTCGGAGTCTGGCTTCATCCATGCCTCTGCCCCCTGGTGGGTCAGCTGTTGGGCGGCGTCGTTCCAGTACAGGCGAGTGATGCGGCTGTCTCCCTTTTCGTAGGCATAGGTCTTACCATCATCCTGATAAAGCGCGAACTCGCCGTCCGCCCCTGGATAGACCCGCAGCCTGGCTATCTTTTGTGGGTGATTGGTGCTTTCAATCGCTTCTCCCAGAGGCAGCACGGACCCCGCACGAACAAACAGAGGCAGGGTGTCGATGGGTGCATTGACCTGAATCGCCTGTCCACCGTGCACGCGTTCGTTTGTCCAATAGTTGTACCAGTCGGTGCCAGCAGGAAGGTAAACGGTGCGACTGGTTACGCCCTGTTCGGTTACCGGAGCCACCAGCAAGGCAGGGCCAAACATGTATTCATCCCGCAAGTCGGCCACATGCGGGTCATGGGGAAAATCCATGAACAGAGCGCGCATGAAAGGGGCACCTGTCAGATACGTTTGGTACCCGAGCGAATAGATGTATGGGATGAGTTGGTAGCGAAGCCTCAGATACTTCTCCAGGATCGGCTCTGCCTGTTTTCCGTACGACCAGACTTCGTTATAGAGTCGGCTTCCGTGCGCCCGGAAAATCGGGAGAAACGCTCCATATTCGAACCAGCGTGTGTACAGTTCTGGATAGTCGTCGTATCC
>PMHI01000782.1:0-14856 GCA_003156615.1 Acidobacteriaceae bacterium | reverse complement strand
TGAAGTCGAGCCCCGTCGGGATCTGCCGCTTCAGCGTGTCCCACGTCGGTGAAATGTCCGACGACCAGAATATAGTTCCATTGCGCTGTGCTCCCAGGTAAGCATCGCGGGAAAGAATCAGTGCGCGATGATTGACATCGCGGCGGAAACCTTCATAGATAGCGGCGGTGTGAACCAAAGGATAGATGTTGAAGTAGCGCGTGCCCGGCCCCACCGAGAAGTAACTGCCGTTCGGCGGCAAGTCGGGCTCGGTTTCATCGGCCCAGATTGAATCAAAGCCTTTACTGAGGATGTTGTCGCGGATCACTTCCCAGAACCAGCGCGCCGCGTCGGGATTGGTGGTGTCAATGTCAGACCCAGCCCGATCATAAGGCAAACCATCGGTAGGTGTACCGTCGGCAAGGTGCTCAAACCAGCCTTTCTTCATCAGGAAATCGTAGTAACGGGAACCCTTGGTAAAGCGAGGCCACACGCTAATCATCGTCTGAAAACCCATGTCGTGAAGCTGACGATTCATCGCCGCCGGGTCCGGCCATTTGTCCGGAACAAAATCCATCTCTCCCATCTTCGAGTAATAAAACCAGTCCACCACTAAGATGTCGGCCGGAAGATGCCGTTCACGGTACCCCTTGGCCACGGTCAGCACTTCATCCTGCGAAGCATAGCGCTGCTTGCATTGAATGTAGCCGTAAGCCGCTTTCGGCAGCATGGGTGTGGCTCCAGTCAGCAGCCGATATCCCGCATAGATCTCGTTCAACGTGCTGCCGGCGATCACGAAGAACGACACGCGGTCGCCGACCTCCGATGTCCAACTCGTGCGCTCGTTGAATCCCGGCTCAATGACGGTCTTCGAGGGATTGTCCCAGATAATTCCGTAACCATAATTTGTCACCATGAACGGGACACACACGCTCGGAGCCGCGGTCGCGTTGTAATTGTGCCAGCATTCGACGCGGTGCCCGCGATGATCGAGAAAACCTTCCTGATTTTGGCCGAGGCCGTAATAATGCTCGTCATCGGGCGACGCAAACGTGGCGCCAACCTGATAGAAGGACGAATCGGACGGCCGCTTGTCATACAACACTGTGGCATTGCCGTCCTTGTGGTTGGGCACGGACATCGACCAGTGAGTCATTTGCAGCAGTGTCTTACCATCTGGGGTTTGGAACGAAATGCTTGCTCCCGGATTGGAACCGCCAAAGAACCTGCCGATATCGATTTGGGTCGCCGTGGGTTTCGAAGAATGTTTCTCTTCGACGGTAACGATCATGCGAGCGGAGCGGTAAACATTCCCTCCCTCGCCTCGCTGTTGTGACCATCCTTCCGTCGCAGGAGACGCCGTGAAACCATATCCGGGCGCGGCCACCGACTGATCCTTGTTCATGCTGAGCGTTACACGAATGATGTTCGCCGCGTAGGGTTCCAACGCGATGGTAGTGCCGTCGCGGTCCAATACAAAGGGCGGATTCTCAGCGTTTGCGGCACCGACGTATACGACAATCAGTGCCAGCAGAAGTTTGGCTATCATCTTAGATCTCAGCTACGTACGTCGAACTCTGCGCCGGTGCTGCCGAGTTGCGAGTTGAATGAGAAGACCGACTCGCGAATCGTAGTGGTAATAAACCATTCATAGCGGCTACTCTCAGCGTCCTCGTCAGCGCCCTCTGCCGTCGAGCCTCAACGGTGCAGTCAAAAGCGCATTCCTTAGCGTATTCCTTATCTTGGGTTCCGCGCTCGCAAGGCAGCTAGGGATGTCACGACCATGGCCTCCAACACTTTTTGGTCCACGTCAGCGAGCTTCTTGATGTAGAGGCAGCCCTTGCCGGTCGTGTGCTTGCCGAGCTTTGCCAGGAGCGCCTTGGAGTCGCTGGACTCGATCACGTTGTACAGAACCATAGCGGTCTTACGGGGCGAAAAACCGATACGCGGCATGTCGCCCTCACGCCCGCTTTCGTACCTGTAGTGGCAGCTACCGAAGCCTATGATGGATGGGCCCCACATCTTCGGCTTTTCGCCAGCCGCGTCTTGCATCAACTTGACGAGCGCCTTGGCGTCTGCGCGCTTGGTCGGGTCCGTGACGGCATCAATAAACGCCGCCACACTTGATTCGGTGGGTTTGGTTTTGTTGCCCGCCATTCCTGTTGCCTTTCGTTTTTCCAAAGGCTAACCCAGTCTTGGATAACGAGCAAGCCGGAGTTGGTTGGCGCAAAGCCGACCTGCCAGCACTCATCTCGTTATGGCGGGGCGGACTGCTTCCGGCTGGCCGCCAACCAAGACCATTGGCTCGACTGTAAGGCGAGGCTTCGCGTGTGACGAACCGGCATCTGCGGGCGTCATTCGTTGACTCGTTCACGCCGCCTCCGTAAGATAAATCGACTCGAAAACCAGTTGATCTCTCGAATGATCGGCCAAACCATCTCGCACTACCGCATTGTCGAAAAACTCGGAGGCGGCGGCATGGGGGTGGTCTACAAGGCNNAAGCACGGTGAACAGTCGTTCATTGCCATGGAATTTCTGGATGGCGTGACGCTGAAGCATCTCATCTCCGGAAAGCCGTTAGAAAACGAGGCCGCCATTTCGCTGGCCATTGAGATTGCCGACGCCTTAGACGGCGCGCACTCCAAGGGGATTGTTCATCGCGACATCAAGCCTGCCAACATTTTTGTCACCGAACGCGGGCACGCCAAAATTCTCGACTTCGGGCTGGCGAAAGTCGAACAGGCGGCCCGTTCTTCGAGCCAGATTGCCTCGGCGAACACAATGAGCGGCGTCGACGAACAGCATCTCACCAGTCCCGGCTCTACGCTCGGGACGGTCGCTTATATGTCGCCGGAGCAAGTGAGAGCGAGAGAACTGGACGCACGTACGGACTTGTTCTCCTTCGGAGTTGTGCTGTACGAAATGGCGACGGGCGCATTACCTTTTAGCGGTGAGAGCACCGGGGTGATCTTCGACGGGATTATGAACCGGGCACCGAGTTCGGCGCTGCGATTGAATCCGGCGCTGCCAGTGGCGTTCGAGCATATCCTCGGAAAGTCGCTAGAGAAGGATCGGGAGATGCGCTACCAGTCCGCGGCTGAGCTGCGGGCGGACTTGAAGCGGCTCCAGCGGTCCTCGGAGTCGGAACGGACGTCTTCCGTCAACACTCAATCCGCGGCGCGTCCAAGATCGAAGCGTGGAATCATGTTCGCCGGCCTCGCTGTCCTGGTCTTACTGGTCGCGATTGGAGGCATCGCGTGGTATGAGAAACATTCCCCGGCGCATTCCGCGACCGTCGCCGCCAAGCCGTCGGTGGCTGTCCTTCCTCTGCAAAACCTGAGTGCCGAGTCCGACAGCGCTTACTTCAGCGACGGAATGACGGATGAAATCACGACTAAGCTCTCGAAGATTCAGGCGATCGACGTGGCATCGCATTCTTCTGTCTATTCCCTGAAAGCAAGTGACAAGAGTGCCCCGGAAATCGGCAAAGCGCTCGGCGTCCGCTACTTGCTCGAGGGAAGTGTACGGAAAGCGGGCGATCAGGTGAGGATTAACGTTCATTTGATCGACTCAACCACCGGATTCCAGGTATGGGCCGATGACTTTGTGGGAGAAATGAAGGACGTATTTTCTCTGCAGGAACAAACTGCCCTGAAGATTGCGGGGTCGCTAAACCTCAAGCTCAGTCCGCAGGAACACCAGGCCATTCAGCATCGTTACACCGAGAACCCTCAAGCCTACGACGCCTACCTACGAGGTCACGCGTTGGTTCAGTATTCCGACCGGCGCAACAAGGTGGAGGCGGCGCGCCGGGATTTTGAGGAAGCTCTCCAGTCGGATCCGGATTACCCTCTGGCTCTCGCCGGGCTGTCATTTGTCGAAGGGCAGATCTACCGGAATCTCGACGCGAATCCTTCTCATTTGCAGCGTGCCGAGCAATTCGCCCAGCACGCCCTGGCCATCGACCCGCAATTGGCTGAAACCCATATGGCACTGGGAACCGTCAGTGCCGACAAATACGACTATCCGGGAGCAGCCAGGGAGTTCCGCACCGCTACCGANNAAAGCCGCGCGGGAATCCCTGCGTTTGGAGCCCGCGCTCTACCCTAAAACCTACTATCATTTGGGTCGTGCCCTTATGTTCCAGCAGCGCTACCCGGAGGCAATTGCCGCCTTCGAGCATTCGCGGACAGACCCGGAGGACTCCTTCCCGGACATGGGGATGGGGCAAGTCTATCTGGCGCAGGGAGATTACGACAAAGCGCTGGCCGCCCTATCAAAGAGCGCTCGACCGGCGGGCATCAACTATTTCTGGCTGGGTGCGGCCTATGCGGCTCGCGGCGACAGAGAGAAAGCTCTCGCCACGCTGCAAAAAGCATTTGCCGCAGGCTTTCACGACTTCACCGCGCTCGATACCAGTCCGTACTTTTCTTCGCTGCGCACCGACCCGCGCTTCCAGCAATTGACCCTGCCCTATCGCAAGTAATGCGCGCAGCGCTTCGGATCTAGCGCTGACGGACAGACATCGCGCAACTGGTCCGCACGAAGTGGATGATCGCTGGCCAGCCGTGATTTGTCTCGGTCGTATCACGGGGAAGCGGGAAGTAACCGAAAACTGAGGAGTTATGCCGTCTCAAAATGGCCCTGCAGAGTGCCTGTTTGTTTCGAAGCCACTGATGCTAATCAGGCCGGGGTAAAGAATTTGTCACACTGTATTTTTGGACATTGTCGAACAGTGGGCAAGCACGGGGTACGTAGCGTCGCTGCTGGCTCTCGACCACTCCTCAAAAGGCGCTGTGGATGGCCGCAACCGTCCCGGATTCATGACATTGCCCGGATCGAGTCCTCCTTTGATTGCAGCGATGGCCATCACACCCACGGGCGAAATGTCATCGCTGAGCCACGGCAGGTGTTCGGTACCGACCGCGTGGTGGTGTGACAGAGTAGCCCCGTGATCGATGAACGATTGCTGGACCGCTCGCTTGGCGTGTAGATACTGTTGCATTTCGCGCCCATGCTGCTGTCTGCAGGCGAATGTCAAATAGAGGCTTGCCCCGGAGTGATAGCTGTGGCTGATATGACATCCGACCCAGGGTTTTACCCCACTGTCTGCAATCGCGGCGATTAGCCCTGTCGTCGTTGCCCGATAGAGAGGGACGAGGTTGCTCCAGACGGTTGCTGTCTCGCTCACATCCGAGGTAATCCCGCGATCCAGAAGAAAATCGCGGATGTGGGGAAAATCGTACTTGGTCGATTCGAACGACTTCCCGGAACTGGGGCCCAAGTCCACCGCGCCGAAGCGGCGGTAGATGGCGCTGACCTGGCTGTGTTGGCGGGCGACATGGGCTTTGCTGCCCTCAAAAGTAGTGAGCATAAGGCAAGCCCGCGTGAAATCAAAGCCTTTTACCCGGAGATAGCCCTTCACAACTTTGCTGGCCGCCTGCGAGAGCCCCGACGATGGCGATTTGAATGCCATCGACAGTGCCGTCTTATCGGGGTCGTTGAGGCGCATCATTGAGGGTACGCACTCTTTTCGCACGCATTCATGCATAGCCTCGATGCCCGCTTCGAAATCGCGAAACAAGTAGCCGTGCGTGCGGCGCAACTCCGACCGGAGATGAATCCGCATGGTGGCTTCGGTAATCACTCCCAGAGATCCTTCACTGCCGATACACAGATGATTGACATCGATACCGTTCGAGGACTTGGGAACGATTCGCGTTGCCAGCACGCCTGCGGGCGTGACCATGCGGAGCGCAATCACCATATCCTCGATCTTGCCGTACTTGTCGCTCTGCATACCAGCAGACCGGGTAGCGATCCACCCGCCGAGCGTAGAGTGCAAGAAAGAGTCTGGAAAGTGGCCGAGTGTCAGGCCGTAGCCCCGTAATTGCTCTTCGAGATCGGGACCAAAAACGCCGGCCTCGATGCGCGCCGTGAGTGACTCCGTATCTACCGCCAGCACGCGTCGCATGCGTCGCATATCAAGCGATACCACCATGCGGCGAGTTTCGGTCCGCTCCAGGCAACCGGAGATATTCGAACCGCCCCCGAAGGGGATGACCGCGACATCATGGTGCGCCGCTGCCCGTATTGTCATGAGTACGTCGTGCTCATTTTCGGGATAAAGCACCAAGTCAGGAGCACCCTCCGCCAGACCAAGGCGCATACGAAACAGGTCGCGGAGGCCCTTGCCATATGTGTGGACCAGACGTTCGTAACGACTATCGCAGATCTGATCGGCGCGCATCCATAAGCGCAGCTCGGACAAAAACCCGTCATGACGAATTGCCTCGCGCAACCGGGCAGCTTCAATCGGCACGGGCGGTGTGTCTACCTCTTCTTCTTCCACACCGAGTACCGCTTTGGCATAGGGCCACAAACCGGGATGGGCAGTGGAGTCGAAGCGGATCTCTTCATCTCCCCATCCCCACCATTTCATATGCTTGGCCGTGTACATGGCACCCTCTCAGATCAACAGGTTGGACTGCGCGAACCCATGCCAGCCGCATCAAATGTCGCGCGGATGTTCTGCCTTCAACCGATCCACTCCAACACCACTCCGTGGTCCATGATTTCTTGTTTTCCGGCCTCCCTGCGCCACAGCGGAAATGGAAATTGTCGGCTGCTCTTCCTCTACAGGCCCTTCCGGCAGTCCGATCACGCGTCCGGCGGGAGGCCTCCGGCTCAGCCCGTGAATGCGCCGTTCGAGCAATTCGACAGCGGCCCTTCGAGATCCACGCCCCCACCGATGATCGAACTGATTCGATTTGAACCTAATCGGCTCTCCGAAGCGGACGGTGACGGTTCCCGGACGTGGCATGAATTTTCCCTTTGCCAGAATGTTATGAGCACCCTCAATATGCGCGGGCACAACGGGCACCCCAAGGTCGACCGCAAACAGCCCAGCACCCTTCTTAAATGTCTGGATCTCGCCGTCACAGGACCGCGTACCTTCTGGATAGAGAATCAGATTGCCCTTCATCCGCTGTAGAACCTCCTCACACATCGTCAAACTCCGCCGCAGCGACTTGTGTTGCCCATGGCGATCAATCGGTATGACATTCATGAAGCGAGAGACTAAGAATCTCGTCCTCCAGGAGTCAAAAAAATAATCACTGGCACCGAGCATCGCGAATGCAGAAAAAGGAAGTCCCGAAGCGGTCATCAGAACAGCACTATCGATATGGCTCGTATGATTGCTGCAGATGATGAACGGGGGAGCCGGAAGGTGATCCTTCCCTGCAACTGTCAGACGACAATAACAGATGAAAAATACTCTGCAAAAGGCTTGAAACATGGCACTACCCGTTATCGGCGCCAAAAGCATATTCTCCGCTTTGCCCCGGTCCGTCATCGGATATCCAGTGTTCTATCGTTTGCTCTCGTGGTCAGGTGCGTAGTTCGTTTGCCAGAATGCGAAAGAACTGCTCGCGCTCCAGAGGGACCAATTACCTGCGAAACACGGATGAGGACCTCGGTGCGCCCGGCCGGCGGTGATTCTTCTCTCACACCTGAAGGAGCCCCACGCCGTTTACTGTAGCTCGGTCTGCGATGTTGAGCAATCGGGGCCGCATGTCACCATGTCAGGATACTCTGTCGTGACGAAGCACACGACGGCGCTAAAAGCTGGAGTGCTGAACCTAGCCTTTGAGCGAGTGACGGGCAATCCGTAGAGTGGCTGAGGTAGGCAGACCATCGTAGCGCGGTTAAGGAGGACCGCGCCTCCCCGCGACCTTTTGGAAATGACGCTCTATCCCAAAGCGTTTCAATTGCTTGCGAGCATTTGGAGGGGTGGACTTGCACCAAGAGTGAGGAAGAGCCTCATTAGTGCCCAGACGATGCTAAAAGGTGTTCCAGTCCACTCAAGAAGGAATCACGACATCCGCGCCTGCACCCACCCGCGCGAGCAGCCCGGCGAAGTCATTGGCGGCTTCCGTTTCCGAGATGTGGATCACATGATCAGCCGTGCCATGATTTATAGCGTCATTCCCGGTGTTGAGATTTCTTTCAGAAAACGTCAATCCGCATTCGCGCTATATGCCACCGAATCTGCTGGAGTTCCGCGAACGCATGCTTAGAAATATTGAGGGTCTCAAGCGGAGCGCGCGACTGCGCAGCGAGAGTGCAATGCAAGGAGTTTTGGCGCTTCTTCGTCGAGTGGATGTTTCCGATCGGGAGATCAGCGTTAGAACCATCACGGCCATCGATCTCTGGAAATTTGTTCCAAAAGTGTTCACTTGTGATCAGTCGTGCCGTTCCATGGAGGAATAGGATTGCGCTCGGAAGGCATTAAGGCAACGCGGCGAGCCTACCAATAGTACGNNGGATCAGTGGATGCCACGGATAAGAAAGCTAACCCCTCACAGGGCAATCAGAATCAGAGCAATCCTCAGGAGATTTCCAAAAAGACCCCATCGCAGGACAGCGATTCTCCGCACAAGGGTCGACAGAAACCAGAAGATGAGAAGCGTCGAGCTTCCTGAGCATTTGTGGGCTGGCAACACCCATAGATCATCCCGGCTAGAGCGTCGGGGGAGAGCGTGAGTCCTCGACATCATTTTGGGAATTGTCGGGGCCGTCTTTGGAGGGTGGGTCTTTACTCGGTTCGGTGCGGCAGGCGTGACCGGATTGAACCTATATAGCTTGTTGGTTGCCGTGGTCGGCTCGGTGCTGTTCTTGGTTATCTATCATGCGATCCGGCGAGTCTGAGAGTGATTTGAGCTCTCCCGGAATCCGGGAGAGCAATGAACAACACTTTAGTTGGATAAGAAAGAGACTACAGTGGCGACTTGCGCGGTTTCCGCAACAGCAACCAATGCGATTCCGACCAAAGAAGCAGCCGAACGGCACGCGTGCGAACGCAGCCTGATTGAGCGCGCTCAGCGTGGCGACGAACAGGCCTTTGCCACGCTTTTCCAGCTTCACAAGAAGCGCGTGCATTCCGTGTGCCTGCTGATGACAAAGGATATCGCTGAGGCAGAAGACCTGACGCAAGAAGCTTTCTTGCAGGTGTTTCGCAGCGTCGGCTCGTTTCGATGCGACTCTGCCTTTTCCACCTGGTTGTACCGGATTGCGGTCAACACCGTGCTGATGAAGCTGCGCCGCCGCAAAACTCCGCCAGTATCTCTTGACGAGCCCGTTTCGTCAGAGTCGCCGTCTCTACGGCTCGAAATCGGAAGAACTGACCTTCGGCTTTCTGGCGCGATCGACCGGATTGCGTTGCGCCGCGCCATGCAGGGACTACCCGAGGGGTGCCGAAGGATTTTCGCCCTTCACGAGGTTGAAGGATATCAACATCATGAAATTGCCAAGATGCTGGACTGCTCAGTCGGCAATTCAAAATCGCAACTGCACAAAGCGAAGATGAAGATGCGCGACTTGCTGTTTCCGAAGCGGAAAATCCTGCAGCGGGCTGTAGCTAATCCTGCCCTGAATGCTCGTCTTCCGAAAAGAACAACACCCGATCGCTGCTGGCAAAGGGAAGTGTTCCCTGCAACCCGATCAAACCACCCGCAAATCAGTTAGCTGGTTTCTCATGGACTTAGGTATACCAAGTTTGCTGTCCGCGCGCGATTAAGTCCAGCAGAAATTGTATTTGTTCGAGGTCGCCGCCAGACTTGCGGCACACTGGGCTGGACAGTGCTATCGCGCGATGAAATGCGGCAAGCCGAGCGACTGTGTCGTTATTCCTTAACTCTTGGTGCAAGTTTGATACGCGAGGAGGGTGGCCAAGTCATAGAGTCCAAGCCCGTTATGTTTGGCCGAGCGGCGTGTCACAGAGAAGTCGTTACTATGAATGGAGCGGCACGCCACTTAGGGCTTTCGTCGGTTTATCTTGCGACAGCTCTTCCCGAGGAAGCGCATCGTCGACCTCCTTCATCTCAATCATCGAAGTTAAGTCTTCACAGTACCGGCAGCGTCTCGTTCGATTTAGTCATCTCGAACATCGCACGGCCGAATTTCTCATGCGGAAACTCGCGGTGAAATCTCCGACCGTGGGTCTGATAGAATTCGACGGCCCGTAGGATCACGCAGCAGGGCCAACGCACGTTTGCATCCCCTGTCCGCGCTAGCCGCGCCAGCGACGGTATCCCCAACCCCCGCCGCCGAGCAAAAATAGCACCACAAGAACAATCAATACGGTTTCCATGTTGTCACCTCAACTTGTAAGAGGAAGCTGGACTGGCCGTTGTAACGGTCATCTCATTTCTTCACTACGCGCCATGGTATAAGCCGCCAAGTCGGATGTCTGGTCACATTAGACCACTCTGAGCGATTCGATCTGTAAGGCGCACCATGTAGGATTGTGAACCGGATCCGAGCCGTGGTGCATAGGCGGTTTGTTGCTGTCGCTCCGCCAGCTTGACTTGCCGGTGAAACTGATTGTCTTTAACAACAGTGCTCTGGCCTTCGTGGAACTCGAAATGAAAGCGGCCGGCATGCTTGACTTCGCAACGGACCTTCGCAACCCGGATTTCGCGAAGATGGCGGAAGCTGCGGGCGTGCTCGGACTAAAGGCAAATGCGCCGGGGCAAGTCCACCCCCTCCTGGCCCAAGCGCTAAGCCGTCCAGGGCCGGCTCTCGTCGAAGTTGTGGTCGACCGTCAGGAACTCGCGCTGCCGTCGTCGATTAAGTTGGATCAAGCAAAGGGTTTCGGTCTTTTCATGATGAAGGCCGTAATTGATGGTCGGGGTAGCGAAGTCATCGATCTTCTGAAGACCAATCTGTTCTGATACCTGCTTGTGAGCGAGTCATTTTCGCCCTCCTCTGCACTTCTGCACGCACATTCCGCCAAAAGCCACGGCACTGATTTACAAAGCGATCAATTCTGACCAGTTTTCCCACCCCCAAACTCCCATACTGGCGATTCGCAAGCACCAGCGACTGCGGAAAGGAAAGAGTTCGGTAATGGCTGAACTAAAGAGGATAGACGAAGAGTTTCCGGCGGCCGAGTTGGCGACCGACGGCATTCCGCCAAAGCAACCCGAAGGACCCAAGCTGGTGAAGGGCTAAGAGGCGGAAACGCTGGATCGAGGGGCCGAAATCTCAAAGCCCATGGCCTTGTTTTCGGAACCGGAGATGGGAGATTTCCGGTCCCAGTGGAGCACGCTACAGACGGGATTCGTGGACGAGCTACGCCGGACGGTCGAAGGCGCAGATGAGCTGGTAGCTGCGGTGATGCAGCGCCTCGCGGACGGTTTTGCCAACGAGCGGTCGGGATTGGAAAAGCAGTGGGACAGCGGTGACAACGTGTCCACTGAGGATCTCCGGCTTCCCCTGCAGCGCTATCGCTCCTTTCTTGACAGACTGCTGAAACTTAAGGATGAACACGTTTCGGATACGGGAACGAGACCTCACATGAGGATGTGCTGACTATATTACTCAACGACAGTCGGAGTAGGGATCACGATTACTCATGACCCCCTCCACGGATCCGGACGAGCGGGTTTCCCGCATCAAATGTTCAGGAGCACATTTGACCTGTTATGTTGTCTTGCCAGTTATGTGGCCTTCCGCTCGTAAGTCCCAAGTTTTCAACAGCGGCGTATCAATGAGGACAACATAACGAGACCCCATACTTGTCGGATCTCACTCCAAAGGAGATCTGACATGTTTGAATCGCTGTTCCAGTATCCAACTGTCTTAGCACGTCATCGCAACGGCCCTGCCGCCGACGAGCGTCGGCGGTTTTTACTCCATCGAGCCAAGGAAGGGGCAGCACGCGGCACACTGCTACGAATCGCTAGAGAACTTCTGGTAATCGCCAAACACATCAACGTGACAACGTGCAAGGCAATTGGCAGGCACGATCTTGAAATAGCTGCCACCCAGTGGGCTCATCACCAACAACGCAGACACCGCAGTCACGGTCCAAGGTGGTCAAAGGAGTTGTTCTTGCAAGTGGGCACAGATTGGCTCCAGTTCTTAGGTCTATGGCAAGAACGGGAGCCCGCACCTTCTCCGTTTGTCGACCTAATCGAGGACTTCGTCCACTACATGCGCGAGGAGCGTGGTTTGTCCGAGGTTACGATCCGTGCTCGATGCTGGCATGTGCAAAAGTTCTTTACTTGGCTGGTCAGTCAGAACCGCCCTCTTGCTGAGGCGTCGGTCAGAGACGTGGATGCCTTCTTGAGCAGGAAGGGAGATCAGGAGTGGGGGCGTGTTTCGGTAGCGACCAGTGCGAAAGCTTTACGTGCATTCTTTCGACACGCGGAAATGCGCGGTTGGTGTGAGCGCGGTATATCAGTCGGCATCAATGGGCCGCGTCTGTTCACGCAGGAAGCGCTCCCGGTTGGACCGACCTGGGCGGACGTGCAGCGACTCATCACCAGTACCTGGGGCGAGCAGCCGCGAGACATTCGTGATCGGGCGATCTTGATGTTGGTTGCCATGTACGGGTTTCGTAGCACCGAAGTGGCTCGTCTGCGACTGGAACAGGTGAATTGGGAGCACGAGATCATTGCCATCCTGCGTCCCAAGCAGCGTGAGACTCAGGAATATCCCCTGCTGCGGAGCGTTGGCCAAGCCATAATTCGCTATCTGCAACAAGTCAGGCCCCGTTGTTCTCATCGCGAGATCTTTCTCACCTTGAACGCACCCTTTCGTCCACTCTCGCCGGGCGCGCTGTACCACGCGGTGTGCAGTCGCTTGGGTGCACTGGAAATCGAGAGCCGACATCGTGGCCCACATTCTCTTCGTCACGCCTGTGCGGGACACCTCGTGGCCGAGAGGTTCTCGCTCAAGGAAGTGGGCGATCACCTTGGGCACCACAGTGCGTCCGCGACTCGTACCTATGCCAAGGTGGATTTGGCCGGGTTGCGCGAGGTGGGCAACTTCGATTTGGGAGGTTTGCTATGAAACTGTCGGAGCTTACGGCTCAGTATGTCGCCCACAAACAGTCTATGGGCATGCGTTTCCGCACGGAACAACGTACTCTCAAGTCCTTTTGTCGGGTGATGGGAGACATCGCCATGGCCGATGTTGAACCTGCCCCGGTACTTGCCTTTATAGCGGGTAATGGACCGGTGACTCGCTTCTGGCACAGGAAACACGAGGTGCTAGTCGGTTTTTACCGTTTCGCGATCTCGCGCGGCTATTGCACCGGCTCTCCCCTTCCTACGCTTGTCCCCAAACGGCCACCGGCCTTTGTTGCCTACATCTACTCGCGCGAAGAGCTGCAGCGCCTGCTGGAGGCCACATCTCTATGCGAACACCCTTGCTGCAAAGTTCGGGCCTACACCTTGCGGGCCCTGATCCTCTTACTGTATGGAGCGGGGCTACGCATCAGCGAGGCACTCGCCCTCACCGCAAAGGATGTAAGCCTTTCCACTGCCTTGATCCAGATTCGGGAAACCAAGTTCTACAAGACCAGACTCGTGCCCATCGGTCCGGATCTGGTCAACGTGCTCACCCGCTATGCCAGTCAACGCAACAAAGACCATTCGGCCCAGCCGGATCAACCCTTCTTCGTCTCCCGTACTGGAAGCGCGATCCAACCTTGGGCCCCAGACTTAATCTTCAGCCGGCTGCGTCGCCATGCCAAAGTGGAACGTCATGATGGAGGTCGGTTCCAGCCACGGCTTCATGACATGCGTCATTCCTTCGCGGTTCATCGCCTGATTTCCTGGTACCGCCAAGGAGCTGATGTGCAGCGCCTGTTGCCACAACTGGCCACCTATCTGGGGCACGTGGATGTCGCAGCTACTCAACGTTATCTCACGATGACGCCGGAACTGCTGCGGGAAGCAAGCCAGCGATTTGAACGCTACGCCTGGGAGGCAGCACATGCGTGAAGCTCCATCGTTAGGCGTCTGGCTACGGCGTTTCCTTCTAGAACATCTTGTTGGGGAACGGAATCTAGCACGCAACACACAGCGTAGTTATCGCGATACCCTAGTGCTTCTCCTCCCCTTTGTCGCAACCAAGCTCAACAAGGCCCTGGATCGACTCACACCCACCGATCTCTCCGCAGAGATTGTGCGTTTGTTTCTGACCCATTTGGAAGAATCTCGACAGTGTTCGATTGCCACCCGTAACCAGAGATTAGCTGCCCTCCATGCTTTAGCCCGTTTCGTGGCGGCGCGCAGTCCCGAGCATATTGTCTGGTGCGGCCAGATCCGCACCATCCCATTTAAGAAGACGACCAAAGTGGTTATCCCCCACTTGACTAAGCCGGAGATGGATACCCTTTTGGCCGCACCCGATCGCCAGACCCGGCAAGGAGAGCGCGACTATGCTCTTCTGCTCTTTCTCTACAACTCGGGAGCCCGGGCTGACGAAGCCGCCCAGTTGATCGTTCGGGACCTACACTCCGCGGATTTATTCGTGCGGATTGTCGGCAAGGGCCGCAAGGAGCGTCAGTGTCCTCTGTGGCGGACAACCATGGATACCCTAGCTCCTCTGATTGCCAATCGTCCGCTTGAGGATCGAGTTTTCTTGAATCGTTGTGGCGATCCCATCACCCGTTTCGGTATCTATGCCATGGTGGGACGTTATGCGAAAAAGGCCAGCGAGAAGATGCCGTCCGTGGCCAACAAACAAGTCAGCCCGCATACCATCCGCCATACCACGGCCAATCACCTGCTCCGTGCGGGCGTAGATATCAACACGATTCGCTCGTGGCTTGGTCACGTCTACCTGGACACCACCAATATTTACACAGAAACCGATCTCGAGATGAAGGCAAAAGCCCTGGCAACGTGCGAGGTCGCCGGTGGACCGGAAACCAACAAAAGCTGGCGCGAGGACCCAAAGTTGATGAACTTCTTGCGCTCACTCTAGGGCAAATCTTATGTGGTGTCGGGCTGGCTCGGTCTGCAACCATATCAAGGCCTTACCAGCCTGGGGCCACATAAATGGGAACACAACATAAC
>PMHI01000549.1:1312-10441 GCA_003156615.1 Acidobacteriaceae bacterium | reverse complement strand
TTATGCGACACTACACTAGCAGTTGACTATAACAATGAAGATTACCAACGTTCAAACCATCTACGTTAAATTGCCAGAGATTAAACAACGGGCTGACAGTGGTCAAGATGCGCTGCTTGTGATCGTTGACACGGATGCGGGCATCCGCGGCCTGGGGGAGGTTGATTCTGCCCCATTAGCTGTTAAGGGCGTAATTGAGGCGCCATATTCCCACGCTGTCACCGCTGGCCTTCGGGAACTCCTGATTGGCGAAGATCCCTTCGAAACCGAGAAGCTGTGGCACAAGATGTATACCCAGAACATTTATTCGGGCCGCCGCGGCATCGCCATTCATGGCATGAGCGGTATTGATATGGCCTTATGGGACATCAAGGGCAAGGCGCTGGGCATGCCAGTCTGGAAATTGCTCGGCGGGGGATTTCATTAGAAAATTCGAGCCTACGCCAGTAGCCTTTTTGGCAAGACCCCGGACGAAACCAGGGAGCGCGGCCAGCGATTCATTGACAGAGGTTTCACGGCCGTGAAGTTTGGATGGGCGCCTCTCGGCCAGTCGGAGAGTCTTGATCTGGCGCTGGTGCGCGAGGCGCGCAAGGGGGTCGGCGACAAGAATGATCTGATGATTGACGCCGGGCTCTGCTACGACTTAAAGACCGCGACGCAACGGGCACAGCAGTTTGAGCAATATCGACCCTACTGGTTCGAGGAACCGTTGAGTCCGGATAACTATGATGGATACCGGCGGCTGGCGGAGTCGACGTCCATGCGAATTGCCGCAGGAGAGGAGGAGAGCAACCGGCTTTCTTATCTGGACCTGATGGATCGCGGGAAGATCGACATTGTGCAGGTTGACCTAACTCGCTGCGGAGGGTTCACGGAAGCAATGAAGATCGCGTCGCTGGCGGTGGATCGGTCGCTCCCGGTCGTGAACCACGGATTTACAACCTATTTAGCAATCGCTGCGTCACTGCACTTCCTGGCATCGATTCCAAACTCGTTCATCCTCGAGTATGTCGTTGAGGAAGGCACAACCTTGCGCGACGAGATTACACGACAGGACATTCGCGCCACGGATGGCTGGGTCAATGTACCGCAGGAACCTGGACTCGGCGTCACGCTGAATGAGGATGCGATCAATCGCTACCGTCAATAGAAGTTCTCATGGAGTCTGGAAACCCATGACCACCTGGATTCGATGCGCGATCGGTCTAGTCGCTGTGCTGCTATTTTCGAGGGCAGTAGCGAGGGGAGTCCCCCAGGATCGGATAACGATTCTGCAGAGCGAAGTACGCCAAAGGATTGATGGGTTCGGATTGAACTTTACGGGCGGGTGGTTCGATGATGACCAGAAACAGATGTTTCAGACATTCATCGACGACCTGGGGGTGACGAAATTTCGGGTTGTTCCCTACATCGTTGCAAGCGACTGGGAACAAGTGAATGACAACGATGACCCCGACGTCATGAACTGGGAGTATTACAACAAGATCTATTCTGGTCCCCGGTTCGAATCTTCCTGGAGAGCGATTCGTTACCTTAATTCGCGTGGCATTCGGCCCACCATCGCGCTGATGGGACCGGTACCGAAATGGATGCTCGCCGACAAGATTTCACCCCCGCAGCACAAGGTCTGCCAGCCGGCAATTCAAATGGCTCCACTCAGTCCGGCGATGTACCCGGAGTTCGCCGAAACAGTCGTGTCGATGCTCAAGTATGCCCGCGACCACGAGCATCTCGAGTTTGATACCTTCAGCCCCTTCAATGAAACCGACTGCTATCCTCCGGAGGGGCCGCGCATCGATCCCGATCAGGCTCCCGCGGTGCTGTTGGCGGTCGCCCACCGTCTGCAGAGAGAGGGCATGGGGGACGTGAAGCTCTCGGTTGCGGAACAAGCTGTCATTACCACCGACTACACCACACCCATTCTCGAGAACGCGGAACTGATGAAATCGGTTGGCGTGTTTGCCTACCACACCTATGAGGAAAACTCAGTTGGTCCTCAGGTGCAGAGAGTTCTTTCCAGTCCTTATGCGAACCTTCCCGTTTGGCTGACGGAATACGGAGACCTGAGCGATCAAGACCAATCGGCGGCGAATGACTGGAAGAGTTTCTCCCTGGCCGGGAATCGACGGGCTCTTACCGCACTTAACCAGGGAGCGAACGCAATCTTTTATTTCGATGCGTTCGACGATTACGAAGAATGCGCGGCGCGGAACACATATTATGGCTTGTATCGCAGCGCCGAACATCGCTACACCCCGCGAAAACGGTATTACGCCACGCGTCAGCTGTATCACTTCGTGCGTCCCGGTTCGCATCGAGTCGAACTCGCCGGTGAGATCAAAGGCTTGACGGTTTCCGCATTCCTTAGCCCTTCATCGGATTCCGTGACCATCGTTGGAGTGAAGGAGGGTGGACCGAACCGGATTAAAATCGAGTTCCCCAAAGATGCGCCAACGCCGAAGACTCTTGATCTGTACATCACTACCCCATCCATCGACTCCGCCAAACAAGGCAGTGTTCCTGTCCAGAATGGCGTAGCTGTTGTCGATTTACCGGACGAAACGATTTTTACGTTGGTTGGAGCAACCCGGGAGCATTAGTATCATGCGGCTGAAAGATAAAGTTGCTGTTGTTACTGGCGCCGGTTCTGGTATTGGACGTGCTATCGCGCGGGAATTCGCGAGCGAGGGCGCATCCACCGTTCTTGCCGACATCGATCCAGCAGGAGCACAGGAGACAGCTCGTCAAATCGAATCTCTCGGAGGCTACGCCCTGGTGGTGACGACTGACGTTTCTGTGCCGCAGTCTGTGGAACAACTCAGGGACCAGACTTTGAACAAATTCCCCCGGGTTCATATTTTGATCAACAACGCGGCCATCCAGGTGAACAAGACGGTCGAAGATACAGAGTTTTCGGAATGGAATCGCGAAATAGCGGTGAATCTGGGTGGGGTATTTCTTTGTTCCAAGTTTTTCCTGCCGGTCTTGCGCATAACCAGGGGCTGCATCATCAATATGGCGTCGGTGAATGCATATTTCGTGGAGCCCGGCTGCGCGGGCTACTGTGCAACCAAGGCTGCAATCGTCGGATTGACTCAGGCCATGGCAATTGACCACGGAAAGGACGGAATCCGTGTCAATTGCATTTGTCCGGGATACATTGACGCCGGTCTTGCGGAAGGATACTTCCGGGCACAACCCGATCCCGCTGCAGCCCGGGCGGCTGCCGGAAAATTGCACGCCCTTGGGCGTATCGGTAAGCCTGAAGAGGTAGGAAAGGCGGCCGTCTTTCTGGCCAGTGACGACGCTTCATTCGTTACCGGATCGTCTCTCATCGTGGATGGTGGATTTGGCGCGGGCCTCCCTCCTTCCTCCTGATCCTCACCAACCGATTTTCTGCGCGATATTTCAGTTGCCTCTGATCTCGGAGCTGCGTCCAGCATGTTGGACGAGAACCACCCACCTATCGTGCCATGATCCCGCAGGTGTTCTAAGATTTGCTCGCAGAATAGCCAGAGATCGATGGGGTCTAACCAATGGACATGAATCACACTTTCGGGGCTCTCGGTCTAGTCCTCTGCCTTCTGGTGAGCCCCGCATCGCCCGATAGCGTTTCTGGACGCATTTCCGGCTCGGTGAAAGATCCGCAAGGTGCACTTCTCGGTGGAGTCTCAGTTACGGCCTTGAATACCGACACAGACGTGCCCCAGCAAACAAGAACGGACGCTCAAGCTTCTACTCATTCCCGTCTTTGCCGGCGGGACACTATACGGTANNGAGCAAACTGGCTTCAAGAAATTCCGGGCCGTGGGTTTTGTGTTGGACGTCAATTCGGCACTGACAGCAGACATTCACCTTCAATTGGGTCGGGTGCTGGACCAGATCACGGTAGATGCGTCTGCTGTTCAGGTGGAAACCGCCAGCACCCAGATGGGAGAAGTAATCAACAGTGACAAGATGACGTCAGTTCCTCTGAACGGCCGCAGTTATACCGACTTACTTGCTCTGCAGCCGGGCGTGGCCCCGGTGAGCTCCGGGCAGTATGCGACCCTGCCGGTATCTGGCAACCTAAACGCAGGTAGCCTGTCCGTGAGCGGAGGCAGAGAGTCCGCGAACGGATTCATGGTAAACGGGGCGAATGTTGAAGAAGGCACATACATGGGAACTTCTGTAGTGCCAAATTTGGACTCCATCGCCGAGTTCCGGATCCTGACCAACAATTTCGATGCGGAGTATGGGAACTACAGCGGCGGGCAAGTGAACGCCATCACCAAGAGCGGTTCGAACGCATATCATGGAGATCTGTTCGATTTTTTGCGAAACACTGACCTCGACGCCAGGAATTATCTGAGCCCCACTCGCGGAGCATTCATTCAAAACCAGTTTGGCGGCACCGCGGGCGGCCCAATTCGTCGCGACAAGATTTTTTTCTTCGGCGACTTCCAGGGAACACGCATGATTCAGGGCCAGAATTCGGGTCTGGTTCCTGTTCCCTCCTCAGCAGATCGCAGCGGGAACGTCTCCGATTTGGCAAGCCAGTTGACGGGTAGTGTAAACGGCGGGTTCTGGGCGAACCAGCTATCGAACGAGCTCGGCTATGCCGTCACGTCGGGCGAGCCTTATTACCAAAGTGGCTGTGTAAGCGATCAGAACTGTGTCTTTCCGAACGCAGTGGTGCCGCAAGCCGCGTTTAATCCCATATCCAATAATATCCTTCCGTATATACCGAAGCCGAACCTGCCACCGTATTTCTCCACATCGGCAGTGAACACAACTCTGACCGACAATAAAGGCGGAGCGCGCATTGATTACAACAGCAGCTGGGGAACTCTGTCGGGATATTATTTCCTGGACAATTTCACGCTGAACAATCCATACACGTCGGCTTCGGTACCTGGATTCACGGCAGCCACAGACGGCCGCGCGCAATTATTGACGCTGAACTATAACCGCCCGATTGGATTGATGAAGTTCAACGAACTTCGCGTCAGTTACACCCGGATGGCTAATTTTGCAGACAAACCGACCGGAGGCACCGTCAGTCTCAGTTCGCTGGGATTCGTCACCGGAGCAAACACGTTAGGCATCGATCCGTTGCTGCCGCAGGATGAGGGAGTTCCACAAATTGCTTTCAACGCCTATACCATTGGAGTTCCCGGCTTTTTCCAATCGCAGGCCAACAATACCTATCAAGTAAGCGACAACTTCTCGGTGGTGCGAGGCACGCACACGATAAGATTCGGGGGAGCCTTTCACTACGACCAAATCACGATTCATACCTACGGAGCAGACAATGGAACATTCAACTTTACTGGCGCCGAAACTGGAAGCGATTTCGTGGATTTCCTGATCGGAGCGCCGGCTGCCTACACGCAGGGTGAGGAATTGCCCCTGCACACGCGAACGCGATATCTGGGTCTTTATGCCCAGGACAGTTGGCGCGCGACTTCGGAGCTAACCATTAATTATGGGCTTCGCTGGGATGTGACTTCTCCCTGGTATGAAGCCAATGGGCAATTAGAGACGATCGTGCCGGGATTACAATCGAAACTTTTTCCGGGTTCGCCGCAGGGGTGGGTTTTCCCCGGCGATCCTGGCGTTCCAAGTACTCTGGCTCCCACACGATATACAAATCTCGCGCCTCGTTTAGGAATCGCTTGGGCTCCGCACTATTCTGAAGGACTGTTAGGACGGATCATCGGGGGACCGGGCGAAACTAGCATCCGGGCAGGTTTTGGCATCTTCTACACGGCCTTTGAGGATGCTACCGGTTTCAACGAAGTTGGGGACGCGCCATTTGGCTTCTACTATGTCAGCCCGGTGCCGCCGCTGTTTGCCACGCCTTTCGTCGACCGCGCAACCGGCAACTCCGAAGGCCAAAGGTTTCCCGTGGCA
The DNA here is from genome assembly GCA_003156615.1 of Acidobacteriaceae bacterium. The sequence continues at coordinate 4,546 of PMHI01000549.1, read as the reverse complement.
CTGCCCCCGACGAACGTGTCCGCCAGCCATCCCGATAACTCGGTCGACTGGTCGCAATTCCTGCCAATCTCCAGTTCGCCCGGGTTCTGGTATAAAAACCGCGTCCCCTACACCGAGAGCTACAATATCTCGATTCAACGTTCTCTTGGCCAGAAGAGCGTCCTCAGTGTCGCCTATGTCGGTACGCAGGGACACAGACTGCTCAGCGACCTTGAAGCGAACCCAGGCGATGCGCAACTTTGCCTCAGCGTCAGCCAGTCATATCAGGTTGCGCCGGGCAGCCCAACATGCGGTCCCTTCGGTGAGAATGGCGTTTACACGACAGCAAGTGGCGCAACGATCAACAGCACGCGTCCTGTGCTCGGCCCCAATTTTGGCAGTGATGGTTATTTCATTGCGATCGGCAATTCGAACTACAATTCACTGCAGCTAACCTGGCGTTATGCCACCGGCCCATTGGAATTTCTTGCGGGTTACACCTTCAGCAAATCGATCGACGATTCTTCCGGATGGGGCGACCAAATCAATCCAGTGAATGCCAGGTTGAGCCGTGCTTTATCTTCGTTTGACGTGCCGCACAACTTTGTTTTGAGCTACCGCTACGAACTGCCATTTGACCGTTTGTTGGGAAAAAATCGGTTGGCAAGTGGCTGGGCGCTTAGCGGAATTACACGATTCGCGTCCGGTCTGCCAGTAACTCTCAACGAGCCGGATGACAATTCGCTGCTCGGAACTTTTTTCACCGGACCTAATGGCAACACCGTGGACACTCCGGACTACACACCTGGCCCTCTCCACTTCACCGATCCCCGATCTGGAAAGCCCTACTTCAATACTTCGTTATTCACGCCGGAATCACTGGGCCAGATCGGGACTTCCCCGAAGCGATTTTTTGTCGGCCCTGGCATCAACAACTTCGACATGGCCCTGCTCAAGAACACGAAAATTCGAGAATCATGGAACTTGCAATTTCGCGCAGAGTTTTTCAATGTCTTCAACCACGCGCAGTTCTTTAATGTTAATGGAGACATTGATAGTGGCATGCAGTTCGGCACCGTAACCAGCGTGAGAGACCCGCGCATCGGCCAAGTGTCCTTGAAACTCCTGTTTTGATGCCCCCGGTGACATTCGCCACCCCGCACCCGCTTGCCAGGATGGCCATTCTAGCTGGTCTCTTTGCGCTGACCGGGTAAAAGCGTCGGTGTGTGTGACCAACTGAGCTACGCGCCTACGCTGCAGTTATTCTAATGTCGTTGGCGGTTCCCGCGATGCGGGAGGCGAGGGTCGAGGCAGGGCGGCGTGATGAACCGCGATCGCCAGTTGCAAAGTTCGGGTTGTGGCGGCGACAATCGTTGCATGCCCAAAGACTCTCAGCGGGATGATGACAGTACAGCCGCGAAGGCGCCCGCCTGCGGTCCTTTCTTGCCTGGAGCCATGGTTGTCGTGACATTGGGCAATCCCCGGGATAAATTCTGGGGCATGATTCTAACGCTGACTCCGGAAGGACTCGGCCTGAGTGGTATCGAGCTGGCGTCTTTTGAGGATCTGGTCGTGATGGTGAAAGATGGCGAATCGTTTAGTCCCGCGGTCGTCTTTTTCCCTATGCACCGGATTGAACGCATCGACCTGGACCTTGCCGACGGCAGTCTGCCTTCGCTTTCGCAGCGCTTCTCGGCCAAGACCGGGCTTGATCCCGCCGCGCTGCTGGGCTCTGCCGGAGCTAGCGGAAAAAACGATCGCCACGCGGCGCGTTCCGCGGGTCAAACGACCAGAAACCCGACCGGGGATCCGGCATGAGACTATCTCAAGTATTCACCGCGCCCAACCAACTGACGCTGCTGCGGATGGTCTTTGTTCCGTTTATCGTGATCGAATTGGTGGAAGGCCGCTATTTTTGGGCGCTGGTGCTTTTCGTGGTTGCCGGATTCAGCGACGGCCTGGATGGACTGTTGGCTCGCAAGTTGCACCAGCAGACTCTGCTTGGGCAATATCTCGATCCCATCGCGGACAAGCTCTTGTTGAGCACGATGTTTCTGGTGCTCTCCATTCTGCATAAGATTCCGTGGAAGTTTACGGTGCTGGTCTTCAGCCGCGATATTTCCATCCTGGCCGCCAGCGCGGTGCTGTTCGCCATCGCGGGACTGCGCGATTTCCGGCCCAGCATCTTCGGCAAGGCCAATACATTTTCGCAGATCGCTGCTGTGTTCTTCGTGATGCTGCTTTCCATACGGCCGGTGCGCTGGATATGGATTACCCGCACTGTCTTCTTGCGCGCCACATTTGCCTTCACGATTATCTCCGCGCTGCATTATGTTTTTCTGGTGCAACTCCGGCTGCGGTCGCACGCTCACGCGCTGGCTGAGCATGCTGCGGTCGATGTCCCCGCCAGTTGACCCTCTTTCCGGCGTCCCCCTAGAATTGTGGGTTCATCTCTGCGTGTCACAATCACTATGGCCTTACACCTTTACAACACCATTTCCTCGCAGGTCGAGGAGTTCCGTCCTCTGCGCGACAAGGAAGTCCGCATGTACGCGTGCGGACCAACCGTCTACGATTACGGACATATCGGCAACTTTCGAACCTTTATCGCCGTCGACATGCTGCAGCGATTCTTGCGGCAGTCGGGCTACAAGTTACGCTACGCCATGAACATTACGGACGTGGACGACAAGATCATCCGCAACGCGGCGCGCGATGGAGTCAGCGTTCAGCAGTACACCGCGAAGTACGAGAAAGCCTTTCTGGAAGATGCGGCTATGATCGGCATTGAGCGGCCAACACTGGTGCGTGCCACCGAACACATTGCGGAGATGGCGGAGTTCGTGGCCAAGCTGGTCGAAAAGGGGATCGCTTACCGCACCGACGATGGATCCTATTACTTCCGTATTGCAAGCTTTCCGCGGTACGGCCAACTCTCGAAGAAGGATTTCAGCGGAATGCTCGACGGCGCCCGTGTGGACGTTGACGAATACGACAAAGACAGCGCGCGCGACTTTGCGCTGTGGAAGGCGCCCAAGCCGGGCGAGGCTTTCTGGGANNGCTGGCACCTGGAGTGCTCGGTCATGTCGATGCAGGAATTGGGCGAAAGCTTCGATCTGCACGCTGGCGGAGAAGACCTCGTCTTCCCGCATCATGAAAACGAGATCGCACAATCGGAGTCACTGACCGGGAAAACGTTTGCGCGTTTCTGGTTTCACGTGCGGTTCCTGCTCGTCGAGGGCGAGAAGATGTCGA
>PMHI01000549.1:0-1213 GCA_003156615.1 Acidobacteriaceae bacterium | reverse complement strand
CGTGGCTCGCTCGACGATGATCTCAACACGGCGCAGGCTCAGGCCGCCATCTTCGAGATGGTGCGCAACGCCAATTCTGCGCTTGATTCCGGCCAGGTTAAGAAGGATGACGTTCCGCCGCTGCTTGCCGCGTTGGAAAAGTTCGATGAGATCTTCGCTGTGCTTAAAGATGACGATGGGCCGAAGATGAAACAGGTTTTCGATTGGGCGCCTACCGAGGGCCGCGGGAAAGATATCAGTCCGGAACTGCGGGAGGCGGTCGAATCCGGCCAAATCTCTGATGCCGGCATCGAAAAGAAAATCGCGGAGATGGAAGCCGCGCGCCGCGGCCGTAATTTCAAGGTTTCCGACGCTCTCCGCGCGGAACTCACCGCCGCTGGCGTTGTCGTCGAGAATACAAAGGATGGCGTGCGCTGGCACAGAAAGTAGTTTTTGAGGTGTTAAGCTGTGTGCTGACGGTTGGGAGTTGGAAGTCCAATGAAGTCCCTCGACGAATATCTCCGCGACGCCGAGCAAGCTCACGGACATCTCTGCGCTGGGCAAGTCCTAGGCGTGCGGTTGGCGATGCTGGGCTTGGAGAAATTGGGTATCGACGATCCGCGTGGCAAAGATCGCAAACGCCTCGTCACCTTCGTCGAAATCGACCGCTGCGCCACTGATGCTGTAGCTGTGGTCACTGGCTGCCGCCTGGGCAAGCGTGCCCTGAAGTTTCGCGACTGGGGAAAAGTTGCCGCAACGTTCGTGGACGTAAGCACCGGCAAGGCAATCCGCATCGCGGCCAAGGAATCTTCGAAGGCTCTGGCCCGCCAGATGCATCCGGAAATCGCAGACAAAAACCAGCAGCAGATGCTTGCTTATCGGGAGATCACCGATGACGGTCTGTTCACATTTCAATGGGTGAAGGTCGAGCTGCCGCCCGAAGAATTTCCGGGATACAAGAGTGAGCGCGTGGTGTGTGAGGCGTGCGGCGAAGGGATCAACTTCCGCAGAGAAGTCCGCGCCAAAGAGAAAGTGCTTTGCCGCGCTTGCGCTGGGGAACGCTACTACGAGCCAATCTAGGCGGCCTGCTCATACGCGTGCGCGACCCGCAGGATTGTGGCTTCGTCAAAATGCTTCCCAAGAATCTGCAATCCAATGGGCAGCTTCTCGCGTGTCTCGCCGCAGGGCACAGAAATGCCCGGAATCCCCGCTAAATCTGCCGTAACGGTGTAGA
>PMHI01000271.1:290-8539 GCA_003156615.1 Acidobacteriaceae bacterium | reverse complement strand
TGATCGTAGTTACATGTTTCACTCCGATCACCGCGATGCTGGCATTCCTCCCGCTTCTCGGTATGGTGCTGAACGGCACGTCGTCAGTTCTGTATGGCACCGTGCCAGAACTCGCCCCGAAAGGAAATACCGGCCGAGGGTTCGCTTTGTTCTATACAGGAGTTATCGGCTCGGGCGGTCTGGCGCCCATTGCTTACGGGGCAATCGCCGACCATTCCAGCCGGATGATAGGCATTCTTTCGGCGGCGGCCACAGCGGTGCTCATCGTGCCGCTGGTCTTGAGCCTCCGCACGGTGTTCTCAAGTTCGGAAGGAAGTGACTAAACACATCCCCCAGGACGATTACCGAATCGAATTGAACCGTGCAAACACAATTCAGCCTGGAAGGGGCACTTGTGATTCAACCGAACCCAATTACCGAAGAATCCGCCACTGTGGAAGCGAATGGTATTCGTCTCCATGTGCTGCTGCATGTACAGAAGATGTCCCGGTGTAGGCTTGATGTTGCCCGAGCTTACTCCATTGCCCGCTGTCGGAGGTACACATGCCCTTAACGTTAACCTGGCAGGAAATCGCGCTCAGACTGGCGCTCTCGATCGTGGCTGGGGGGTTGATCGGCCTGGATCGCGGCGAGCACGGACGTCCAGCCGGACTCCGCACAACTTTATTAGTTTGCCTGGCGGCAGCCGTCGCCATGGTGCAAGCGAATCTATTGCTGGTGACCATTGGAAAAACAGCCGATTCGTTCGTGACCCTTGACCTCATGCGTTTGCCACTTGGAATTTTGACAGGAATGGGGTTTATTGGCGGTGGCGCCATCCTCAGACGCGATAGCCTTGTGCTCGGAGTTACCACTGCCGCTACGCTGTGGTTTGTGACGGTGATCGGTCTTTGTTTCGGGGGCGGCCAGATTTCCCTCGGGTTCGTAGCATTTGTACTNNGCAACGCTGATTCTGACGACAGAGCGCGACGATCCGCCTGAAGAAGAAATCCAAGCCACCGTCAGAAAGGCAGGCTACAAGATCAGCATCTCGTCAGTCGCCTACGGCAGCCAAACGGAGCAGCGTCAGCTCGAATTTAACTTGCAATGGCGGGGAGTTCCGCAAAGCGCAGATGCACCGCCATTTCTTCGACAATTGCTGAAGGACCAGCGTGTGTTGGCTGCTCAATGGAAGATCTCTTAACGCAACCGNNCCCCGGTAGCAACAGAAATGTGCCACCCCCGTAAATTGGACAACCCGGCGTTCTGTCTGCCGTCCAGTAATCCACAAATGGTCGGAGGCCCCCGAGCAGCTGGCGAATCTCGATCAAGCACAAATCGGATTGTCGAATTTCGTGGTGGTCGCTTGCGACCTTAAGAGCCGACGACGTACCACCTGGCTCCACGGCTGGCATGTTGCGGTCGATATCTAGCTGAATATGAATGGCTTAACGTGCTCTACAGAATGTCTTCCATCCTGCATCTTTCTAATCTCCTCACCCGTATATACCGGTAGCATGAACGCCATAGCTTATTGCTTCCTAAATGCGATGGAATCCGAAGCCAGCGCAATTGCTCGCGGTCTCCGCCGGCGCGATCCGGAATTGCTTGACCGTCTCATCGAGCAATACCAGCACCGGCTGCTGCGGTATCTGGTTTATCTAGCGGGTGATCGTGACCTGGCGGAGGACCTCTTTCAGGAAACCTGGATTCGCGTCATGGAACGCGGCCATCAGTTCGACGGCCGGCGCGAATTCAGCACATGGCTCTTCGCGGTAGCGAGGAATCTGACCATCGATTATTTGCGGAAGAAAAGCCCGGTCAGCCTGGATGGATTGATGGAGGACGAAGATCATACGCCGCTCGAACCGGCCGATACGCGTCCCACGGCATGGGAACTGGTGCAGCAGCACGAGCAAGCCGAACGAATCAGTGCGGCATTGGTCGGCATTCCGGCGGAGTATCGTGAGGCAATCGTTTTGCGATTCCAGGATGGATTGGCTCTAGAGGATATTGCCGCGGTGACCGGGGCGCCGCTGGGCACTGTGAAATCGCGATTGTATCGCGGGCTAAACCTGCTGATGGGGCGGTTGGAGGGAATACAGGCATGACGCGGAGTGTACATGAACGGGCGCGGGAACTAATCGCACTGGCTGGGGCTAACGATAAAGATCTCTCCGACGGGCAGCAGGCTTGGTTGCGAGCCCATCTCCAAGAATGCTTAGCCTGCCGTGATTATGGAGAAGCGGCTGGACGGGTGGTTCGCGCGTTGCGTTCCCAGCCCTTGGCCGCTGACTCCGGCCTTGTGCGAGCGACGCAGATGCGGGTGCGCTCGCGGGCTCTTGAACTGCAGCGCCAGCAAGAGCGGCTGTGGGTGATTTGCGTTTGCTGTAGCGCCGTAACGCTGGGTACTGCCTTCACGACCGCTGTGCTGTGGCGCGGGTTGGCATGGATAGGCCAGCAGGTGAGCCTTCCCGCCCCAGTTTGGCAGATCGGCCTGATGGCCCTTGGTTTGATGCCGGCAATTGTGGCGGGAATCCTCTTGCTGGCTCGGGGAACCTATCTGGCCGATCACAACGGGCCCCTCCAAGATTGAATTAAGCGGGGGAGGTCGAGCGGGCTGCGTATGCAATACGAACCTGGGAATCAGGGGGGTTGATATGCCGATCAAGCACGAAACTTCGACGCGCTTTATGGATGAAATCCGAATTATCTCGCCATGGGCTTACTTCTTTGTAGCCCTCGGCTTCTTAGCGGCCATTGCGGCTGTGGTGCACGCCAATGTTTCCCAAAACCCTCCCTTTCCGTTGGCGGCAATGGTGCCGATGGCAATCCTCGGAGGAACTTTCGTGGGCTGTTACATCCTGCTGATCGGGTATGTGAACCGTGACGCCGGCCGCCGCGGAATGAGCCGGCTGGGTTGGACGCTGCTCGCGATCTGCGTCCCTAACGCGCTTGGCATCGTGTTGTATTTCGTACTGAGGAAGCCACGCATTGCCACCTGTCCACAGTGTGAGAATGCTGTGCAAACGGGATTCAATTTCTGTCCTCGCTGCAACTACAAACTGAGCCCGAGCTGTCCGCAGTGCCAGCGCGTGGTTGGAGTGAATGATGTCTATTGTCCTTACTGCGGGACTTCCTTGCGCGATCAGGCGGGGGCGGCCACTGGGCTTCGAACGGAGCTTCCCGGTTAGCGATCAATAAAATCGCTCGACCCTGATCTCCCGATCAGAATCGTCGATTCGCTCGAGAGCCGCGCAAGCTATAGCCTATGTTCCGTTTTTTCCGCTGGGAGGTTTCACTCCATTACAGTCTTCGGCTCATCTTCGCGAGAATCCTCAGCCTTCGGTGCTTCAAGTTCCGCCCTGTAGTGAATGCCGATCTCGAAGCAATTGGAATGCCCGGAATTGCCAATGGGATGCGATCCTAGTGATTCTGCGCTGCCTCGGTCGGCCTCAGCGCCGCGGCTCCGAAATTCACGCCAAATCGTTTGCACCATATGGACACTGCGCGGTATTTAGCCAAGTCCAGGTCGTCGCCAAGCCTGTAGTTTTGGTCGCCGATGTTGCCCTTGATGACTCCCAGATCGATGAAACCAGCCTGTTTCACCGTCGCTATGTCCTTTGCATCGTCAGAGGCGACCATGTAGACGTGCACATCAGGACCGTTTGACGTGCTGAAGGCGGTAAAGCGAAGAACACGGGTGCCATCTCCCATCCGGTAGATGGTTGCGGTACCTGCTGTCGGGTGCAGGATGCTGTAGAACTGTCCGGAGACGAGAGGCTGTGGCGATAAGCCGCCTTGTGCGGTTGGTATTGCTTCGTCGACACGCCGATTGACCACAAGCCGCTCGGGACGAAATGCATACCATGCGACGAAAGCCGCGACAGCGACAATAGGAATCGCGAGTTGTGTCCACTTTTTCATTCACGCATCTCCTTGACTAGGTGGGGCTAGTTCCTTTCGAAATGGGCAGCGTTATGAAAATCTGCGATCGATGGCTTATGCAGAGAGGAACTGCTTGACGAGGAGTGCGGTATCGGCAGGGTTCTCTTCCGGAAAAAAATGGCCGCCCTTCATCGCCAGTCCCTGCGCATGCGGCGCCCATTGCCGCCAAATGCCGAGTGGACCGCCGTCTTCTGCGTAGAAAGTGTCGAGCGGACCGCCTTCGGCCCATAGATGCAGCATGGGACATTCGATTCGCCTTGACGCTTCCTTATCCGCACGATCGTGTTCGACATCTATCGTCGCTGCAGCACGATATTCCTCGCAAATTCCATGAACCCGCGCCGGCTCGCGATAGGTTGAAACATATTGTTCGAGAATCTCTGGCCCGAAGGAACCTTGGCCGAAGGGATTATGGAAGACGGCATCGGGCGCGCCGAGAAGATAGTTCTCCGGAAGTGGCTCCTTCTGCGAGAGCAAAATCCACGGCCAGTAAGTCTGAGCGAAGCGCGCATCGGACCGGCTCCATGCTTCGAGGATGGGAATCACGTCGAACACAGCGAGTCGCTCCACGTTCTTCGGATGATCCAAGGCCATCCGGTAGCTGACGCGTCCTCCGCGATCGTGGCCAATCAGCGCGAAGGTCGGAAACCCGAGCTTGTCCATCACCTCCACCAGCTCCTTTGCCATGGCACGCTTCGAATAAGGAAAGTGGTCATCGGTAGAGGCGGGTATCCCGCTTTGCCCGTAAGCGCGCAGGTCCACGCAGATCACGGTGTGAGTGTCTGCAAGTTTTGGCGCAAGGAATCGCCACATTAGGCTTGTGCGCGGGAAGCCGTGCACCAGCAGAATGGCTGGTCCTTTTCCATAGCGGCGCACGAAAATCGTGTTTCGTGAAACTTCGACTTGAGAAGCTTCGAAAGGACTTTGACCAGCGCCGGTTTGAGCCCTGTTTTGCGCTCCAGCAACCTCGGTGAAAGGGACCTCTAACAGGGCGCCAAGAGATACGCCTGTGAGAGCACTGAGAAAGGTACGACGCTCCATTGTTTCCTCCTCGTTCGAATGGCTCTCCGCCAGGGGAAGAGCACCGAAGCGGGCGCGCTCCTGATTGACCGCTACAGTGGTTGAAGTTGCAACATCCATTGACTCCTCCTTACCCTTCGGGTCATGAAGCAATTCCCGACACCAAGCCGCCGACCTAAATGCCCTTGATCTCGCCGCCGTCCATGCGAACTGAAGCTCCGGTCATCCACTTCGCCGCCGGGGATACGAGATAACTCATCAGGTCGGCAATCTCCTCCGGCTTTCCGAAACGGGGGATGCCAGCCTGCTCCGGAAATATCCTGATTGCCTCTTCCACTGTAAGGTTGTGGGGAGGGGCCCACTTTTCCAAGAAGGACTGCCGGCGTCCCGTCATGACCGCTCCAGGTGAGACGCTGTTGACTTGCACACCGTCTTTGATTCCTTGCTCTGCGAATGCCTTAGCGAGCGCGTTAATGGCTGCATTGATTGTNNACAGATCCCTGCGAGGCCTTCAAAGCGTTCCAAGCCTCTATCGTCAAGCGACGTGCACCGTTTAGCTTGAGTGCCATGCCGTCGTCCCACTGCGCATCGGTCATCTGGAATAAATCAATCTGCGGCACTGCGCCCGCAATGTTAAGCAGTGCATCGATTCTCCCATAGCGTTCGAGAGTTCGCTCGATGATGGTTTTTGCTGATTGTGGTTGACGAAGGTCGAGAACGTAGACCATCGCTTCAGCCCCGAGGGAGACTACGTCGGACGCAGTTTTTTCCAGCTTGTCCTTGTCCCTCGCAACCAGAACAATGACCGAGAAATCGCGCGCCAGGCGGAGGGCTGTGGCTCGTCCTATCCCCTGACTTGCACCGGTGACGATGGCGACAGATTTAGCAGCCATTCCATTTCCTCTTCTATGTGTTTGAATCAGAAGTTAAATTGGTTATGCCACCTAGGACGATAGGGTTTCCCGCGCCGCTTCCAGGATTACGTTGATCACAAGATTTGGCTCCGTGTACATCGGACTGTGGTCCACACGGTAGGAATGGACTTTCGCGCGCATGCGGTCGGCCATGAAATGCAGCGTTTTCGGATTGATCATGCGATCCTCTTCGGCGATCAGGAACCACGACGGTTTCGTTTTCCATGCCGGCGTCGGGGCCGGCTCTTGGATGCACTGAACCGCGATCGGCCGTTGCACGGCGGTTGCAATGTTTGTTTGATCGAGAGAAGCCTTGTGGGCAACTGCGCGGTGAAACCCATCCTCCGGCATCCATATAAAACCGTGGGAATCGGGAGCCAACTTCGGCGCTTCCGGATGCGATGGGTTGCGATAGAACACCTGGGCCACGGTCTCGCCCTCATCCGGCGCGAGCGCCGAGATGTAGACCAGAGACTTGACTCGGTCTTCTCGCACGGCGGCGATCACGGCGCCAGAGTAGGCGTGTCCCACCAGGACCACCGGGCCGCTGGTCCTTTCCAGTGCCCAACTCAGGGCGGTTGCGTCGTTGGTTAAGGACGTGAGCGGGATCGGCGCGCAGATGACCCGAAAACCGCGCCGTTCTAAGGGCAGAATGATGTTGCGCCAACACGAGCCGTCGGCCCACGCCCCATGCACCAAAATTATGGTTGAGTTCTGCGGAAACTCACTCATCTTGGATGCCTGCCCAGACAAACTTGCGAGAGCGGCTGCGGAGTTGTGCGCTCGCGCGAATTCACTGAGAGAACCCTCGACTACGACACCTAGAGATGCGGCCGCGAGTGCACCAAGAAAGCTACGGCGCTTCATATCTTCCCCCTCGTTCCAATCGCGTTCATTCCTGGAATCGCCTTCGCCGGCTCAGCGCTGGTTGCCGAGGAACTCTTTCATCGCTGCCGCAATTTCGATGACGTGAGTCTCTATCGCAAAATGACCGGTATCGAGGAATTGCACCTCCGCGTTCGGCAGGTCCTTTCGAAAGGCCTCTGCTCCCGCGGGAACGAAGAAAGGATCGTTCTTGCCCCAGATCGCAAGCAAAGGCGGTTTGGACCTACGAAAATAGTCCTGGAATTTCGGATAAAGCTCTACGTTCGAGGCATAATCCAGAAACAAATCGAGCTGAATCTCTTTGTTGCCTGGCCGTTCGAGCAGGGCCGTATCCAACGTATATGACTCAGGCGGAACCGCCCCTGGATTCGCCACGCCGTGGGTATACTGCCAGCGCGTTCCTCCGGCTGTCAGAATGGTTTGGCGGAGTATGTCCCTATTTTCTGCCGTGGGCGCAGCCCAGTATTTTCTGATCGGGCCCCACGCTTCACCAAGGCCTTCTTCGTATGCGTTCCCATTCTGCGAAACAATCGCTGTAATCCGCTCGGGGTGAGCCATCGCCAAACGGAAACCAGTCGGCGCGCCGTAGTCGAACACGTAGATCCCATAGCGTTCGATCTTGAGTGCCTGTGTGAAGGCATCGAGTGTGAACGCCAGTCCATCGAACGTGTACGAATACCGGCGTTCCGGCGGCACCTCGGTGAATCCGAAACCCGGAAGGTCTGGCGCGATCACGCGGTAGTCACTAGCCAGGCGCGGAATGAGTTCGCGGAACATGAACGATGAGGCTGGGAATCCGTGCAGTAAAAGAACAACGGGCGCGTTTGCTTCGCCGGCCGAGCGATAAAACACCTGCACGCCATCGGCTTCGATTCTATGGATCGATGTAGTAGGTACGTTGAATCGGGGATCCTCCGCACTCGGCATTACGCGTTTTGTCGCTGTTCGTGACGTAGCATCACTCATAAAGGTTTGTCCTCACTTCTTTAATCTCTAGTGCAAGTGGAATACCAAAACAGGTGCAGCTCTTTCGAAGAAGAGCACATGCAACGCAAATCATTCTGGCGGCTGAAGTTGGTAAGGCGGAGACTCGGCGAATCGCGAAACCGTAGATGACAAATCTGTGACGGATCTCCGCCTCTGACGGGTTTCCGCCGGATCTACTGGTACTGGCAGGTCGTTGCTATAACGGCCTGGAAAGTCAGTTCGCCAGTTGCTCCGCCGCAAATAGATCCTCGCGAGTCCGGGTCATAGAGGATCGTCAGGCGCGCTTCCGGCAGAAGCAAAGAGCCAAAAAAACGGATCGCGTTACCCTCAGCAGATTTGTAGAAAGCACTTCCACCAAACGGCGAAGGTACAGCTTGGACGTCATGCTATTCGTAATCTCGAGAAGCAATCGAAGCCTGTCGCGTTCGCACCGCAACACCTGGCCTCAACCAACCCCGCTTGGCAAAAGGGGCATCAAAATCTCGAATTTGCCCGCTGTGTACCACTCTCCTCTCC
>PMHI01000271.1:0-276 GCA_003156615.1 Acidobacteriaceae bacterium | reverse complement strand
CGTTGAGGTGGGTGCCTTTGCGGAATACTTTCGACTCAGTGATGCGTCGGCAGTTGGGAACTTCATCGGTCTCGGAGGAAGGGCTGCCTTCAACCTCCACCACGACGTGCAACTAGAGGCCGAAATGGCGTATGACTTCAAGCGGAACTACACCAACACCTTTACCAATGGCGTGACCACGGAGACGGTAAATACGCAGTTCCGTACTCTGCATGGCTTTTTTGGGCCGAAATTTCAGACCGGATCGGGACCATTCCGCGTTTTCATCACCGGCAA
>PMHI01000301.1 GCA_003156615.1 Acidobacteriaceae bacterium | reverse complement strand
GGCCTTCGACCACGCGGTTCAGAGCTTCGTCGAGGGTTAGATCGGAGGGCAGGGAAAAAATGTCGGGGCGGGCGACCATGATCTCGCGGACTGTGATGCTGTCGAGTTCGATGGCCTTATGGATCATCTCTTCCTGAGATTCGGGGATCTGGCCGAACTGGCGGCTGGCGGTGACGATCAGCTTGAGTTCGTCGGGGGAGTGGACGGCGCCGCTCCGGCGGGCGTCGCGCGCACCGAAAAGCCGTAAGACCAGGCCGCCGGAACGGCGCATGAAAAAAAGCACGGGCCGAGTAAGCGTGAGGAAGGCTTCCATGGGAGCAGCCACGGCGAGAGCGATCTGTTCGGAACGTTGCAGGGCCAGAGTTTTCGGGACCAGCTCACCGAGCAGCACGTGCAGGTAGGTGATCAGGCTGAAGGCGATGGCGATGGCGATGGCGTGAGCATACACCGCGGCATGCGGAACTTGGTGAACGAAACGGAGAGATTCCACCAGGCGTGCAACCATGGGTTCGCCGATCCAGCCCAAGGTNNAGCTGCTGAATGCGGGTGTCGCGGACGCTGATCAAGGCGAATTCCGCGGCCGCGAAAAACGCATTGGCCGCCACCAGGAGAAAGATCAGCAGCACGCGGAGCAGCACAAAGGCGATCATGGAGGGGGTATTCTGCGGGGTAATTCTAGCATTGCAAAGGGACTGGCCGCGCTTGAGATGGCGCTCAAAACCTTGAACCCAGAGCGCGCAGGGAACACGGAGCAAAACTTTTGCTGTCCTGAGGCTAACCTTTTTTCTATGAGGACTGTCTAACTGGAAGGTGGCGAGTGGTTTAGCTGCAGCAATCATTTCTGGCTGTTCTCGAAATCTCTGGAACAAAGCTAACTCGGGCTGCGTACAACACAGTGAGAGCGGGACGGCTCTTCATTCGGCAAGCATTCCAGCATGTATTTAGGAGGCGGTGGTGAACGGAAACGGGAATCCTAAGAAGAAGCGGCGCAGACTGTTGGTGTGGATTGGCATTGGGCTGGCGATTGTCCTGCTGATCGGAATCGTTGCGTTCGCAGCCACGCGCGGCGGGACGAAAATTGATCCGTCGAAGCTGGCGAAAGTGGAAAAGGGTGACTTGGCCAAGAGCGTGGTGGCGACCGGGAAGGTGACCCCTATTATCAAGGTCGAGGTAAAGTCGAAGGCCAGCGGTATCGTCAAGAAGCTGTTAGTAGACTACGGCGATCACGTAAGCAAGGGACAGCTTCTGGCGCAGCTGGACAAGGTGGAGATTGAGGCCCAGGTCGAGCAGTCGCGCGCAGCTCTCGAAGCGGCGCAAGCCAACTTCAAGAGCACACAGGCCGACTTTGAGCGGGCCAAGGTGGATGCCGAAGGTCCGGACGTTCCACTGCTGAAGCGCGCCTACGACCGCGCGACGGGTATGGCAAAGGACGGAGTCGTTTCCGCCTCGGCTCTCGATGATGCCGAGAAGAACTATGAAATGTCTCTCAACAAGCAGAATGTGTCCAAAGCGCAGGTGACTGTTTTGAAGGCGAAGATTGCGCAAGCGGAGGCGCAGGTGGCCGAGGACCAAGCCAACCTTAAGCAACTTGAGGAACAGTTGAGCTACACCGACATCGTTTCGCCCATTGATGGTATCGTTCTCTCGCGCGATGTGCAGATGGGCGACGCAGTCAGCTCCATTCTGGTATTGGGTTCTTCGGCCACGCTGGTGATGACGCTCGGCGATACCAGTGAGGTGTATGTGAAAGGCAAAGTCGACGAGAGCGATATCGGCAAGGTTTATCTGGGACAGCCGGCGCGCATCAAGGTGGAATCATTCAAGGATAAAACGTTCACCGGCAAGGTCACCAAGATTTCGCCGATGGGCGTCGAGAAGGACAACGTNNGCCGAGATCATCCTCGAAGAACACAAGAACGTGCTGCAGATTCCGGAAGGCGCGATCATCTACGACAAAGACAAGAAAGCTTCCGTCGAGATTCCCGATCCGAAGGGCAAGGAAGGCAAAGATAAGGTCGCGGTCAACATTGGGATATCCAATGGCGCGAAGACGGAAGTGCTCAGCGGGTTGAAGGAAGGCGATCAGGTGGTGCTGCAGTAGCTGAGACCTGACACCTGAGACCCAGCGGGGTTCCTATGACTCTTCTTGAAATCCTGCGCCAGGCTTTGGCCACATTCCGGGCCCACAAGATGCGGACTTTCCTCACCATGTTCGGCATTGTGTGGGGCATCGCGTCGGTCATCCTGCTGGTGGGGCTGGGCCGGGGGTTCAGCGTCGACCAGAAGAAGCACATGGAGACGTTGGGCAAAGACCTGGTGATCGCCTGGGGCGGCCGGACCAGTTCCCAGGTGGGCGGCCGGGCCGCCGGACGCGAAATCCAACTGAATGTGGATGACGCGCAACTCATTCGCGACGAGTGCTACGCCGTAAAGAATGTGAGTCCCGAACTGCGGCGCACCATTCCCGAAGTAAGCCAGTTCAACTCCGCCAGTCGAGGGGTGGTGGGAATGTGGCCATCGTATCAGGACTTTCGCACTTTGAACCTTAGCGAAGGCCGGTTGATCACGGAGGACGACGAGCGCGAGGCCCGGCGGGTGGTGGTGCTGGGATTCGCGGCCAACCGGCAACTGTTTCCGGGACAGCCTTCGATCGGCGCTTCCCTGCTGATCAAGAGCGTGCCCTACACCGTGGTTGGCGTGCTGGCGGAAAAGAAGCAGAACTCCAACTACAACGGTCCGGACAACGACTACCTGTTTGCGCCATATTCGGCGGTGGCGCGGGATTTTCCGCCGCCGGAGAAGAAAGGCGAAGGCATTACGCGAGGCTGGCTCGATGACATCGTTTTCGAAGTGGCCAATCCCGAGGAGCACGAGGAGGCGGTCTTGCAGGTGCGCAGATCGCTCGGGCGCGTTCACCATTTCGATCCCCTCGACAAAGATGCGGTATTCATTTGGGATACCATGGAGGGCGCCAAGCTGCTGGATAAAATCTTCGGGGTGGTTACGATTTTCTTTGGCTGTGTAGCCATCGTGACCCTGTGCCTGGGCGGGATCGGCGTGATGAACATCATGCTGGTTTCGGTGATGGAACGCACCCGCGAGATTGGCACGCGAAAGGCCCTGGGCGCGACCAAACGCGATATTTTGCGGCAGTTCTTTGCCGAGTCGGCCATGCTGACGGTCGCGAGCGGAATTCTCGGCCTCAGCTTCGGGGTAGGAACCTGCTGGGCCATGGGCGCGGTGCCGCTGCCGGATTTCGTGCCTCATCCCATTGTTTCTACGCTTTCGATTGTGGCTTCGATCCTGACACTTTCTTTCATCACCGTGACCGCGGGCATGTATCCTGCCCAGCGCGCCGCGGAAATGACACCTGTGGAGTCACTCAGACATGAATAATCAACGCGTCCACTTCTCTTCAATTCCGGTTTCTATTCCGGCTCGATCTTCATTCCTGGCGATCGCGCTGGCCGTGCTGTTTGCCTCCACCTTTGCGGCCGCTTCCACACCGCAAGGACATTTCGAGAAAACCTTCCAGGTCAGCGGGCCGGTGGACCTGGAAGTAGAAACCCGCTCCGGCGACGTCGTCGTACGGAGCGGAGCGTCGGGCTCGGTCTCCATTCGTGCCGAGATCTATGTTGGGGACCATTGGCTGTTCGGAGACCGGCACACCGACGTCAGCGACATTGAGCAGCATCCTCCTCTGCGGCAGGATGGCAACAGCATCCACATTGACAATGTGAGCGTCCGCGACATTTCGGTGAACTACGAAATCACAGTGCCCGTCGACACCAACGTCCGCAGCCACAGCGGCTCGGGCAACCAGACCATTGAAAGCATCCACGGCAGCGTCGATCTGCAGACTGGATCGGGGGACATAAAGCTCTCGCGGGTTACCGGAGAGATTCATCTGCAGACCGGATCGGGCAATGTGCGGGCACTTGACATCGCAGGTCCGGTCCGCGGAGGCGCGGGAAGCGGGGACCTCGAGGTGCAAGAGATCGCATCGGGTGATATCGATCTGCATACCGGGTCCGGCAATATTTCGGTTCGCGGACTTCAGGGCGCATTACGCGCCGGTGCAGGCAGCGGCGACATTTCAGCCGAGGGCACGCAGGCGGGCCCCTGGGAGATCCGAACCGGATCGGGCAATGTGCGTGTACGGCTGCCCGCAAATGCCGCCTTCGACGCCGATCTCTCCACCAGTTCGGGCAAGCTGGACGTGGATGCGCCGGTGACCATGACCGTCGAGGGGCGGGTCGAGGACACGCGCAAGCGGATCGTCGGCAAAGTGCGCGGTGGCGGGCCGCAGCTTACTCTGCGGACGGGATCGGGAGATATTCACATCGAGTAGCGGTTGCCAGTAACCAGTTGCCAGGAAAGGCCGTGACCCGTTCTTTGACTGGCCACGGACCGCTGGCCACTTTGTTCAAAACCATGTTCTTGAAAGAACTCATTTTGCAGGGCTGGCAGGCGCTTATGCGCGACCGCATGCGCTCCCTGCTCACCATGCTGGGCATCGTGTGGGGACTGGCTTCGGTGGTGTTGCTGCTCGCCTACGGCCAGGGTCTGGGCGGCAGTGTGCTGCATGCTTTTATGAACATGGGCAATGACGTCATTGTGCTTTGGCCAGGACAGACAAGTATGCAGGCCGGCGGCCAGCGCGCGGGCAAGAAGGTCACTTACGAATATGAGGACGTGGAAGCGATTCGCGACGAGGTGCCGATCGTTCGCGCGGTGAGCGGCGAAATTGATCGCGACTTCGGAGTCAAACTTGGCACCCGGGTCGTGACCGTCCCGGTGCGCGGCGTCGAAATGCCCTATGGGCAGATGCGCAAGCTGACTCTCGCGGACGGCCGCTATTTCGAGGACGGAGATTTTTCCGACCATCGCCGGGTGGTGATTCTGGGCTACGAGGCGTCGAAGAAAGTTTTTCAAGGAGCGCCTGCAGTGGGGCAGCACGTCAGCCTCGGGGGACTTGATTTTGAAGTGATCGGAACGATGCGGAACAAGATTCAAGACTCGATGTATAACGGACCGGACAACAACGATGGCTTCATCCCCTTCGGACTGATGCGCGATCTGAAGAGCCTGAAAGATCCCGACGAGATTATCTTTGAGCCGACGGCTGCGGAACTGAACAAGAAGGCGCTGTCGGCGGTGCGGGGAGTCATTGGGCGGCGGCATCACTTCGATCCCAAAGACGACAAGGCGACGCCTGCGTGGGACACCATTGAGGACCGCGCCATGGTCAACGCTTTTTCGCTGGGGCTGCAGGCGGTACTGGGATTGATCGGCGTCATTACGCTGGCGGTGGGCGGAATCGGCGTGATGAATATTATGCTGGTCTCGGTCGCGGAGCGGACGCGGGAGATCGGCCTGCGCAAGGCGATTGGAGCGCGCCCGCGGCACATTCTGCTGCAGTTCCTGCTGGAAGCGCTGGTGCTTACGTTCGTGGGCGGTGTGGTGGGGATGGCTGTAGCCGAGGTCCTCACCTGGATCATCCCGCCCATGCCGCTCTATGACGAGTTCTATAAAACGGCCAACCACGAAGGCGCGATCTTCCTGCACGCTTCGCTGAGCGTGATGATGATCTCGTTCATCATTCTGTCGCTGGTGGGAATAAGCTCCGGACTCTATCCGGCGCTGAAAGCGTCGCGCCTGAGCCCGATTGAGGCCCTGCGATACGAGTAACGGGAAAACGTATTACCTCGGTGCCTTGACTCCGCGGTTACCAACAATTACTTTCGAGTTTCTGGGAGCACCGCGTCTTCCATCTGTGAGGAAACCTTGGCGCACCATCCGATCATTACTCTGACCACCGACTTCGGTAGCAGCGACCACTTTGTTGGCGCCATGAAGGGCGTCATCCTGGATATCTTGCCGGAGGCGCGGATTGTCGATATCTGCCACTCAGTGCAAGCCTTCGACGTGCTGGATGGAGCGCTGACCATTTCGCAGGCGTATTCCTATTTTCCTAACCGGACGATCCATGTAGTGATCGTGGATCCCGGCGTGGGCACGGCACGGCGGCCTATCCTGGCCTCCAGCGATAAGTATCATTTCGTCGCCCCCGACAACGGNNCATTATTTTCTGCAGCCGGTGAGCAACACGTTCCATGGCCGCGACATTTTTGCTCCGGTGGCCGCTTACCTGGCCAAAGAGGTCGATTCGCTGAAGTTTGGGGACGAGGTCGAGGACTACGTGCGCTTCTCCGCGCCTAAGCCGAAGGCGGTCGATCAAAACCGCGTGCGCGGCGTGGTGCTGAAGGTCGACCGGTTCGGGAACCTCATCACCAACATCACTCCGCAAGATGTTCCCATGCTTTTCGCTGCCGAAGGCAAGGCATTCAAGATCGTCGTCGGCAACTGCGAGATCACTGAAATCCACAGTGCGTATGCGGAGGGCGCTCCGGGAGAGGTGATGGGCGTTGTTGGCAGTATGGGTTTTCTGGAAATCGCTGCCAATCGCGGAGCCGCGGCTCAGTTAACCGGAGCCGGCAAAGGAACCGATGTGACCATCATTCTGGGCGAGGCTGCTGCTGCGGGCAAGGGAGCTTAACTACAAACTCTTCGCCTTGGGCTGAGCGTAGCGTTCCATCTCGCCGGTCCACTTAAGAAAACGCCAGAGATGGATGCGTTCCCGCCACAGAAACTCCCAGAATTCAAGGAAGCCGATCTGCGTCATCTTGACGCCGCAGTAGGTCTCGATGCGCCACAGCAGGTAGGGGCTCCGCCACGGAGCGAGACGATGGCCCTTGGTGGCATTCCAGAGAAAGCGGAGCGAATGGCGCATGCCACATCATAACCACAAGGAGCACGGCTCGACTATGCGGAGAGTAGGTCCGGTCGACCAAGGAAACCGACGAGTCGCTCCATGTTAGAATCCTGTCTCCGCCAGGAACTTCCTTCCATGTCCGACGCAGACACTCGCCAGCAGGCCGAAGAACACTACTATGCCGCGCTGGACTTGATGGCCGAGGGGAAGTTAGAAGAGGCAGTCGCGGCCTATCGGGAATCGCTCGGGATCGATCCTGCATTTACCGAGGCCATGCACGGGCTGGCGCGCGCCCTGCAGGATCTTGAGCGCTACGATGAGGCGATCGCGATAGCGCAGCAGATTACGGAACTGGATCCGGATGACGTGCTCGCACACACCAGCTTGTCTGTGCTCTATCAGAAAAAAGGAATGATTCCCGAGGCTGAGGCGGAAGGAGCGAAGGCGCGGGTTCTCGGCTGGAAGCAGCAGTTGAAGAAAACCTAGGTGTCGGCTGACCGCTAGAGTTCGTACTTCTTCATCAAGTGCCGGAACGAGCGGTAGGAGATGCCAAGCAGGTCCGCGGCTTTGGTCTGTACGCCGTTCGAGCGATCCAGAGCACTTTGCAGCAGGGTCCGCTCGATGTTTGCCACGTAGCCCTCCATGCCCACTCCTTCGGGAAGCACCGCACCCGGGGAGACGTCAGACACTCCTGCTGAAACACCTGCGCCTGCTGCCGCGGCGCGGGCCTTGGGCCGTTCCATCGGCAACTCGACGTGCAACTCGTCCGTCATCTCAAGGGCCACCGCTCGCTCGATTGTGTTCTCCAACTGGCGGACATTGCCGGGCCATTCGTAGTCACAGAGAGCGTCCAGCGAATTCTTGTTGACGCGCAAAATACTTCGGTTGGCGGCGGCCGCGTATTTCTTGAGGAAATGATTGGCCAGCAGCGGGATGTCTTCCCGGCGCTCGCGCAGGTCGGGCACGCGGATGGGAATGACGTTCAGACGGTAGTAGAGATCTTCGCGAAACAGATTGTCGGCAACGGCTTTGTCGAGGTCGCGATTGGTGGCGGCGATGACCCGCACATCAATGGAAATTTCGCTGGTACCGCCGACCGGGCGCACGGTGCGCTCCTGCAAGACCCGGAGCAATTTTACCTGCATGGCCAGGGTCATTTCGCTGATTTCGTCGAGGAAGATGGTGCCGCCGCCAGCCACTTCAAACAGCCCGCGTTTATTCTGATTGGCCCCGGTAAAAGCTCCCTTCAAATAGCCAAAGAGTTCGCTCTCGAGCAAAGTCTCGGGGAAGGCTCCGCAGTTTACCGACACGAAGGGCTCGGAGGCGCGCGGCGAACAAATGTGGACGGCGCGGGCCACCAGCTCTTTACCCGTGCCGCTCTCGCCGTGAATCAAGACCGTGCTGGCGGTGGAAGCCACAGTGCGTACCGTCTGCTTGAGCGTTTCCATCACCGGACTGGAGCCGATGATGTTGTCGAGCGAGTTGTGAGAAGCAGCGTCCCGGCGCAGGGCGAAGTTTTGCTTGCTGAGAGACAGGTTCTCGAGCACACGGTTGATGGTGAGCTTGATTTCGTCCACCAGCCCGGG
>PMHI01000387.1 GCA_003156615.1 Acidobacteriaceae bacterium | reverse complement strand
CCAGAAACGACCCGTGCGAGCCTCGTCCGCAAGTGCGGAATCTCCTGGTTTGGGGGCAGGCCGAGCAACCCGCGCGCCGCAGACAGCAGGACAGCCAACCCCTCCTGGGCCAAGTATCGGTGCGTATGAGCCAGGAGCGCCCCTTCCGGCAGCGCATGCCAGCCGCTGATGACCTCCGCCGCCGCACCCTGTTTGATACGGTCAACTATGATCAGGCCAATTACAGAAGCCGACCTGGATGCGGTCGCATCCCTGCATTTAGCGTCGTACCATGACGACCATTTTACTTCGCGGCTGCCACGGAAGCTGTTACGAAACTATTACGGCGAGATCATTAAGTTGAACCCGTTCTCCTACATCGCCCTCAGCGAGGACGGCCAACAACCGCTCGGATTTGTCGTCGGTGGATTGCACNNGCGCCTCAAGCGGCATTCGCAGCAAAGGACGTCGAACGTAAAGCTCAGATTGCTATCGATTGCGGTCAGCGCGCAGAGCCAATCCAGGGGAACTGGCCAGGCACTACTTCGTCAATTCGAACAGGGCTTATGCTCTCAGTGCATCTCCGAATACGGTCTCTCAGTCCATTCCACCAATGTGAAAGCAATCAAGTTCTACCTGCGCGAAAACTTTAACATCGAGTTTGATACCGGTGAAGCAAAATACTACTTTAAATCGCTACCAGTTGAAACCCTAGCTGGGAAGAAGTAACCAAATCTAGTCATGAAGCGAGTCCTAATTATTGCTTATGCCTACCCGCCTCGTCCGTCAGCCGGATCACCACGACCTGGTGGACTGGCAAAATACCTTCCGGAATTCGGCTGGGAACCGATGGTACTTACCCCTGAATTGCCGGTGGGCAAACGGCCGGCCGCTCGCGTGATTGAAACTGGCGATCGAGACATCCTGAGCGAGCTAAAACGAAAGCTCGGAATGGACGGAAATCGGGGCCTTCACGAACAATTCAATTTGCAGATTTCCTCAACACCGCGCTCTGACCTTCTGCACACCAAGGTAATTGGCAAAGTGAAATCTCTGCTAACCTATCCTGACCCAACCAAGGGATGGGTGCCGTTCGCGAAGCAGGCACTCAATGAATTTGCGAAGCGGGAGCGGGTGGATGCCGTCATCAGCACCTCGCCACCTATCTCCAGTCATCTGATTGCCCGCGAAGCTAAGAAATTGTTCCCCCGATGTGTGTGGGTAGCAGATTTTCGTGATCTTTGGACACAGAATCTTGCGGCTAGACAGACCCCACTGCTCGGGTTCCTGGAACGACGACTCGAGCGGAAGACACTGTCNNCCGACGCCTTAGTGACAGTGTCACGGACCTGGGCCGAGCGGCTGCGCTCCCGACATCCTCAAAAGTCTGTCTACTACGTTGCTAATGGTTTTGACCCGGATGACTTCATGCAGAGTGATGCGGGCGTAACGAAGAGCTTCTCAATTACTTATACAGGTCAATTGTATCAAGGCAAGCGCGACCCCAGCATGCTGTTCGACGTGCTGCAAGGCTTGATCAGCGCGGGCATTCTATCGCGGAGTGACGTGGCGGTTCATTTCTACGGTCCCATGGAACCATGGTTACCCGCTCTTATTGCGCGTTATGGTCTGACCGACATAGCCCACATCCACGGGTCGATCGCGAGAGATGAAGCACTTCGCATCCAAAGTGAATCACAAGTACTCTTGCTTCTCGCGTGGTCGGACCCAAGGGAAACCGGCCAACATACCGGAAAGGTCTTTGAGTACATGGGTGCGCGGCGTCCGATTCTCGCAGTAGGTGGAGTTCCCGGAGCTTTAACCGAGCTGCTAGAAGAAACCCAAACCGGGATTCACGCGACGTCGAAGTCACAATTGCGTGAGTTTCTGGTTGCCGCTTATGGAGACTTCAAGCGGGACGGTCGTGTTGCTTATACGGGCAATAAACAGGCGATAGCCCGGTACACTCATCGGGAGATGGCTTCGAAGTTTGCCAGTGTGCTCGACTCTTTGCGCGAGAAAGGCGTGACGCAAACGCTCANNGCGAATGACACTGATTCGGAGAGTGTGGACACGCAAGTGCGCAACCATCCCTCATCGACTGTTGCTCGACTCAGTTCTTAGATACATGGAACCGTGCCTTCGCATTCTTCTCGTTGTCTCTGGGTTCCCCTCTGCGGAGAAGCCCTTCAACGGTATTTTCAGCCTGCGGTTTGCCAAGAAACTGGCGAAAATAGCGGACGTCACCGTGGTCCATTTGCGCGCATGGCTACCAGGCCGTCCAATGATTTCTGATTCCGAACGAGATGGTCTGCAAGTAAGAACGATTGCATGTCCACAGTTACAGAGTTTCAGCGTTGCAAGTATATCCTTGTGTAGACAACTGGGGTGGCCCCTGGTCCGGACGCTCGTGAGACAATGCGATCTGATTCACTCGGTCGGGGTGGATTTTGCCGGTCCCGTCGCCAGTGCATGGGCACAGCGAGGGCGGAAGCATCACGTGACTCAGGCGATCGGCTCCGATCTCGCGGTGGCCTTGCCGCGAATCCGAGACGCACGTCTCATACGTGGATGGGAAAATTATGTACACGGAGTGGTCTGCAACAGCGTTGCACTTGCCAGGAATTTCTCGGCTCAGTACCCGAACTCGAAGAACGTTTGTGCGATCCATCGAGGTGTGGATCTGGAGTATTTTCAAAGTGCGGGACCAATCGACGGCCCTTTAGCAGAGAGACCTCCGGTACGGTATCTATTCTTGGGAGGCTTTCCGGAAAACGGGAAAGACTCATTCCACACCAACATAAAAGGAGGAGACACTCTCCTAGAGGCGTGGAAAGCCGGGGAGGACGACCTGGCCCACGACGGAGCCTCGTTACTCGTTGCAGGTCCGCTCCCTAAAGATGACCGACTTTCTCGTTGGCGGATGACCTTGCGTTTTCCCGATCAGGTTCATATAGCGGGGAGCCTTCGCCCCGAGTCGGTCCCTTCTTATATCCGGTCTTGCGATGCAGTGCTCATGCCCAGCTTGCGTGAAGGTCTCCCCAATGTCGCTCTGGAAGCGTCTGCCTGCAGCCGACCGGTTTTCGGCAGCAACATAGAAGGTATTGCCGACGCGGTCGTGCACAAGAAAACGGGACTTCTCATCCCCGCGGGCGATGCTGGCGCATGGAAACTGGAGCTGGTTAAGTATGCCAGCCAAATCGCATGCTTAAGGATGATGGGGGAAGCGGCACGGCGCCGCATGGAGAAAACATTCGACGCCGGAAACTACGTTCCTGAAATGTTGAATCTTTACCGCGCAGCTCTGACTGAAGCCATTACTTAGGCGGAGTAATTGGGCTGTGCCCATAAATGAACACAGCCCGCATGTATCAAGCCAAGCCTTCCGAACTTACTGGTAGGCACCGATGGCTGGGGGCGATGCGAAAGGATTGTCATTCCTATCGAGCGCCGGCGAGCAATTCGTCAAACCGCTGCCGGGCGCGCAGTTGGAGCTGCCGGCTCCCAGCGCCGGACTGCTCGCTTGGATCTGGAAGCCGCTCGCTGTGGGACTCACGTAATTCGGGTCGCCTGTGACATATACCGACGGGTGGTTACTATGCGGATTAGTCGTGTCGGTGACCATGATCGGGGCACAGGCACCCGTCGTATAGTTTAAGGATGTGGGGGAATGACAAATGTAGAGGTCCGCAGCATTGTTGAAGAACAGGTTATTGTTGAAATCGTTGTGCGGTCCAAGCTGTCCACCGGCAGTAATACGCTCAGTGATTGCAGATTCTCCCGTCAAGTTTGAAAAGATGTTGTCCGTTACGGTCACGTAATCGCTGACCGACCACGTCTCGTCGGTGGAGACGTTGAAGCCACCGCCAATATTTCCGGCCCCATTAGAGGCGGGGCCACCGCAGGTATCAACGGTATTGTTTGTGAACACGCTTCCATAGAGGTAGTGGTTGAAGGTCACGCACCAGTTGTACGGGACATTGTGGATTACGTTGCTTTGTACCCACGTGAACGGCGCATTCGCGTAAATGCCAATCATGATTGGCCGGATAATGCCCTGAGGATAGCCAGCAGGAGAGTTGCTGCAGGTTCCATTCGGGACCAAGCCGGGATAATAGACGCCACAGTAAGCGAACAGGCCGATATCCTGTACCGTGTTCCGTTCGATCCAGACGTCGCCGCAATCGGCACCGCCGGCGTCATGGCTGGGCCAGTTCGCCGATGATGCGTCGATTGGGCATCCACCAGGATTCACCGCCGCTCCAAATCCGGAGGGCGCGGGGATATCATGCACGAAATTGTCGTGGAACTGGACGTGGGCCGTATAGTTAACAAACCCGTGCTGACAAGTTTGCGTGGCCCCCGTGCACTCGAGTTCAAATCCGTCGATTTCGACGTATTGGGCAGTGTTGGCCCAGATGGTTCCGTAGTTGCCGTACTCGCAGGAGGCGACGGCACAGGTGGAGACATTGTTCTTGGCGAAATTAATGTCTGCCTGCGTACCGAGGCCAGAGGCGTGGATATGTGCTCCGTTCTCACCCTGCCAAACAATTGGTGCAGTCCAGGAAGCACCGCTGGTAGTGGTCTTGACACATTCGTTGCCGTCCCCCTGATTGCAGGTTAGGTTAAACGTGCCAGTAACGTGAACAACGGCCCCATTGGGCCCCGGCGCTAGGTGAGCATCGGCATATTCGGGGGTCGCCCACGGGTTGCCTTGCGATCCGTCCCCGGTTGTGTCGCTGCCAGTCGAGGAAACGTAGTAGTTTGTACCCNNTGCCACCATTTGTTGCTGGCAGCAAAGTAACTGAGGCTGTTGCGTAGTTGCTTGGGTTAGTTTGGCTGATGGCAGAGACAGTATCCTCGTTTTGAGTGGTAACGACAGGGGCCACGTAAAGGCCTGATGAATTAATGGTTCCCAGAGTGGCCATCCATTTCACTGCCGGCGTAGATGGGCCTGACGCCTGTAAGCTAAACTGCGAACTTTGCTGCGAGTACAAAGTTACGGTGGCGGGGGAGATGGAGAGAGAAACACCTTTCGATTGC
>PMHI01000213.1 GCA_003156615.1 Acidobacteriaceae bacterium | reverse complement strand
TGACCCGGGGGGTAGAGTCAGGCTCTGCAATGACACCAGCACTGGAAATTGCCGACTTCGACGACGCGCTCGTGATTAGGGCGAAGCGAATCGTTGGCGTCCGCGTCCGTACCGATTTCAATGGCGTAAAGATGTTTCGGCCCGGAGAATGGCCCGTTATCCGCGGCACATTCTGGAAACTCNNCAACATGCACCACTGCCCGTTTGGAGTGATTCCGCATCATGCGCACGTCCTCAGCGTGAACCTTTCCACTAGCGCCGGGTCGCCGAAGACGGTGATCCCGGCGATTGCGTCGCGGCGTATATCGAGCACGGCGACGCCGATATCGAGCAAGTGGCTGCCGATATATTCGGCTTGACGAAGCTGAACTATAACGCCTGCAAATTGGCTGACTCTCTTCCGGTAACGGTCGGATTTTCGGACGCTGTGGGCGAGATTTTAATCGCTAATCCTGGAGTGAGAGCCACAAGCCCGAGTTTCAAGTTCTATATCTGANNGACATTCGGCCGCCTATCCTTTCTTCATAATCCCCAGCCTGATCAGATCGCTGTCGGTCCAAAGAGCCTGCAGTTCGATCATCGTTTTGAGGGTCTTGATGGTAAATGTGTCCCCTCCCCCGTGTGGCGCCACCGTAACGCGCCGGCCGTCCGCGTGTCCGTAGCGTTGATGAGATCCCTTTTGGCGGATGAAATAGAATCCGTCGCGGGCGAGGGCGGCGATCATCTCTCGGGCTGTGAGCGAACGGATGCGGCTGTAGTCGATGCCCATGCTTTAGACGGTGACGGCGATACGGGGTTCCTGCTGCGAAACCTCTTCGACCTCCACCGAATCGAGCGGGCCTTCGGGCAGGGCTTTCCCGTCCTCGATGAATTCCTGGACGATCATGCGGACAACTTCATTGACACGGCGCAACGCTTCCTCTTTGGTTCGTCCCGAAGTTGCGCCCCCGATGCTTTCGAGGGCCGGGCAGTATGCAAACCACGCCGGATTGCCTTGGGCATCCTCGTCCGGCTCCACCACGACTTTAAAGCTGTACGTTTTCATGGCTGTTATCACGCGGTATCTGCGCGTTTGCTTTCAGTGTAGACCGCACCGCATGCGCGGTCAAATACAGGGTTTGCGAAACGGAGTGAGTTTACGGGCGCTCGGGCTACTGGGCTACTGGGTTTCCTGTTGGCGATTCGCAAGAGAAATGCCGAACTGCGAGTCACAAACCTTGAGTTTCGATCGCGAGGCCGGGCATCGCAGCATTTGCATGCTCCCCGATATCGATGCGCAGCAGACGGGCGTGTTAATCGAGCGGATCTTGCATAAATTCCCGGACTTTCGAGAGGAGTGGAGACGGAATTCTCCATTCGGGCAGCACTTCACGACTTCAGGTCTCGATCGTCCCAACTCGTCATCCCCGCGAACGGGCACAACGTTTAGCCTGAAATTGCAGTGTCCGGCTGGGGTTCCACAGGCTGAAGCGCAGCGATGTTGCGGTTGCGCGCGCACTCCTTGGCCTTTAGATCGTTAAACATTCCCGCGAGATCATCGTTGAATCGCGCGGCGTAGGCCTCGCGCGCCGCGCGAACTTCCTCGACGATTTCGTCTTTCGAGCTCATTCCTCGCCTCCCATCAGTCCTCACCACCAGACGGGCTCGCTGGATCTCGGCATTGGCAATATGCCGGCAGTTCCAGGTGAGCAGGTACTCGCAGCCATACACCGTCGCAACTCGATCCGTTTCCTCGCGAACGTGGCATCTCCGGCAGCGGACTCTTCCAACACCGGCTCAGAAACATAGAGATCGAACGCCGTACGCCGCAAGTCCCACCAATCACGCGTGAGCCGCTGGTGGGCCGCGATAAGCAGATCGCGGCTGGGCCGCGCCACAAGATAACTCGGGATGGTCGTTTCAATGTAGACTTTGGCGCTCACTCAGATTCCGATCCGGGCCACTTCATGGAGAGCGGTGTTCTTGGCAAGCCGGCATAGAACGCGGTGGGTTGAGCGGAGGTCATGGATCTTCATCCATGATAACGCCGGTAACGGTGCCAGCTTCCGCATAGTTCAAGCAGTGACCTGCACAGCCGCCGACTGCGTATGGATTACAGTAAGGTCTATCATGATCGACCGCCGTTCTTTCCTGACAATTGGAGCTTCCGCAACCGCGGCCGCGGCGCAGACTCCGCCCCCTCCCGCCGCGGAAGAAGCCGCCAAACCCGTGTCGCCGTTCGCCGACCCGGACTTCGGCTTCACCGCCCAAATTGCCTTGGGCGCGTCTTACTATCGCGGAGGCGATCCCGGCAAGTGGCTGGCCATCCTGTCGCGCATCAAAGCCGGGGATTTCGAGTCCGCCTGGCAGGCCTACCACGATGCTGGCGTGGAATCGCGCGGACCGTGGCAGCGCAGGCTGCCGCCAAGCGCCACAACGTGAGCGCCCGCGAGGCGTACCGGTGGGCCGCCGGCTATTTTAGCCACGCGCTGCGCTTCCTGGATGGCACTAAAGACCGCGAGCGGATGCCGGGCTGCTGGCAGGAATATGACGCCTGTTGGTCCGCCGCCGGAGCCTTGTCNNAGCATGTACGTTTTGGGCGGCGCAGGCGCACTGGCGCGCGGCTACAATTGCCTCATCCTGAACGGTCCGGGGCAAGGCGATTCGCTGTGGGTGCGCAAGCTGTACTTCCGTCCGGATTGGGAGAAGGTCG
>PMHI01000384.1:23353-27522 GCA_003156615.1 Acidobacteriaceae bacterium | reverse complement strand
CTGAAAATTCTGGACGGCGAGGTGCTGCATGGCGATCATGTGGTCGTGGACGCCGACAAAAAAGTGGGCAAGTTGACGTTCCAGGTCAGCAAGCGGGTTGCAGAACCGTTAGCAGAAAAAGCGCCGGTGAAAGCGAAAAAGTAGCGCGCGGTTCTGGCGTAATATGCTCTCGTGTTTGTTTCCTTCTACACACTCTATGCGCTGATTGTGGCAGTCGCAGTCGTGCTCTGGATTGTGATTAAGAGACACTCAGGAAACTGATGGACGTCACGAAACCTGGGTTGGAAGGTGTGGGGACGGGCGTCTCGCCCGTCCAGCCGAGCGAAGCTCGGCAGCCTTCGGCACCGATGCTGGGTAAATGCCATCATTTTCCAGCAGCCGCCGGGCCCGTCAACTTTTCCCTACTGTAACTTCGCGTACTCCGCCTTGGCGTCTTTCGGAATAGGCCGCATCTTCCGGAAGAAGCCCCTTTTCGAGCTATATACGATGGCTGCTACTGCGAGAGCTCCAACGAACGTCGCAAGTACAGATGCATCTGGCCCAAATTTACCCCCGGTAAGCAGATCCGGCTTGCCGGCGACCGGCATGCTTTGGAGCAGACCGTTGTGATTGTTGACGCCCAGCAGAGAATCCTCAGTGAAATCCCAAGCCGTATGCAGCCCAATCGACATCCAGAGGCGACCGGTCGCCATGTAGACCAGTCCCATGGTGAGCCCGGCGTTGATTGTTATCTCCACTGCGGCAAGCCATGAGCCATGGCTTAGATGCGCGATGCCGAAGAGTCCTGACGAAAGCACTAATCCCCAGCGAAGACCAAACGCACGGCCAAGGATACGGAGCAGAATCGCCCGGAACATCAGCTCTTCCATCATGCCGGACAGATAGCTGTTGAAGACAAAACTATCGAAGATGTGCTGCCAGTGGTTCGGCTGGACGTGGTAGAGGCCCAGACTCCAGAGTAAGGCTGTGATTGCGCACAACATGAAGAACCCTAGAAGAGCGCCAACCGAGATCTCTGCGATCATCCCGTTGTGCGGCAGCACTTCAACCGGTTTCCGGCCCTCTGCCACTGTGATTAGAACGGCATAGCCGATGAACGCAAGCAGCGGAACCCCAAGCACGATGAAATAGGAAGAACTCGGTGGAAGGTGAAGCCATGCGCCCAGATACTGCGTGGATAGAAAGAAAGCCATCGCACATGCAGAGAGGAATGTCGCCCACAAGATCGAGCGAAGTGGCAGCCAACGACCAGGAGCCAGGACGCCGGATGTACCAAGTTCGATGGGCCAAGTTGATTCTTTGTTCATATGCTTTCCTTTTCGGGTCCTATTTTCGCGGCCCAAACCATAACACGCCCCGTATCAGAAATCAGGCGGGTGGCCCGCTCCTTGCGGCCCCATCGCAAGGGGCGGGATTCCACCCTCGCGCCAATCTTGGGTTTCATTTGACAGCAATAACGACTCGAGTGATCTCTCGCCAAGCCGCAGATCGGTATCGTACTCCTTGACAGAGCCGTCTACAGTGGCCTACGCTGCGGACCGATAGGCAGGCGAGTCCGCCAAAAAAGCGGAAGGAACGAGGAGAGATTGTCTTCCAAACAAGCGAGAGTAAATTTCCAGGTGCGACTGGCTTGCTGTTTCGTCGCCCTCATGGTCTTCGCACCAGCGGGAGTCAGAGCGGCGGATAACAATGATGCAAATAAAAACGCCAACTACGAAGTAACTCTCGAGCGGAACAAGTCTGTAAAGATGCGCGACGGCGTCGCCCTGCGTGCGGATATTTGCCGGCCCAAGGCGGATGGCAAGTTTCCAGTGCTGTTGGCACGCACGCCCTATGACAAGAGTGGAGGCATGGATTTTTGCTTCAAGGGCGCGGCACGCGGATACGTAGTCGTCGTGCAGGATGTTCGCGGCAGATATGCCTCCGAGGGTGACTGGTATCCCTTCAAGTACGAATCTCAGGACGGCTACGACACGGTGGAATGGGCGGCGGCGCTTCCCTACTCCAACGGAAAGGTCGGAATGTTCGGTGGCTCCTACGTGGGCGCNNACGGCTGGACCTATCAGGGCGGCGCGTTCGAGCAATGGTTTAACGAGTCGTGGACGACAGGTCTGGCGCTGAACACCGTCAGCCGCCAGGCATACACGGCCAGTGACACGCTTGGTTGGACACAAAAGCTGCCGCTGTTGTCGTATCCAGTGCTCGAAACTTCGCCGGCTGCGGGACTGGCGCCGTATTTCACCGATTGGCTCGCGCATCCAAACTATGACGACTATTGGAAGCAGTGGTCGATCGAAGATCAGTACGCGAAGATTCAGGTTCCGGTATTCAGCCTGGGCGCGTGGTACGACATTTTTCNNAAGCTGCCGTTCAATGTGGGAGAGGCGACCTTGCGCTGGTACGACAGTCTCCTGGGGGGAATCGCGAATGGAGTAGACCGTGAGAAACCCGTAAGAATCTTCGTCATGGGCAAGAACGACTGGCGCGAGGAAGATGACTGGCCGCTCGAACGCGCCAACCCGACGCGGTATTACCTGCGCTCGACAAAGGCGGCGAACGGTCTTGAAGGAGGCGGCACGCTGAGTACAGTTGCACCGGCTGAGGAGAAACCCGACCAATATGTGTACGACCCGAACGATGCGGTCCCCACGATTGGCGGACCCCTTTGTTGCGGACCGCTTCCGACAGGGATTGGCCCAGAGGATCAGCGGCCTGCGGAAGCGCGAGCCGACGTGCTTGTATTTTCTACGCCAGCATTTGCCGAGAACACGGAGGTGACAGGTCCGATTTCGCTCGATCTCTACGTCAGCAGTTCCGCAGTTGACACAGACTTTACAGGGAAGCTGGTCGACGTCTGGCCAAACGGATTTGTNNCGGAACTGGGAAATCCCGGGGAGATCTATCACATCAGCGTGGATCTTTGGGCGACGAGCAATGTTTTCCTGCCTGGACACAAGCTACGGCTCGAGGTTTCCAGCAGTAATTTTCCGCGATTCGATCGAAACCTGAATACCGGCGAGGATCAGGCGCGTGGAACGCACATGGTCAAAGCGACAAATATCATTTACCACGACAAATCCCGGCCCTCGGCTCTGGTTCTGCCCATTGTGCCGTAAACCGACAACTCACTTCCCTGATTCAGTAGACGATCTATTCCGCACCGGGGAAGAGACGACATCTCGGTTCGGTGCCGGCAAACCATCTTCTGAAGCCGCCCCGGTTGAAGCAGCGTTTGGTTTCACGCGGCGCTCGGGCGCCGCTCTTCCACGGTATTAAAGGCGTTCGGGGAAATCCCACCCTTCAAGAAATGTTGGGTGGCCCATCCCCGCGGTTGAGTCACGGCACGAAGGTGGAATATCCTGCGGAGGAACAAGCTGGTTCCGTTCGGCTGCCCCGTCTCCGCTCGGGCTACAGCAAAATAGGGCAGGCTCCCAACAAGCCCGACTCGGAATGACATGATGGACTTCGATCGATTCGAAACGCGTGCGATGCTGCTCATCCTCGTCCGGCTTGGGGCCATCTGGGCAGCGCGGTCGCTCGGGCAGGGGGGCGAAACGCTTTACAGCGTGCAGTTTTTCCGGCTGCAGGCGGTGGCATTCTTCGCCGTCGCGCCTTCATCGCGGCGAGGCCCTGCACAGCATGCGTCCAAAGAATAATCTCCGCCGCTGTCCGTGCCTCCTGCTCCTACTCGTCTGCGTCGTGTTCTTGTCGTGCGATCTCTCTCTGGGACAACAATCGAATGGAACGGATTTGCCACCTGACGCGCCGAAGCCCGACGCTGCGCAGGCGAAAGGTTTCTTTGCCCGCTGGGCGGAGTTTTATCGGCAGGACTGGTCGAAAACGTCTGCTTCGTCGCCGGATGCATCCTCCCCCACCCCCGAGCGGCGGGGACTTCCTTCGCCGCTCGATTCGCCGCCATTTCCAAATTCGGATTGGTCCTATGGCGGTTCGCCGGTTATCGGCGAGCCGGACACGAACAGTTATCCGTTGATGACGGCGATCAATCAGGCGAGGAGCCGGACGAAACTTTATGGATGGATCGATCCGACGCTAAACTTCAGCACGTCCTCACGTAGCAATGCGCCGGAGGCGAACGATGACCACGCGAATCGTTTGGAAATGAATCAATTTGTTCTGTACGCTGAGCGGTTGCCGGATTCAGTGCAACG
>PMHI01000384.1:12599-23304 GCA_003156615.1 Acidobacteriaceae bacterium | reverse complement strand
GTGGGGCGCTTCATCTCGATTCCGGGAATCGAGGCGCAACTGGCGCCGAACAACTACATCTTCAGCCACTCGCTGCTTTATGCGATCGATCCGTTTACCGATACAGGTTTGATTGCGACGGTTAAGCTGAACGAGCAGTGGCTGGTGCAACTCGGGATTACGGGCGGTCACGATGTTGCCTTGTGGACTTCGGATGCGAAGCCTTCCGGTACGGCCTGCCTAAGCTATACGACGAAGTCGGTGAAGAACAATTTTTATGTCTGCGCCAACGGGATCAATAACGGCAAGTACGCTTACAACAATCTGCAGCAGTATGACGGCACCTGGTATCACAAATTCTCGAAGACGTGGCATATGGCAAGCGAGGCCTGGTATATGTATGAGCGCGATGTGCCGGCGCTGGGAGGCACGATTCAACCAGAAACAGGCGCGAATGCCGCCCATTGCTTGCCGGGAGAGCAGCGTTGCACCGCTCCGGAATATGCCGCGGTTAATTTCCTGCAGAAGGAACTTTCACCGCATGACTTCCTGTCGTTTCGCAGCGACTTTCTTGACGACAAAAAAGGGCAGCGTACGGGCTACGCGACCCGATATTCAGAGAACACGATCATGTGGTGCCACTGGATCGGCTCGACGGTGCAGATACGTCCGGAACTGCGGTTCGAGCGGGCCTGGGATACGACGGCTTACGATAATGGCCGGCGGCATGATCAGTTTACCGCGGCTAGCGATCTCATTTTCCACTTTTGAAGTTTGCCGAGATCGCTTTTGAATTTGCCGGGGTTCGGAGGCAGTCAGGCTCGGCCGCGGAACTGGATGATTCTCCGGCGGTCGCGTTTGGATGGTCTGCCTGCGGGTAACTCTTCGAACTGCTTCATGGCTTTGCGTTCGGCTGCTACTTTCTGGCGGAGCTCGCGGCTGGCTTCGGTCTCGCGGTAAAGGGTTTGGGCGACCGAGGCCGGGCCGCGTACCTCGCTGAGAAGCAGGACTTCTACCTCGAAGTCGCCGCCATCGTTGGTGACTCGTAACATGTCTCCGATGCGGACTTCGCGCGCGGGCTTGGCGGGCCGAGCGTTGGATTGAATCCTGCCAAGGTCACAGGCTCGCGCGGCCAATGCTCTCGTCTTGAAGAATCTGGCGGCCCAGAGCCACTTGTCCGTTCTTACGCTGGCCATTGCTCTATTTTGCTGTCGGTGTCGGATTATAGCGCGGGTAGAAGCCGTTCCATCCAATGTCTCATGTCTTTCGCCGACTGAGCGCCAGAGGCTGGAACTGGGAGGGCCTAACGCCGCGAGCACGCGGTTCAGGAAAGGAATCGGGGGCGCGCCGCGCGCCGTTAGATAAGAAAGAACATCATGGATGGTTCCGGCATCAAACGAAACATGCGAGATTGGGACCGGAGTTCGGCAGTTTCCCGGGCTCTAAGATTCGGAGTCGTCCTGCTGCTGTGCGCGGAAATTGCGTGGGCGGAAGGCGCGCCCATCCCCCACGGCACGCTAGAACTCATCGCTGAGAATCAATCGATCGCAGCCGGGCATAGCTTCTACCTCGGGTTGCATTTCCAACTCGAGCAGGGCTGGCACATCTACTGGGTCAATCCAGGCGACTCGGGCGAGCCGCCCCGCGTGGAGTGGCAGTTGCCGGCGGGTCTCAGCGCTGGGGCAACGGAGTGGCCTGCGCCGCGGCGTCTCGAGACGTCTAGCATTGTGGATTTTGGCTACGAGGACGCGGTGACGCTAATGGTGCCGATGCATGCGGAGGCTAGCCTGGCGGCGCAGCAGCCAGTTCGGCTCGTCGCCCAGGTAAAGGTACTGGTCTGCCGCGAAATGTGCATCCCGGGCAAGGCCCAAGTTTCGCTTACTCTCCCGGTCAAATCGCAATCGCCCGCACCGGATTCTCGAACCCCGGACGCACGAACCACGGATTTGTTCACTGCCACGCGCAAGTCTTTGCCGCGCCCAGCGCCGGGGAGCTGGACATTCAAGGTGGCCGACACCAAGGACTCTTTCGAGCTCACCGCGAACCTGGGTCATCAGATTGCGGGCCATCCGATCACGCAGGCGATTTTCTTCCCGCTGGCCGAGTCGCAGATTGACAATGCGGCACCGCAGAAGTTTCTGGCGGTGGCCTCTGGCTTCCGGCTGACGCTGCGGAAGTCGAATCAGCTTCTCAAACCGATCGAGCGCCTGAAGGGCGTGCTCGTGTTTTCCACCGACCGGGCCTACGTGATTGATGCGCCTGTCAGCAAGCCTGGCGCGGCGAAAAGCAGCTAATGTAGGGAAATCGATTCAGTGCAAGCCTTATAGGAGGGACAACAAATATGAAGCGTTCGATTCTATGCCCGACGGTCGTTGTTCTGGTGCTGTGTGCAGCTCCGCTACTGATCTCGGCCGCAAAAGTCGGCGAGGCCGCGCCGGAGTTCAGCGCTGCGGCGAGCAACGGCAAAACCTTTCGACTCTCGGACTTTCACGGAAAGTATGTGGTCCTCGAGTGGCACAACAACGGGTGCCCCTACGTGGGCAAGCAGTACAAGAGCGGCAACATGCAGAGGCTGCAAAAGCAGTGGACGGGCCAGGGCGTCGTTTGGTTTACGATCCTGTCTTCCGCTCCGGGCAAGCAGGGTTATGCGACTGCCAGCGAAGAGAACGACTACATGGCGAAGATGCAGGCTGCGCCGACCGCGGCACTACTCGACTCGACCGGTGAGATCGGCCATCTTTACGACGCGAAGACATCTCCGCAGATGGTTGTCATCAACCCGCAGGGCGTGGTGATCTACGATGGCGCCATTGACGACAAACCGACAACCGACCTGAGCGACGTTCCTGGCGCGACGAATTACGTCAGTCTGGCGCTGGAGCAGGCTATGGCCGGCAAGCAGGTGGCGACGCCCGCGACGCGTCCCTACGGCTGCTCGGTTAAGTATGGGGATTCGACGCACTAGCGCTCGAACGGCTACGGCCTGGGCTGGGACTCGATGATTTCTGGTCCTCGTTGACGCAGGGCCGCAAGAGCCGCCTTAAGCTCCCGGAACCATTGATGACGCCGGGGGCTGGCTAGTGGGTCGCGCGCTTCAGTCCTTCCTGGGCTCGGCCGTAGCTGTGGGCCATGGTCAGGGCGGCGCGATATTGTTCGGCAGCGGCGGGGCGGTCGCCTTGCTTCTCAAGTAACTCTCCGAGCAGACAGTGAGCCTTGAAGACAGGCGCTTCCTCGACCGTGTTGGATGACGCGATGTAGCGGCGCAGGAGGCGGATGGCCATGGGATTGTCGCGACCGGTTCGCGACAACATGCCGGCGCCATCGACCAAGGCCGCGGGATGATCGAGTGGGCTGGACTCCATGGTGCGCAAGGCTTGCTCCATGTCGTCGAGGCGGTTGGTGTGGCGATAGAATCCGGCAAGATTCACCCAGGCGCGGGCGCCTCCGTGACTGGCATCGATGGCGGCGCGATATTCCTGTTCGGCCGCGGCGTTGTCTTTGTTTTTTTCGGCGATGCGCGCGAGCACCCAGTGCGCCATGGCTGGATTTAGGGGCGCGAGGAGAGCAGCCTGGGCGCGCGCTTTGTCTTTGCCGCCGCCGACGATGGCAGGAGCTTCGAGATAGAACTCGGCAAGATCCGTGCGGGCTTCCCAATTGTTGGGAGCGAGCTCGACGGCGCGTTCGAATTCAGCGCGAACCTTCCCGGCCAGGCTGGCGGCGCTAAGGAAATTGGCGCGATCTGCCTTCTCGCCGTAAATGCGGCCCAGCCAAAGGTGATAGAGACTGTTATCGGGCGCGAGCGACGCGGCTTTTTCGCAAGCTGGAATGCCGGCGTCCCAGGCGCCCAGCTCTGAATGAGCGCGACAGAGCAGGTTGTAGGGTTCCGCCGTGGGCAAGGTTTGGATCTGCTGCTCGAGCCTTTGAATTGCTTGATCGACGTGGCCGGTGGCTAGAAGGTCTTGGGGAGTTTGGGTTGCGGCCATCGAGCATAACGTCAGAGACAGAAGAACAGCCAAAGCCCCACCCTTTGGCAAGCTCAGGGCAGGCTTCCTCGCAAAAGACGGGAGAAATGGGGCACCCGGGAACCACGAAGGTCGGAAAGCGGGTTCCTTACCGGGCTTCGCGCCTGGTGAGGAGTGACAAGACTCGCGCGGAGGATGACAATCGTTCCCCACGATCCACTTCATTTGCTACGGCACCACCTTTACGCGGGCGCCGTCGGTCAAGGGCTTGGCGTCGGCTGAGGACAGGGCTACGACGGAATGTTCGGAAAGCCCGGCCGTGATCTCGACCCGCGTAAGGTTCTGGAGGGAGACTTCGACTCCGCGGTGCTTGAGTTCGCCGTCGACTACTTCATAAACATAAGGCTTAGTGTCGTCAATGCGCACGGCTTCACGCAGCAGCGTGAGCACGCCGCTGTGTTCAGCGGTGATGATGGTAACGCCTACATTGACGTTGGGCAGCAAGTGACGATCATGGTTGTCGAGCGTGCAGGTGACCTCGCCCACGTTGCGCGTGCCGCGGAGTTTGACGGTGGAGGGAACGGTACTGACAGCGCCGTTCCAGATGCGTCCGGGGAGGGCGTCCCAGGTGACTTCGATTTTCTCGCCGGTGGCGAGGCGGCCTATGTCGGGTTCGTCGACGAAGGTACGCACCAGCATTTGGGAAAGATCGCCTTCCTGCAACAGCATGTCCCCGGTCTGTACGTAAGCCCCTTGCTTCACCGGAAGCGCGTAGACGACGCCATCAAAGGGAGCGCGCACGCTGGATTTCGTGAGGGCACCTTCGGCAGCTTCATAGGCGGCTTGCGCCTCTAGTCCCAGCGCCTGAACTTTTGCCATCTCCGGCTGCGAGTAGCGGTCTTTTTGCTCTTGCTCCTGCAGAGTGACGTCGGCCTGGGCGCGCTGCAGTGCGTCTTCGGCCTGCTTGACCTCACCGGCCGAGGCTGCACCCTGCTGCTGCAGGCGGCGGAGAGCATCCAGACTGCGCTGGGCGGCGTCGCGGGCATTGCGGTCTTTAATAAGTTGTGCGTCTCGGGTCAGGAGTTCTTCGTGGGTACCGCCGGTGTTGACTTCGGCTTGACCAGCCTGTGCAGACTTCATCTGAGCCTGCGCGCGGGCGGCTAGGCTTTGCAGGTCGGCATCATCGAGCTGCAAGAGCAGTTGACCCTGGCGAACATGGTCTCCTTCTTTTACCAATAGGCGCTTGACCGTAGTGGCAAGGGGAGAGTGGGCCTCGAAGTTCCGGATGGGCTCGACTTTGCCGTTGGTGGAAATCAGGCTGCGGATGGGGCCACGTTCCACCGTGGTGGTGCGAACCTTCAACGGGCCGGGTCGCGTGAAAATAGGGATCACGGCGAGTAAGGCGACTACTCCTACCGTCAACCAGATGCGGCCTTTGCGCGAGGCGGGACGTCCGTTCGAATTGTTGTTGGTTGCGGCCAACCAGTCATCTTTCAGGGTACGGCGAGGACAACAGCAAGGACTAATCTATCACTGAGGCGGCCACGAAAGAACGCCGTCTACCCAAGCCGTTGCATGGTTAGATGCGGCTGGGGGGTGGGGGATGCGCGAGCAGGCTGACCGAAACGGCCGGGGGAGGGTCTGAAAATCGGCAAAGGAACGCCTATTGGCTCTTAGCCCGCACCTCTTCGGAAGTCAGGCCGTATATCGGAGGGGCGCTGATTCCGAGCATCGCCAGATAAACGTAAATCTGACCGCGATGATGAATCTCATGCTCGACCAGGGCGCGCAGCCATTTTCCGATTCCAATCGCCGCTCCGGTGGGAGTGAGGCACCGCTTCTTTAAGTCTTCGTCGGAAAGCCGGCCAAAGATTCCCACCGATTCCGCGTGCAGCCGATTCATGAACGCCAAGACATTTTCCGGTCCGTCCGCCAATTCTTTGCCGTGCCCCGGATAGCGGCTGGGCTTCATTTGCACGGTTTCCGCGTACAGATAGCGCTCAATCGCCGCAATGTGCCGGATGAGGTCGGCGAAACTGAACTTGCCCGCTTGATAGGTCCAATCAAATTGGTCCGGCGGAATGCACTCGACCACACGAAGCGTGCGTTCGCGGATTTTTCCGTAGTAGTCGAGAAATGAAGCAACCCTGCTGACTTCCATGACAGACTCTGGGCAAACAATACGTAAGAGAACTCGGCGGACGCCGAAGATTCAATTGTTTTAAGGGCTGACCATGGCGATTACAATGACCTCCATCGTTTTGAGACCGGAGTTCACCGATGATCAATGGCGCGCACATTGTTATCTACACCAAGGATCCGGAAGCGGACCGAGCCTTCTTCCGCGATGTACTCAAGCTTTCCTCGGTGGATGGCGGCCATGGCTGGTTGATTTTCGCCATGCCGCCGCTCGAAGCCGCATTTCATGATTCCGAAAAGAACGGCCAGCACGAGCTTTACTTTATGTGCGATGACATCCGAGAGACCTTGAAAGATCTCAAGTCGAAGAAGGTGAT
Source organism: Acidobacteriaceae bacterium (assembly GCA_003156615.1). The sequence continues at coordinate 16,847 of PMHI01000384.1, read as the reverse complement.
GGTCTCGGATGTAAGCGAACAACGTTGGGGAAAAGTTGCTAGCCTCAGCCTTCCTGGCGGCGGCAAGATAGGTGTTTACGAGCCAAAACATCCGAGTCCATTGAAGCTCGATCGTTGAGCGACGCCATGATCGACACGCGCCCACGTCCCGATCCATGTGGGACAATACCTCCATGCCCAAACAGCCGCGCTACACCTCCGAGCACGCCGCCGCCGGGTTGAACGCCAAGTTTCCTGAGATCGAAACCTGGCNNGGGCTGCCTGACTTTGGCTTGATCACGCTGCGCTACCAGCCCGACAAACTGTGCCTGGAACTGAAATCGTACAAAGAGTATCTGCATTTCTACCGCAACCTGGGCATTTTTCAGGAGAACGTCGTGAACCGCGTCCTGAAGGACGTGGTGCGATGGGCAAAGCCGGTGTGGGCCGAGGTAAAGGCAGAATTCCGTCCACGGGGAGGGATCTCAACGGCCGTGGTGGCGCGATGGCCGCGGGCAAAAGGGAAGAAGAAAGCGTGATTAGTTTGCCGTGAAGATCGTGCTATATTCGCTCGACCTGTGGCTACGACGAAACTCTATCCGCGCACGGCTCTGGCTCTGTTGACGGCGCTGAATCTGCTGAACTACATCGACCGCTCGGTGCTTTATGCGGTGCAGGATCTGGTGAAGGCGGAATTTCATCGCAGCGACGCCGCGTTTGGCTTGCTGACCAGCGTTTTCTTCATTTTTTACATGTGCGCCGCGCCCTTCATGGGACCGCTGGCGGAGCGATTCTCGAGAAAATCGGTGATCATCGCCGGGGCGTGGGTTTGGAGTGGCGCGACGCTGCTTACGGCGTTCACGCACGATTTTACCGGTCTTCTGATCCGGCATACTCTGGTGGGTATCGGCGAAGTGAGTTTTGTCGTTCTGTCCCCTACGTTCGTGGCCGACATGTTCCCACAGCGCCAGCGCGGCCGCGTGATGGGAATCTTCTACCTGGCGATTCCCGTGGGCACGGCGCTGGGCTATGTTCTAGGTGGATTGATGGGACCGGCATATGGATGGCGTGCTCCGTTTTACGTGGGAGCCGCGCCGGGTGCTTTCCTCGCGCTATTGCTGCTTTTCATCCCAGAACCTGCGCTTGGCCAGTTTGACCATTTGGAAAAATCGCCGGACCGGAACACCCTCAAGGGATTGGCGAGGAATCCCGCCTTCCTGACCGCCACATTTGGTATGGCAATGATGACTTTCGCCTTGGGCGGACTACAGGTGTGGATGCCNNCTGAGCATCGCAGTCAATGGTCTGGTGGCGTCTCTGGCTGGAGGCTGGCTCTCGGATGCCTTGCTGCGGAAGACTCGCACGGCCCACTATTTAGTCTCGGCCGTCAGCCTTGCGTTGGGGATTCCTGCGATGTGGATCGCAATTCATGCCGCGGGAAACCGGATGGTTGTGGCTATCTTCCTGGCAGAGTTTCTGCTCTTGCTGAACACGGGGCCCCTGAACGCTGCGGTTATTAACTCAGTGGGGGCTCACATCCGCGCGACGGCGCTGGCGGTTAACATTTTCATATTCCACCTGCTGGGAGACGTGCCCTCCGCGTGGTTGATTGGCTACGTGTCCGACCGCTACTCACTGCGGCTTGCCTTCGTGGCGCCGGTGGTGGCGACTGGCCTTTCCTCTGCCATACTGTTTTACGGGATGAGGTTCGCGCCGCCGGTTCAAATCGAGGGCGCGCCGACTGAGACAGGGAAGACCTAGGCGGGGATGCATTACTTTCACTGGATTGCAGGGACGATTCTNNGCGCTGGCCTGGTTCTCTCGCATCGTCGATGCTGCGCTGGGCATGCCGAGCGTTGCCGATGTCTCGAAGCCGGAATGGGACCGCGATGCGGTAGTTGCCGGGGACAGCCCGCGAGTTTCGATCATTGTGCCTGCGCGCAATGAAGAGGAGGATATCGAGTCGTCGTTGAGGGCGCTGCTGGCCCTCGACTATGACAACTACGAGGTGATCGCCGTCGACGATCGCTCGACCGACCGTACAGGGGAAATCATGGAAAGGATAGCTGGAAATCCCCACTTCCCCAGTCCCCGGTTCTCGCAAAGAACGCGAGAAACAGGGCGCCCGCTTCTCCGGGTGATTCATCACCGCGAATTGCCCGCGGGCTGGTTGGGAAAAACCCACGCTATGTGGACGGCCACGAATCAGGCGAATGGCGACTGGCTGCTGTTTACCGACGCCGACGTGCTGTTCAAACCGGACTCAGTGCGGCGCGCGCTGGCTTACGCCGAAGCCGAGCGGGCCGATCACGTGGTCTTGTTTCCGCAGATGATCATGAAGCGGCCGGGCGAGTACATGATGATCGCATTTTTTCAGACGATGTTTGTCTTCGGACACCGGCCGTGGAAGGTGGCCGATCCGACGACGCGAGATCACATGGGGGTTGGGGCCTTCAACCTAATTCGGCGCNNGGCAAGGTGGTGAAGAATGCCGGTTTCGCGCAGCGCAATGTGTTTGGCTCAGACTTGATTTCAATTCGCTGGGCGCACGGTGCGAGAGGCGTGGTCGACAATCTGACGAAGAATTTTTTTGCGGTGTTGTCCTTCCAGTGGTGGCGTAGTCTCATCTCGGCTTTTGGGTTGGCCTTTCTGAATCTCATGCCGTTCTTGGGTGTTTTGCTGGCGCATGGGTGGGAGCGTTTGCCTTATGCCATTGCGCTGGTTTCAATGTTCCTGATTTATTTGGGCATGTCGTGGCATTCGCGGGTTCCGGCTTATTATTTTGCGCTCCATCCGGTTAGCACGGTGCTGTTCATCTATACCTTGTTCCGTTCGATGTTTCATACGCTGTGGAACGGCGGCATCATTTGGCGGGGGACGAAGTATCCACTGGAGGAACTGCGGAAGGGAATGGTCTGAGGGCTGGAGCAGTTTCACTCATGCCAAGCCGGAGAAACTCTGACCACAGCTCAACTTTTTACCCGCAGCAGGGTTTGCAGCCAGTGATGTTTCGGAGAGGATGTCTCGCGGCTGAGAGGTGCTGGCGATGCGGATTGGTGAATTCCTGGTTAAGACAACCCTGGTTCAGACAACTATGGTTCAGACAACTACGGCAAGAGTTTTGAGCGAGTCCAGGCTGATGCTTTTCTTGTGCCTCGCGGCAGTGTGCCCCATCGGGGTTGCGGCGCAGAGCATAACGCCCGACTGCCAGCCGGAGGTCAGCCATCTGAAAACCGTGGTGACTGCAGCCCAGCGGAAAGCAGCGGGTAATAAGGCCATCCCACCGATCACCGATCGTCAGAATGGTTTCGCGTGGCCGGACTCGGAATTTGGCGTGTTCAAAAACGATACGGCTTACACTTTTTTTGCCAGCGACGGCGCGCATCACGACGGAAACAACAAATACGGGTCGGTGACTCGCACCTTCGGCACGCTGGACAATCCGGTGGGCTCGGCGCCGCCGATCGATGTGATCATTCATCCCAATCCCGATGCGGCCGTGAATCCGAATTACGGCAGCTATACCTATCTCGGCGGTGGAAGAATTTACCGCGTCCCTGCGGGAAAGCCAGGAGCGGGAAGTCTGCTCGATGTGTATCACGCCGAAATCAACACCGCCACCAGCTTTTACTCGTTGCTTGGGCTCGCGGTATCGAGCGACGACGGCCTTCACTGGACGGACTTAGGCGAGATCATTCGACCGAACCAGCCTTACGAAGCCGATCTGGCGGGTTTTGACATAGGCTCGCCGCGGCTGGTTGACTCTCCCGACGGGCGGTATTTCTATGTGTACTTTCCCGATTGGATCGCAAACGGTACGACCCAGCCAACAACGGCCACGATCGTTTCGCTAGCGCGGGCGCCGATTCGATCCGTGCTGGAGGCGGCCTTTGGCGAAGATCCCCACGCGGCAGCGTTTGAGAAGTACTACGAGGGCGATTGGTCTCAGCCTGGGATTGGAGGGTTGTCGACCGATCTGAACCCGAGCGCGGGCTATGCCGGATCGTCGAACGTAGCCTACGACAGCGCGTTCGGTCGTTACGTGATGATCACCGACGATACCCAACACATCGCCTACGCGGAATCGGTGGATGGATTGTCCTGGACGCTTCCCGTTTTGTTGCAGCAAGATGAGAATAGCCAGACGAGCTTAGATTATGCGGTGCCCATCGGTATGGGCGACAACCCGAACCTTTTGGGCGAGCAGTTCTATGTCTTTTACACGTACGGCTCGGCGCAGGGCTGGCCGGGGAATACGGTGCGGCGTTT
>PMHI01000384.1:9466-12587 GCA_003156615.1 Acidobacteriaceae bacterium | reverse complement strand
TTCGCGGGCCTGTTGGCAGGGCGCATTTAGAATCCCACGAGGCCGGTCAGGTTGTAATTGGCTGTCCGCTAGTCTTCCCACCGTCTCCGTCGATGATATTCGCCGCCGCTTAGGCCGCCTAGGTCAATGACAACCGCGACAATCAGAATCACCAAATTGATGCCCGCTATCGGCTGTCGTGTATTCGCCATCCAGGAGTACACCAACGTCGTTAGAGGTAAGAACAGAAACCCGAGCAAAGGCAATAACAGCCCGTGGTAGGCCCGTTCCAGGTAATTCGAGAAGAGGAACAACAAGGCGAGCGCGATCCGAGGAAACGCGAGCAAGACAATCAGCACGAGACAAGGCACGAAATTCTCCTCGCGCATCGTACGCTTTTCCTGTAACCGACACAACGAACTTGTCAGCAGAGCGGCGGCATGCTACTCGGATCGAGGCCGAGCCACCTGTTGGCCGGGACAAGGTTGGATATCACAGGGATGGGCTGTGGATTTTTCTTGCGCTGAAGGTGCCGGGTGCCCAGGCCTCACTGCTTTTGCGAGACCTGGGAATGCTGCCTGGCGCGTAGTGGATCGTCCACGGTCTGGCGGCGAAAATCCCACTTCTCGCAAAGGAAGCGAAAAGTGGGGCAACTCCGGCGGCTATTTGTAGAGCGCGTACCTGGGCGGAAGTCTACTTGAAGGCTTTGACCGCCGCAGCCTCGTCTTCCTTCACATCGAAGACGGTGTAGAGCTTGGTGATCTGGAGCAGGTCGTGCACCTTCTTGGTTAGGTTGAGCAGTTTGAGTTCGCCACCCTGGTTTTTGGTGGTGGTGAAAGCGCTCACCAGCTCGCCGATGCCGGAGCTGTCGATGTAGTTGACCTCGCCGAGGTTCAAGACAATCTTCTTGTTGCCTTTGGCGAGGAGGTCGCGTACGGTGTCGCGCATCAGGACGCTGCCTTCGCCGAGGGTGACACGGCCGCTGCAGTCCACAATGGTGACTCCGTCCACCTGCCGAGTGCTAACTTTCATGCTCACTGAGACGCCTCCTTGCCGCCCGCGGATGGACCGTGGACGTGCTTGATCAGTTTTATTTCGGTGCCTGTTTGGGACGGGCGGATTTCCACCACGTCCATGAAGGAACGCATAAGAAAAATGCCGCGTCCCGAAGTCTTGAGCAGATTTTCCGGCGCCAGAGGATTCGGAATTCCGTTCAAGTCGATGCCTTTGCCTTGATCGCGAATCGTGATGACGAGGTCTTCCGGAGTTCGCTCGAAGGCCAGGATAACCTTTTTGTCCGGGGCATAGGCGTTGCCATGCAGAACGGCGTTGACCGCGCCCTCGCGCACCGCCATGGAAATCTGCATCACTTCGTCTTCTCCAAAGCCTAGTTCTGTGGCGATGCGGGAAGCCTTTTCCTCCGCATGGTCCACGGTTTCCAAAGTGGAATCGAACGTGTAGGAGACTGATTGCTCCATGGCCGATGAATAAATAAGTGTTAGACCCGCAACTGTCCTCTGGATTGGCCCGTAAGGGCTCGCCGCAGCCCGTAATTTCCGGACGTGCCAGTGTGCCTGTGGGAGCGGGGAGTTGTCAACGAGCTAGAATCTCGCCGGAAAAATGTCTTCCACAACGCAGCCTGTCGCGACGCTGCCGCAGGTATAATGACACGCCGTGAGTTCAGCGTCGCGAGCCAAAATCAAACATTTCCTGAAGCGAGCGGTCGTGGTCGGCCTTTCCTTCGCGCTGGGCGTGACGGGGTTTGCCTACGCTGTGGACTATGGTGTGTTCCGCTACCGCGTCGCGGCGAACCGCCAGCCGTTCGGACAAGTCACGGTCTTGCCCTACTACGCGGTGCCGCAGAAAAGTGGCAAAACCCAATACATCTTCAACCCACCGGAGTCCCAAACCTGTGTCCACGCGTTGTTTCCCCGTGCAGGATACGTCCCCTGCTGGTATTTAGAGCGGCATATAGAACAACGGACGGATATCTGAAGGGACGATCAAGGAATCTGCCGAGAGTTGTAAGAAGGTTGCCGCGGATTTGTAGGGTGAAGGTCCACGCAACATTCTTCGGATAAAGAGACGGGATGTCATAGGCGTTATCAAGCAAGTCGTACGTTGGTTCCTAGTAGCCCTCGTGGGTGCCGATTCAGAAGAGCTGCGCAAACATGTGCGTTTTCATGCGCATTTCGCGGTCACGAAGATGGGCAGAACAGGTTCGTACCTGGCTTCCGGCGCATCTAAGCAAACAGCAGAAAGGCCTGGCTACCCATTGGCCGGCAACAGGCGACATTTCGAGGGAACATCCATGAATAATAAATCTAGTCGTCTACTCAAGGCTGTACTCGGTTTTGCGGTGTGGGTGTCCGTCACCGGCAGCGTTTGTGCGCAGAATACAGGTACGCAAGGGGAGCCGGCACACTTGCTGGTCACGGTCGAAGCTCGTCACGGCACGAACGTACCTGATATAAGCCAACGCGATGTGACGGTATACGAGGGCCATGATCGCGACCAAGTCACGGATTGGGTTCCGGCGCAAGGTGAGCACGCCGGGCTCGAACTCTTTATCTTGCTCGACGATGGCTCCAACATCAGTCTTGGTAGACAACTGGAGGATCTGCGCAAGTTCATCAGCGCTCAGCCGCCTTCCACGAAGATCGGCGTGGCCTACATGCAGAACGGCATTGCGAGAGTGGAGCAGAACCCGACTAGCGATCATGCTCTAGCGGCGAAGGCCCTGCGCCTTCCTATGGGAGTGGGCGGGGTTAATGCCAGTCCATATTTTTCTCTCAGCGACCTGATCAAACGCTGGCCGGAAAGCTCCGCCCGGCGAGAGGTTCTGATGGCCTCCGATGGAATCGATCGTTATTATGGGATCGGGGATATGCAGGATCCCTACCTGGACGCGGCAATCGACGATGCTCAGCGCGCCGGCATCGTGGTCTTCGCCATCTACACCCCGGGGGTAGGGCACTTTGGCCATAGCTACTGGCAAAACTATTGGGGGCAGATTTATCTCTCGCGTGCGGCCGAGGAAACCGGCGGCGAATCGTATTACATCGGCTTCACTGGCGCCCCGGTTAGTTTCGACCCTTTCCTCGACGATATGGGACACCATCTGGACCATCAGTATTGGTTG
>PMHI01000384.1:2758-9440 GCA_003156615.1 Acidobacteriaceae bacterium | reverse complement strand
TTCCGAATTCGGCTACAATGGCCTTCACTCAGGGTAGAGGAATGCCAATGTCTAACAGGCTCATCTTTTCTCGGTTGCGACATTTCGGAATTGCAGTCGTTGTCTTAGCGATTGCCAGCTTCGTAGCTCGACCGGCCGTCGCATCGCCTGCGAAACCAGCCGCCACTTCACCTCCCGATCCGCGGCTGGAAAACAGTTACCGCTTCCAGCGGGGTGGTTGGACCTATGTCCATCTGGAAGGCCCGCCTTCCGACATCGGGTTCCAGCACGGCTACCTGTTGGCTCCGGAGATTGCCGATGCGCTCGAAGCGGTCAAGCTTTCTGCCACGCATGAAACGCAGCGCGATTGGGAGTTCTTTCGCAAGACGGCGCGGGAGATGCTCTGGCCGCACATCGATGCCGAGTACCAGCAAGAGCTCGGAGGTATTGCCGATGGCGTGAAGGCGCATGGAGTCGACCTGGATGTGTATGACATTGTGGCGCTGAATGCGTTTGAGGAAATTCCGGATTACTACGTGCCGTGGCTGAATAAGCGGGAGAAACAAGCTAAGGCGCCGAAGCTGGCGGCTCCGGGCAATTGCAGCGCTTTTATTGCCACGGGCGCCTACACCAAGGATCATCAGATCGTCATTGCGCACAACAACTGGACGAGCTATCTGCAGGGCGAGCGCTGGGTGATCATCTTCGACATTTTGCCGCTGCACGGCCAGCGAATTCTGATGGATGGCTTTCCCGGAGTCATCACCAGCGACGATGATTTCGGCCTAAACGCGGCGGGGATCATGATCACCGAGACCACGATCACGCAGTTCGAGGGCTGGGATCCGAACGGCAAGCCGGAATTCGTGCGCTCGCGCAAGGCGTTGCAGTATGCCAAGAGCATTGACGACTACGTGCGCATCATCAAGGAAGGAAACAACGGCGGTTACGCCAACGACTGGCTCATCGGTGACCGGAAGACGGGAGAGATCGCCTATCTCGAGCTCGGGCTGAAGAACACGCCACTCTGGCGGACGAAAGATGGATACTTTGTGAGCTCGAACTTTGCGCGCGATCCCAAGCTGATTCGCGAGGAGACCAGCGGCTTNNGTGGCTCAGCAATTCCTGTCCGACCACGAGGACAGCTTCGAGTCAGACAAGCCGCAGCCGAACGAGCGCTCGCTATGTGGCCACGTGGATAACTCTCCGCGCGGCGTGAAGGAATGGGAGTGGAATCCCTACAATCCCGGGGGAGCGGTGCAGGGCAAAGCCACCGACAGCAAGATGGCTGCGAATATGAGTTTTGTTGCGCGCGCCGGCCATCCCTGCGGAGCGGATTTCCTGGCCGCCGATTTTCTGGAGCGGCATCCGGAGTACTCGTGGCAGAAGCCCCTGCTGCGCGATATGAAAGCGGGGCCTTGGACGACGTTTCAAGCGGGCCAGAAGGCCAGCCAGTAGAGACACAACATGAACGTGTAAACCGGAGGAAGGCGAACGAAATGAAGGAAACGCCGCAGCAATACACTCAGCGCGTAGTTGAATACACCGAAGGCAAGCACCCGCTGGCCGTGCAAGCCGCCACGGCGAAAAAACTTGCGCAGCTAATTAAAGGCGTGCCCACAGCCAAATTGCGCAAGCGCCCGGCGCCTGACCGGTGGTCCGTGGGCGAGATTCTTGCGCACCTCGCCGATGCGGAAATCGTCGGCGGTTTTCGCATGCGGCTGATTCTGGGTGCGCCTGGCACTCCGGTCGCGGCTTTCGATCAGGATTCCTGGGTGACCAGCGGGCATTACAACAAGCGCGATCCTCGCAAATCCGTCGAGCAGTTTCGCGCGGTCCGGGAGGCCAATCTCGCGCTGCTCAAATCCCTGACCCGCGAGCAGTGGAAACACTACGGAATGCACTCCGAGCGCGGCCAGGAAACAATCGAACATATCGCGCGCATGTTCGCCGGACACGATATCAACCACCTGCAGCAGATCGAGCGGATTTTGTCTGGGAAGTAGTTTTCGCCACGCCACACCGCAGCGTTGCCCTTCTGACGAAACAATTCGGTAGTCTGGTCGCGTAGGGGCAGGGGAAACCCAGCAACTTGGAGGTTCGCCAGCGCCGGTTGGAATCTTCCGTATTCTCGGGTGCCCTGCAATTCCCGTCAAGGATGGAGGTTCGTGCCTACTCCAAACTTCCCCGATCTCTGGGCCAGGGAGTATGAAGGTTCTTGCCGATTCGAATTTCCCTTATGTTTGGTCAGGTTGGTAATATGAACGACGTACTGCCGCGGCTTTAGCGGCTTTGGCGGGCTTTGGCGCTTGGCGCGCTCCCGTTGACCACGCTCCCTCGCCCCTGCTACCGTCATATGTTTGCTCTCCGCCACGCGCTTCGTCCCGGCGGGCGGCAAACCTGTCTGACTGCATCGTTTGCAGGATCTGTTTCTGAGTTTTTTCTGAATCTTTATTTCTGGAGTTGTGATCCATTTTCATCGTCACGGAGGTTCATCATGCCTGCCATCAAATTTCGCGGTGTCGATTTCATCCAGTTTGATTCGCTGCTCACCGAAGAGGAGCGCCTGGTCCGCAACACCACGCGCCAGTTCATCGAAGACAACCTTGTCCCGATCATCGAAGAGTGCAACCGCGCCGGCCGCTTCCCGCGTGAACTGGTCAAGCCCATGGCCGATCTCGGCTTCTTTGGCGCGTCCCTCAAGGGATTTGGCTGCGCCGGCATGGGCAACGTCGAGTACGGACTGATGACTCAGGAGCTCGAACGTGGAGACTCAGGCGTGCGCAGCTTTGTCAGCGTGCAGTCGGGGCTCGTGATGTACCCAATCTACGAGTTTGGCAGCGAGGAGCAGAAGCGGACCTGGCTGCCGGCCATGCAGAAGGGCGAAAAACTCGGCTGCTTTGGACTCACCGAGCCCGGTTTCGGCTCGAATCCCGGCGGCATGCGCACCCGCGCTCGCAAGGTTGGCAACGAATATGTTCTGAACGGCGAGAAGATGTGGATCACTTCCGGCACCATCGCCGACGTCGCCGTGATCTGGGCCAAGGTCGAAAACGAGAACGACAAGATTCGCGGCTTCCTGGTAGAGACCGACCGAGCTGGCTTCAAAGCCGACGACATTCACGGCAAGTGGTCGCTCCGCGCCTCGGTCACTTCGGGGCTGTCGTTGCAGGACGTTCACATCCCCGAGTCGAACTTACTGCCGAAAAGCGACGGGCTGAAATCGCCGCTGATGTGTTTGAATCAAGCGCGCTACGGCATCGCGTGGGGCGCGATCGGCGCGGCCATGTCCTGCTACGACTGCGCCCTGCAGTACGCCATCTTGCGCAAGCAGTGGCGCGACCAGCCCATCGCCTCGCATCAGCTCGTGCAGGACAAACTCACATGGATGATCAGCGAAATCACCAAAGCACAACTGCTAGTGCTGCAGGTCGGCCGCCTGAAAGATGCAGGCAAAGTCGAACACCAGCACATCTCCATGGCTAAGCGCAACAACGTCTGGATGGCCCTCGAGTGTGCCCGCCTCTCCCGTGACATTCTCGGCGCCAACGGCGTAGCCGACGACTACCCCATCATGCGCCACATGATGAATCTGGAGTCGGTGAAGACCTACGAAGGCACGCACGACGTGCACTCGCTGATCATCGGCCAAAGCGTGACGGGGATCGACGCGTTCTAGCTTTCGCAATCTGCGCGTCGCCTTTTTCCGGAGCTCATTCGAGCGGCAGGCTCGTGAATATCAGCTGCGGTGCTGCGGCAGGATTCGTAAGCTTACCCGGACTATCGACTTCCGCCTCCCCACGGTGAGCGTCCCACCACACTGCTTCCTCTACTCGCCGGAGAGCTCAGGAATCGCCATTTGCACCTACGCAGTCGGTTTTTCCCGCGGCGGTTCGACCGCCAGGAAGTCCTCGGCAAAGCGAATAGTGTAGTTCTCGAGCAGCGGCCGTATGCGTTCCGGATGGGTAGACCGCAAAATCAATCCCGCGTGGTGATGCTTCTTGATTCGCGCGAACACTTCCGGATCGTTATAGGCCGAGGTGTCGGGATTCTCCTGCCGCGCCAGGGAAAGAATCACTCCCGCGTATTCTTCGCGTACCGCAGGAAGCCGATAACTTCCATTTCCCCCCACGACCTCGATGCGGGCCCACTCCCGCCACAGGTTGATCCCGGTAGCCGCCTCGACCATCTCGCTGATGTAAGCGCCGCCCACACGCGCCGCGCACTCCAGAAAATAGAAGTGCCCATCGGCATGGGCCTGGATGAATTCCGTATGGGCCACGCCACGCACCAGGCCCAGCGCCGCCATCAGATCTCGATTGATCTGCCGCAAACCTGTATCGGCGTCACCACCTCGCGGCACCGTGAACGTCGTAAATACTCCGCCTCCCTGGGCTACATTCATCGGCGGCTTACCGTATTTACTCACATTGACGAAGACGATCTCGTTTTCAGAAACCACCGAGTCTACGTGGTAGACCTCGCCCGGAACGAATCTTTCGAGCAGGAACGACGACTGCTTATCCCCCAATTGCTCCAGCACGGGCCACAACTCTTCGGCGGCGTGAATCTTCTTGATCCCGATCGCCGACGCCTCCTGCCGCGGCTTCAGCACCCATGGCCCGGGCACATGTTCNNCCAGCGCCTTCATGCGCATGGCCAGCTTGTCTCGGAAATAGCGCATGGTGGTCAGCCCCATCCCAGGTATGCGCAGGTGTTCGCGCAGGGTCGCGGCGGTCTCCATGTCGTACTCGTCGAGCGCGACGATGCGGTCAATCTTTTGCGTGCGCGTAAGGTGCGTCACGGCCTGCACAATGTCGGCGAGAGGAATTTCGGCGGGAAGATAGAATGTGTCGTCCAGGCTTTCTCGCGGCCAGTCGGCATCCCGCAGCTTCTCCGCCGTAAGCAGGAGCACGCGGCAGCCCTGGCGCTTACACTCGCGCATGAACTCCTGTCCCTTTTCGTAGGTGGTGATGCACAGAAAGGTTAGCGGGCGCGATTCCGGCATGGGGTCTCTTTTCAAGACGAGCTTGTGAGGATAACACGTCCGCTACGGGTCCAATTATCGGTTATTCTCATGGCTCCAGCCATTTCTTTCAATCTCCCTGCGCTTGGGTTATATTCTCAGGCCGGTCGAAATGGCCGGTTCGCACTGCATTCTGGGAGGCTCTTATGGCTACGCAGACTCGTCACGAAGGCAAGGCCCGCAGTTTTGGGGAAAACATTGAAAGCGACCTGGCGTCGCGATTTCTGCGTGTGGTGGAAGTGGCCGCGATCGCTTCGGCCCGCACCATGGGCCAAGGCGAACGCAAGCTCTCGGACCAGGTGGCCACCGAGGCCATGCGGCAGACCATGGACTCCATTCCCATGCGCGGGACGATCGTCATCGGCGAGGGCGAGCGCGACGAAGCACCCATGCTTTACATCGGCGAAAAGGTCGGCGCCGAATTCACCGATGGCCGCGAAGTGCCTGAGGTCGATATTGCCGTCGATCCGCTCGAAGGCACCAACCTGTGCGCCACTGGCGCCCCGGGGGCAATTACCGTGCTCGCCGCCTCGGAACGCGGAGGCCTGCTACACGCTCCCGACTGCTACATGGAGAAAATCGTCGTCGGACCTTCCTGCAAGAATGCCGTCGAACTGGATGCGCCCGTGGCCGACAATCTGAAGAACATCGCGAAGAGAATGGAGCGCGATGTGGAAGACCTGGTCGTGATCGTGCTCGACCGCCCGCGCCACGACAAGCTGATTGCCGATATTCGTGCCGCTGGCGCCCGCATCCGCCTCATCGGCGACGGCGACCTCTCGGCCGGCATCGCCGCTGCCGTCATCGGCACCGGCGTGCACGCGGTAATGGGCTCAGGCGGTGCGCCCGAAGGCGTGATCACCGCCGCTGCCATCCGCTGCCTCAACGGCTACATGCTCGGCCGCCTGGTGGTGAAGCCCGACCAGGAAGAACGCCTCGCTCGCATGGGCGTCCAAGACAAAGACAAAATCTACCAAGCCGAGGATCTCGCTCCGGGCAAGCAACTCATCTTCGCTGCCACAGGGGTGACCGACGGGGCGCTGCTCAAGGGCGTCCGCTTCTTCGGCGAGGGCACGCGAACTTCATCGGTGATCCTCACCCAGCTCACCGGCAAAGTGCGCTTCATCGAGAGCATCCACTTGGAGAAGGGTCCGGATGTGAAGGTCAGGTTCATGTAGAATCGTCGGCCGCTATTTCAGATACTCTTTCTTCAGTTCCTCGGGAATGTTGGGTTCCGGAGGAAAATCCTGCGACCAGCCTTTGAACAGCGCCACGGTGTTCTCGGAGCGGCGCGTGCCGTCATGCACAGCGATCTTATGCGGTTTGCCGGCNNTGTTGTAGTTGCGCACGATGCGCTTGAGCGCATCCATACCGGCTTCTTGCGGGGACATTCCGCGACGCATGTTCTCGACGATAGTGTGCGCGCCCGCGACCTTGATATTTTCTTCACCGCTGCCCGTCGCTCCGGCCGAACCTACGTCCTGGTCGGTGTAGCAGCCGGCGCCGATGATCGGCGAATCGCCGCAACGTCCAGGAAGCTTGAAACCCAGTCCGCTGGTAGTGGTGCAGCCGGAGATTTCGCCTTTCTCGTTTAACGCCGAACAGTGAATCGTGCCCGTCGGCGGAAACAGCACTTTGTGGATGGCATCGCGGCGCAACTCGGGAGCGATGCCGAGG
>PMHI01000384.1:1124-2708 GCA_003156615.1 Acidobacteriaceae bacterium | reverse complement strand
GAATTCCTTCCACAGCAGCCAGATCTTGCGGGAATGGTCGGTGAGCAGGTTCTCGCGCGGGAAGCCGACAGCTACGGCGAAGCGCTCGGCGCCTTCGCCGACCAGCATGACATGTCCGGTGTGCGCAAAGACGGCCTTGGAGACCAGCGAGACGTTCTTGATGTTGCGCACGGCTCCGACCGAGCCAGCGCGGCGCGTCGGTCCGTGCATGCAGCAGGCGTCGAGCTCGACCACTCCTTCTTCGTTGGGAATTCCGCCGAGGCCAACGCTGGTGTCGTTGGGATCGTCTTCCGGTCCCTTGACCACTTTGAGCGCGGCGTCGAGCGTGTCGCCGCCGCTTTTCAGGAAGGCGAATGCGTCCTCAAGATAGTTGAAGCCGTTGTTGGCGCAGATGATGATGGGGCGCTTGTACGATCCGGATTGCGGCGGATGGTCTGCAGCAACGGGTTCCGGCGCGGATGGTTTTCGATCGTCGCCTTGGGCGCGCGCTCCAACTCCCGCAGCCACCGTTCCGAGAACGGACGTCTTCACGAAATCACGGCGCGAGAAGGTCATGAGTTCTCTTTCTCTGTAGAAGCGGGAAGCATATCACGCGCGGAAAGGCTTTTTCACCACCCGTTATACGGCCTAAAGAGGTCCTCGACTACAATCGCCAAACACCTCAATGACTTGCCAATAACCAGCCCGCACGGAAGCGACTTTGACGCCACTCGCAAATTGTTGAAGTTGCATCAATTCGAACGGAGCGCGCGACACAGTGACGGCACCCCACGACAAGTGTTGCGTCATCCCCAGCGACTCTCGGGTTATGGATGAAGCGAAAAGCGCCAACGCCGAAATTCGGAAAGCAATGAAGGATCATCCGCTACCTTCCTAAAACTGGATCTGCGCTTTCAGTTGGATCATCCTGGGGGAAACGTCGCCTCCAAGGCCAGACCCCAGGATGCTAGTCGGTGGCATCTCCATCGTCGATATCTCTCCGAACGATGAGTCCGAACTGTAGTTGTCAGGCGGGCCGAAATTTGGGTGATTGAAAAAATTAAAGAATTGGACACCGATACCCAGCACCACTTTGTCCCGGCCGACAAGGCTCGTTTTCTTCATGACAGTGAAGTCAGTATTGAAATAGCTCGGATAGCGGAAACGGTTGCGTCCTTGCGCAAAGGAAACGGCACGGCCCGAACAGGGTCCCTTTCGACTTGGCTTGTTTCCAGCATTGAACGAGCTCTCGCAGCCCGTCTGTACAAACAGTGCGCCTGGATTCGGCGCCCCATTCTCGAGCACTTGCGAAGGCCAACAAGGATGCGGGAAGGGTGGGATTACGGCTCCCGCCCCGCAGGAATGGGACCCGCCGAGTGGGGCAGCTGGCACAGCGTAGATTGTTCCATAGAAATTGTTCGGAGCCAGGTTACCGCTTTCTGCGAGATCGATCACCGTGTAGGGAAATCCGGTTCGGGCGAAAATCGTTCCCGAGACCTGCCATCCCTTCACCAGGGAATCAGGGCCGCGGCCGTGGAGCATGGTCTTTACCGGGAGTTGCCACACATAGTTCGCATTGAAGGAGTGACGAACATCGTAATCTGC
>PMHI01000384.1:804-1015 GCA_003156615.1 Acidobacteriaceae bacterium | reverse complement strand
GGACTGCTGCAGAGCGTAGTGGGAAATGGACCCCATCCGAAAGCATTGGCTGAGGGATTTTGCACGAACTCATGAATTCCGTGATTGCCGTAGTATCCGAGAGTCACGGAAGTGCTGGTACCAAACGTCTGCTGCACTTCCAGGCTCCACTTCTGATACTGGGAGGAACGGGGATTATTAGTCGCAACGATAATGCTGGGAGGGAAGAAGT
>PMHI01000384.1:0-789 GCA_003156615.1 Acidobacteriaceae bacterium | reverse complement strand
AAAAGGCTGTTGGTTTCTTCCGGAGCGAGATTGTAAGCGCCAAATACGGTCACGCGGTTAACGAGTGGTGGATTGTCAGAGAAATAGGTTGCGAACCCGCCGGTTAGCTCATAAAACAAGCCGAACCCGCCACGCACCACGGTATTACGCGAAACTCCCAGCGGTTGCCAGGCGAAACTGAATCGCGGCGCCCAATCAACAGCATCCCTGTGAAAGAAAGCTTGTTCACGTTTCGAGATCGCCTGATTGTAAGGCTGTGCGGGGTCGTGACTGATCGATTCAAATGGTCCAGATAATTCAGCAAAGCAATCATGGGCACAGACCGGATTTGATTCATGTTCCGCCCGCAGGGCGAGAGTAAGGGTCAGGTTGGACTTTACCTTCCACTCATCCTGCCCATAGCCCGCAAGAGTGTAGTTAGCGAAGCGCTGTGCCAATTGCGTGGGAAAGGATTGATGCAAACGTGTGGAATCACTCTGTGGAGATGCTGGGTCCACCCCTCCAGAATAAAATGCGTCGATGGTTTGTGGAAGCATATCTCCGACGGCGTTTTGCGTATAGTCTGAGTTGCTCAAATATGCTCGCAGGAAATCTAGACCGAATCCGGACTTGTGCTTGCCCCGAATCTTCAGGAAATCATCGGCGATCTCGTACTGCGTGAGCCCTCGGCCGGTGGGATAGCCATAGAGATAGTCAAATCCTCCCAGCTGCGTGAATGGCCCACCGGCGTTAGACCAATCCAGGGTGGTCGGAAAAGCAGCCAGGGTTTGCGCCGGGTTGACAACGCTC
>PMHI01000601.1:12190-15735 GCA_003156615.1 Acidobacteriaceae bacterium | reverse complement strand
TGTGGGCGGCCTATCGAGTGGAAATCGCGCGGGATAGGAAGGACTCCGGAGTCCAATGAGCCCCAGCGCCGTTTCCCTGGCCACGATCTTCGTCATCGTCGCGATGGGCGTTGCCATCGGTTTCCTGGCTGGAGTCCGCCGAAAGATGGACCTGGAGCAGTGGACGGTTGGCGGCCGCGGCTTCGGCGCTGTTCTGATGTTCCTGCTGATGGCGGGCGAAGTGTACACCACGTTCGCCTTTTTGGGAGCCAGCGGCTGGGCCTATTCCCGTGGCGGCCCAACGCTATACATCATGGCTTACCTGACCCTGGCCTACGTTGTCTCGTTCTTTATCCTGCCGCAGATCTGGGAGGTCGGCCGGAAATACGGAATGCAGACTCAATCCGACTTCTTCACCATGCGCTACGGCAACAAGTATCTAGCCGGATTTGTATGTGTCGTTGGTATCGCCTCTTTTATCCCTTACCTGCAGCTCCAGATAACAGGGGTAGGTATTATCGTCTCGATTGCCAGCTTCGATGGAATCGGCCGTACACCAGCCATGGCGATTTCGGTCGTTCTGTTGGTGGCCTTCGTCTTTGCTAGCGGGGTTCGGGCAGTGGCTTGGGTCAGCGTTCTTAAAGATGTGCTGATGGTCTTGGCGGCAGTCTCCATTGGCATCGGCATTCCCTATATCCACTTTGGCGGGATCGGTCCCATGTTCGCCGCGTTGGCGCATAGCCGGCCGGCACACCTAACCATGCCCGGCGCCACCGCCAACCTCGGTCATACTTGGTACATCTCCACAGTTCTTCTGACTTCGCTGGGTTTCTACATGTGGCCGCACGCGTTTGGGGCCGCCTTCACCGCGAATAGCGGCGACACCTTGCGTCGCAACGCCGTGGTAATGCCTCTCTACACCATCACTCTAGCCTTTATCTTTTTTGTCGGCTTTACTGCGGTTTTGGTCGTGCCTGGCTTGCCCAATGGCGACCTCTCGCTTTTGACGATTGTCCGCAAGAGCTTCCCGCCGTGGTTCCTGGGAGTAATCGGTGGAGCTGGCGCCCTTACCGCTATGGTGCCTGCTTCCATTTTCATTCTGACCGCTGCGACCCTGTTTGCCAAGAACCTCTATCGGCCCATCTTCGCACCGGCGATGACGGACGAACAGGTCGCCAAGCTGGCGCGAGTCATGGTCGTAGTGCTCGGCCTCATCAGCCTCGTGCTCGCCATCTACAAATCGGCCACGCTGGTGGGCCTTCTCCTAACAGGGTATGCGGGCGTCACCCAGTTCTTCCCTGGCGTGGTGCTGGGTCTCTACTGGAGACGCGTCACTATGCGCGGAGTCTTTACCGGTATGATTGCTGGAGTTGCCACCGTCACCTTCCTTATGCTCAGTCACCGGGACCCCCTGTTCGGCTGGAGTGCCGGCTTCCTGGCCCTGTGTCTTAACTTTCTAATCACGGCTCTCGTGAGCTGGCTGACGCCAGCAATCGTCGTTCCCGAATAACGGGCCAGGTCTGAAGTAATTGGCGAAACCAGCGATAGCGTTCGCCACCTGGAGTGGCTGGGTTCGGATTCGGGGCGGATCTCGGCAATCCCCAGGTAATCCGCTTCAGTGGAACGCCGGTTTTGCCATTTTACGAANNCCCAGCCCAGTGTTCGCGCGCACCATGAACTCGTTGAATTTTGCTGCGCAGCTCGGTTCATGGCTCAGCAGCGTACCTGCGATCGCAGCCAGAAAACCGAGCGGCACGCTCAGGATGCCCACGTTCTCCAGCGGGAACCAGGCCTTCGCTTGAATCAGGTGGTGTAAAGTCCCGCCTGCGTCGGGTAAATCGATTCCCATGAAATTGGGACTTGCCAGGATGAGTCCGATCGAGGCCAGCAGGCCGACCGACAAACCGGCGATGGCCCCCGCGGTATTGAAGCGGCGCCAGAAAATCGAGAGCGCAATGACGGGAAAGTTCGCGGAGGCGGCTACCACCATCCCGAGTGTTGCCAGAATCCCGGCATTGGACGCCGGTCCCAATGCAATCGCGATCATAATTGCAATCGCGCCCACCGCAAGCGCGGAAAGCCTCGCCACCAGCACCGTTTCGCCGGATCTCCGCTCCACTCCGTGGTGGATCACATTCATCCAGAAATCGTGAGCGAAGGAAGTAGAGGCGCTGATCGTTAGTCCCGCTACCACCGCGAGAATCGTTGCGAAGGCAACGGCTGACACCAGAGCCAGAAAAACGTTGCCCGCCAGGGCTTGGGCCAACAGCGGACCACTCATGTTGGTTCCGCCGTGGGTGACAATGTAGTCCGGCCCCACGATAACCGCGGCGCCGAGCCCGAGGACCGAAGTCATCCCNNTCGCGTCAGGCACGGTATAGAACTTCACAAGAATGTGCGGCAGCCCGGCCGTCCCACAAATGAATGCCAGACTTAAGGAAATCAAATCGAGCGGCCCGTAGGGCGGCTTGTAGCGCAGTCCGGGTTGAAGAAAGTCTCTGACTANNAAAATGCCCGATCACCATCACCGTAAGGAGGAGAGCACACGTCGATAACATCATGGCCTTGATGATTTGAACCCAGGTGGTTGCCAGCATGCCACCGAAAACCACGTACACCATCATCAGGATGCCCACTCCGGTTACCGCCATGTTGTAGCTGATGCCGGAATTCGCCAGAAGCAGCGCGACCAGCGCTCCCGCACCAACCATTTGCGCAATCATGTAAAACAGAATCGTCGCCAGCGTGCTGAGTGCGGCCAGCGCCCGCACTGGCCGCGGCCGCAGGCGGTAGGCCAGCACATCTCCCATGGTGTATTTCCCGGTGTTGCGCAGCGGTTCTGCAACCAACAGGAGGATCGTCACAAAGGCAACAAAGCCCCCAACCGCATACAAAAATCCGTCGAAGCCCTGCAACGCAATCAGACCGACGATCCCGAGAAATGACGCCGCACTCATGAAATCGCCCGCCACAGCAAATCCATTTTGCCAGGCGGTGATACGACGACCAGCGGCGAAGTAAGCGCTAGTGCCGTGCGAGTGCTGCGAAGCCCAATAGGTGATTCCGAGAGTACCGGCGACGAATGCGAAGAAAACCGCCGCGGAGATCGACACTCACCTGCCTCCTTCGGGACCATCCGTCCTCGCAAGGAGATCCCTGATGAGGCTGTCGAACTTCCCGGAGGCCTTCAAGTACAACCCGGCAATGACCCACCCCACGACAAATTGGGAGAGGGCGAACAGGTAAGCTAGAGTGACGGTTCCGAACACTCGATTAGACATCAGCCTTGGCGCCCACCCGACCAGAATGGGAAGGAGGAGGTAGTACACGAGAAAAAACAGAAAAGCAGGAAGAATGAATGCTTTTTTCCTGGCCAATAAGTCTTGAAATTGTGCGCTCGTCGCAATGCGATCCCATTCTGCTTGATCCGGCAAGTTCCGCGACCTGTGTTCCGAGGCAGGATTCATCGGCTTCTAGCGCTGAAGGATTGTACACGCGCTGCCGCCTTGACTCGCATTGCTACCTTTTTCGTTTTACTCTGATACTCAAGTGGTATTAAGCATTTG
>PMHI01000601.1:0-12158 GCA_003156615.1 Acidobacteriaceae bacterium | reverse complement strand
CGGGCAATCGATGCCGCATATTCGTCGAAGGATGGGTGGGGTCACACGCTAGCCGCGGAGCGTGAATTGATTCTGCAGCGCGCGGCGGATGTGCTCGAAAAAGCCCGCCCGGAAATTGTTGATTTGCTGATCGATGAAGCGGGCTCGACCTTTGGCAAGGCTCAGTTTGAAGTGTCCTTCACGGTCAATATGCTGCGTGCCGTTTCCGGAGAAGCGCGGCGTATTCAAGGAGATGTGATCCCCGCCGACATTCCGGGCATGATGTCGATTGCGATTCGGCGTCCCCTCGGTGTTGTGGCCGGAATCGCGCCATTCAATTTCCCGCTACTGCTTGCCACCAAGAAAGTTTGCCTGGCGCTGGCGGCGGGCAACACGTTTGTGCTCAAGCCCTCGGAGGAAACTTCTCTGATTGGATTGAAAATCGCCGAAGTATTCCAGAACGCAGGATTGCCAGCGGGGGTGCTCAACGTAGTTCCCGGCGACGGTCCCACCGTAGGCCCGGTATTGTTTGCCGATCCGCGCGTCCGGCTGATTTCTTTCACCGGTTCCACCGCCGTGGGCAGGCTCATCGCAGTCGAATGCGCTAAACACGGCAAGAAAGTGATCCTTGAGCTGGGAGGAAAAAGCCCACTCATCGTGCTCCAGGACGCCGATCTGGATTACGCGGTCTCAACCGCTTGTTTTGGCATCTTCATTCATCAAGGGCAAATCTGCATGGCGGGCTCGCGCATCATCGTTGAGTCTGCCATCTACGACGCCTTCCTCGAACGATTCGTTGCGAAAGTGAAGACGCTGCAAGTGGGTGATCCCCGCGACCCGCACACGGTAATTGGCCCGCTGATCCACACTTCCCAATGCGGACTGATTGACGGCAAGATTCAGGCATCCGTCGCTGCCGGAGCGCGGTTGCTGACCGGTGGTACGCATCAGGGAAACTTCTATCAGCCCACCGTGGTTGCTGACGTAAAGCCGGGCATGCCGGCGTTCCGCGACGAACTGTTCGGCCCGGTGGCCGCCGTGATTAAAGCGGACGACGCCGCTCATGCGCTCAGCCTCGCCAACGATACGGCTTACGGGTTGTCATCGGCGGTGCTCACCAACGATCTTCAGTTGGCGATGAAGTTCGCTCTCGAACTCGAAGCGGGCATGGTTCATATCAATGGCCCCACAGTGCATGACGAAGCCACGGTTCCTTTCGGTGGAGTAAAAGATTCTGGCAGTGGACGCGAAGGCGGCCACTGGTCGATGGACGAACTGACCGAGACGAAGTGGATCACGATCCAGCTGGGCCGTCGTCCGTACCCTTTCTAGATCTCATCATGCGTACACAGGTGGGGATCATTGGCGCAGGGCCTGCAGGATTACTGTTGTCGCATCTTCTACATCTGCAGGGGATCGACTCTGTTGTGCTGGAGTGTCGAAGCCGCGAATACGTCCAGGAACGGGTTCGCGCGGGCGTGCTGGAGCAAAATACCGTCGAGCTGCTGATTGGGGCTGGCGTAGGCGAACGTATGAAACGGGAAGGCCTTGTCCACTACGGGATCGAGTTGCGGTTTCAAGGGAGCGGTCACCGCATCGACTTTAAAGAACTCACCGGTGGCCGTAGCATCACTATTTATGCTCAGGCGGAGGTCGTGAAAGATCTCATCGATGCCCGTCTCGCAGCGGGAGGCCAGATTTTCTTCGAAACTCAAGATGTCTCCGTGCATCATTTCACCACTCTGAAGCCTTGCATTCGCTTTCGCAAAAACCGCGAACTCAGCGAATTGGCCTGCGATTTTATTGCCGGATGCGACGGCTTTCACGGGATTTGCCGACCCAGTATTCCCGAAGGCGCGCTTACTATTTACGAACGAGTTTATCCCTTCGCATGGCTCGGAATTCTAGCCGAGGCACCACCGTCCTCCGATGAGCTGGTTTACTCCTACCATGATCGCGGCTTCGCCCTGCTCAGCATGCGGAGCCAGCAGCTCAGCCGGCTCTATTTGCAATGTTCCTCCGACGAAGATATTGAGAGCTGGCCGGACGAGCGGATTTGGCGAGAACTTCATACTCGGCTTGCTTGTGCGGACTGGACACTCACCGAGGGTCCTATCCTTCAAAAGAGCATCGCGGGGATGCGGAGCTTTGTTGTGGAGCCCATGCAGCATGGCCAATTGTTTCTAGCGGGCGACGCGGCCCACATCGTTCCGCCGACCGGAGCCAAAGGGCTGAATCTTGCGGTTGCCGACGTCCGCATCCTGGCGCGAGCCATTTCGGAGTTTTACCGCACGGGCAGTCGCGACCTGCTCGATAGCTATTCCGCCACCTGCCTGCGACGGGTGTGGAAGGTGCAGCGCTTTTCCTGGTGGATGACTTCCATGCTGCACCGTTTCGATACGGACAATGCGTTTGATCGGCGGCGTCAAGTCGGAGAACTGGATTACGTCACAAGTTCACGAGCGGCGGCACAAAGTCTGGCGGAAAATTACGTAGGCCTGCCTCTGGACTGAATTTGCCTCCTGGACACTGGGGGCAAAAGCAAACTATGGCGAGACAGAGTCGGACACAAAGGTGCAACCAATGATCAAAGTCATTCCCTATCGGCGGCACGACGAAACCGGCCAGCCTACGTCATTGTACCCGGCCTACGGTGCAACGGTTCGGCGTGCCCCGCACAAACCGCTGATCGTTCTACCACATACTCTCTCCGAGATAACCGGCCCGGTCTATGGGCATGACGACATCGCCGAAGCGGATAGCGATCTCACTCGTCAACATGCGGGTGAGCCGCTCGGCGAACGCATCATCGTAAGGGGACGCGTGCTCGATGATAGTGGCCGCCCGGTCCCCCACACTCTGCTGGAAATCTGGCAAGCCAACGCTGCCGGACGTTATCGCCATAAACGAGACGATCATCGCGCGCCACTGGATCCAAATTTCAGCGGGTCGGGACGAACCTTGACCGATGCCAACGGCTGCTATCAGTTTGTGACGATCAAACCCGGCGCCTACCCGTGGGATAACCACGACAATGCCTGGCGTCCCGCCCACAT
This sequence comes from Acidobacteriaceae bacterium, assembly GCA_003156615.1. The sequence continues at coordinate 9,123 of PMHI01000601.1, read as the reverse complement.
TCACTTTTCGCTCTTCGGGCGCGCATTCGCGACGCGCTTGATCACACAGATGTATTTCCCCGGCGACCCGCTCCTTCTCTATGATCCGATCGTTCAATCGATACCCGATGAACAGGCCCGGCAGCGCTTGATCTCAAGGTTTGATTTGGAGATCACTCAGCCCGAATGGGCGCTTGGTTTCCGGTTCGATATCGTCCTGCGTGGGCGCGAAGCCACGCCCTTTGAGGCATAGCATGGATCAGGCGCCGAGTCCTTCCCAGACCGCTGGCCCTTACTTTCACCTCGGATGCACGAACCCGCGGTCGGTCAGGTGCGTGGCTGGTCCAAACGCAACGGGCGAGCGGGTGCGGCTGATCTGCCGAGTGCTCGACGGAGATGGTGTTCCGGTTGACGATTCCATGATCGAGATCTGGCAAGCGAACGCCGAAGGAAAATACCATAGCCCCGACGACCCACAAGAAAAAGCTGTCGATCCGGACTGCCCCGGCTATGGACGATTAGCGACCGACGAGAATGGAAGCTGCGTTTTCGAGACCATCAAGCCGGGCCGTGTCCCCGGCAATGACGGCACGTTGCAGGCTCCTCACATGAATATCTCCGTTTTTGGGCGAGGCATCTTGAAACGCCTGGCAACTCGCATCTATTTCGCCGGAGACCCAGCCAACCACGAAGATCCTGTTCTCGCACTCGTACCAAAACAGCGCCGCGATACCCTTATGGCGCAGCCAGACCCTCACCAAAACAGCGATTGGCGTTTTGACATCCACCTGTGCGGTGAACATGAAACCGTGTTTTTTGATGTATAAAGGTGCGCCGAGCCTTTCACCCATCTATGATTTGAGTCTCTCTTCTTTGAGTGATCCAGGCTTCGCGGTTCCAGTCGGAGGAATTGATGGCGGTGCGCTTGATCGATAGCTTGGCAAGTACTGAGCCCCTCGAGGAAATTTTTTCCGACCGGTCAATTTTACAGGCCATGCTCCATTTCGAGGTCGGGCTTGCGCGGGTCGAGTCACGGCTGGGAATTATCCCCCAGGCCGCAGCGGAATCGATTGCTGCGGCAGCGAACCCCGACGCATTCGATGTCGCGGCTCTCTCTCGGAACACATTGCGCGCGGGAACTTATGGCATTCCGCTGGCAAAGGCACTCACCGAAATCGCGCGGTCGAAAGATGCATCCGCCGCTGGCTTTGTACATTACGGCGCAACCAGCCAGGATGTGTCGGACACGGCGCTGATCCTCTTGCTCAAGCGCGCCCAGCCGCTCATCGAATCCGACCTTACCCGTGCCGAGCAGGCGCTGCGGAAATTGTCCGAGCAACATCAGGACACCCCGATGGTTGGCCGGACACTGCTCCAGGCAGCACCCCCCATCACTTTCGGCCTCAAGGCTGCGGGATGGCTGGCGGCCGTCCACCGTGGGAGAAAACGGCTTACGGAGAGTTTTGCGCAAGCCCTGGTACTCCAGTTTGGCGGGGCGGTCGGTACGCTTGCGGCGATCGGTGATAAAGGACCCGTCGTGGCTCAAGAACTCGCCGGCGAGCTCGGCCTTGTCTGCCCCGATGCGCCGTGGCACACGCACCGCGATCGCCTGGCTACGTTGGTTTGCGCGTGCGGCGTCCTTACCGGCTCCCTGGGCAAAATCGCGCGTGATATCAGCCTCCTCATGCAAAGCGAAATTAGCGAGGCAGCCGAGCCGGAAAGCCAAGGGCGTGGTGGTTCCTCAACCATGCCCCACAAGCGCAATCCAGTCGGTTGCGCGGTAACGCTCGCCGCCGCAAACCGGATGCCGGGCCTGGTAGCCTCTTATCTTTCAGCGATGGTGCAAGAGCACGAGCGCGCCGTCGGGGGATGGCAATCGGAGTGGCCGACCATCGCCGCCGCCATTCAAGCGACTGGCATTGCCGCCGCCTCGATCGCTGAAATCACAGAAGGGCTTAGCGTTGATAGCGCGCGCATGCGCGAGAACCTAGCTGCGACCGGGGGAACGATTTACGCGGAAAAAGCCATGGTTCTCCTGGCAGCGAAACTCGGCCGCGACAATGCCCATCAGCTTCTGGAAGAGGCGACGCGTAAGGCCGTCAGTCACCATTGCCCACTCGTGGAGGTCCTCACCGAAATGCCGGAAGTCACGAAACATCTCAACCCGACGACCATTGCCCAACTCGATGTCCCCGAAGGCTATCTCGGATCAGCCGACTCTTTCAGGCTCCAACAGATGCAAGCGACCCTTCCCGCGAAGAAGCCCGTGGAGAAGTAAGGAACAGCGGCCATGCCTTGCGTAACGGTTAACCACCTCCGCGTATTCTATCGACTGGAAGGAAACCCCGGTCTTCCCGTCCTGGTCTTCTCTCATTCAATCGGAACAGACCACGCCCTTTGGGAACCACAACTGCAAGATCTGCTCTCGCACTTTCAGGTCTTACGCTACGACACGCGTGGCCATGGCGCCTCAGAGGCTCCGCCGGGAGAATATTCCGTCGAACAGCTGGGCCGCGATGTTCTCGGGTTGGTGGAAGCGCTCAATCTTCCCAAGTTCTCGTTTTGCGGGCTTTCGCTCGGGGGTGCCGTGGGCCAGTGGCTGGCCATTCATGCGCCTGAGAAGCTTACGGGACTTATTCTGGCCAATACATCGCCCCGAATCGGAAACCCAGAGCTTTGGCAGAACCGGATCAACGCCGTGCAACAAGGTGGCATGGTGGCGATCGCAGACACGGCGATACAGCGCTTCTTCTCGCCGGAATCTCTCGCGCCATCGAGTGCCTATGTCGACAGCATCCGGTCGGTGTTGCTGGGGACCGATGTGACGGGATATGTAGGTTGCTGTGCTGCTCTCCGAGATTTTGACTTCAAGGACAACCTGCCGCATATCGGAATTCCTACGTTGGTGATCGTAGGCGAGCGGGATGTCTCCACGCCCTGGACCGGGAACGGGGAAATCCTGGCTCAGCGCATACCGCAAGCCCGCGTGACCCGCCTATCAGCCGCCCATCTCTCAAATCTTGAGGCCCCGAAATCCTTCACCGCTGCGCTCTTTGCGTTTCTTCAAGCCCATGAAAGTAGTTCGGAAGACGTTTTCGAGGCCGGCCTCGAAGTGCGGCGCAGAGTCCTCGGAGATGCCCATGTTGACAAAGCGATCGCCAGCACTACCGACTTCAACGAAGATTTTCAAGCCTTAATCACCCGATACGCGTGGGGAACGATCTGGAGGCGACCGGGCCTCGACTACAGAACTCGCCGTCTTCTTGTTTTGGCAATGACGGTAGCCCTTGGACGCTGGGAAGAGTTTCGTCTCCACGTCAAGGCGGGACTTCTGCATGGCTTGGAAATATGCGATATCAAAGAGGTTCTTCTTCAAGCCGCCGTTTACGCTGGTGTCCCCGCCGCAAACACGGGGTTCCATATCGCCCAAGAAGAAATAGAGAAGCTTACGGGTGCAACCGCCCGCAATGCCATCCGCACTTAGGTCCGTAGCAGCGCCCGAAAGGCGAATAGATAGACTCGGGGCGGTTGCAGTGATTGGATGGGCTGTGCTCTTCGCGCTGCGCCGCTCTGGAGTGCACCGGTTGTAGGAGGTGCCAGCCGCTCCGCCGCAAAACTAAAACCGACTCGTCAGTTGCCCATCTTCTTGATCGCTCCAAGCGGCGACTGCAGCGTGCCATCGAGGTTGATGTCAAAGTCGTAGGAAAACGGCGTGAACGATCCGGCCTTGTAGAAAACGACCTTGCCGTCGCCCGTGAAGCAATCGAACGGCATCTCACCGCTGAATCCTTCCGTGATGGTTGCCTTACCGGAACGGAAAACCACTTTCATTCCACCCATCCCCGAGACGTGCTCCCACCGACCTTCATACTTGCCGGCGCAGCTGACCAGCCCCGGTTTGGGAACTTGCCCGGCCGCCCGCTGCGCGGGAGGCGGGGGCGCTGGCGTAGTCGACATGTGGATATTCTCGGGGGTCGTGTTCACAATGTCAGAGCCGAACCCTGTATCTACCCCCGGCACCTTTATGTCGTACATGTTGACATTATTCTGTCCGCGGATCTCGCCTTCCATCCACCGGCCGTTCACCAGAACTTGCACGCGATCGTGGAGATCGTATTGCCCGGCAGCGTGATCCTCCGCCGTGAGCTTTCCCAGCCGGTGCACTTCGTACGGCCAGAGTTTCGAAACGTCAATCCCACTTGGCAGATGGACCAAATACGACCGGCCGTGGACCTCGAGGACCGTGGCTTCTTGCCAGCCGTCGATCAAAACGCGGACCGTGTCGCCGACCTTGAATCCGCCGGACCCCGCTCCGCTTTGATTCGCGGTTGCGGCGCCTGCACCGTTGGCGCCAGCAGCCGCGCGCGCCTTAAACGGAGAAGGCGCAGGCGGAATTTCACCGCGATGGGGGTCAGCCTGCGCCTCGGCCGGGGTTTGCGCATGGCATTTCGCCGGAAGCAAAGCAGTGAGTTGTACGCGTAGCGCTTCGCCTCGCTGGTATGCCTGCCCCTTCTTGTAGTTCTGATAATCGCAGGCGCCGGTGGTGTTGTTGCAGGAAAAGACTTTGAAGCTTTGTCCGTCCGTGCACACGTAAACGACATTCATTTGCAGCGCCGGTGCCTGCGCGAGCACACTGGCCAATGGCATGGCGAAAAGCAGAATTCCTAAAAAGGATTTGNNGCTTGGGCGCGAAGGATATCATTGATCCTCTTTCTTTTCCGGTTCTTTGGGGAGCGGCTTCTCGATGGGCTTGCGGGGCAGCATCTGGTCGCGCATCGCCGCATCGTAGACGAAGCCGGCGACGATTACTGCCGCCTGCTTCAGATCGTCGGGCTGCAAGCGGTCGTACACATCCATATTCGAGTGATGGGTGCGCGCCTCGTACTCGATGGGATCCTGAATAAACTGGAATCCCGGGATGCCGACCGCGTCGAACGAGAGATGGTCGGTGCCGCCCGTATTTCGCATGGTGAGCGTGCTCATGCCCAGATCTTTGAACGGCTTCATCCAGGCGTCGAAGATGGGAGCAACCGCCTCGTTCTCCTGCAGGTGAACGCCGCGAATCCTTCCCGTGCCATTGTCCACGTTGAAATACACGGAGACTTTCGCCTGTTCCGGCTTCACCGTGACCTCGCCGGCTTCGCGCCGCAGCAGGGTCGGCATACCTTTCATTGCAGGATCGTCCAAGGGCGGACGCGAACCGAAATGATGCTCCACATAACCCTGCGAGCCGAGCAGGCCTTCTTCCTCGCCGCTCCACAAGCCAATGCGAATAGTGCGGCGGGGCTTGATGTCGAGCGTTTTGAGGATGCGAACCGCTTCCATCATCACAATGGTGCCCGCGCCGTTGTCGGTGGCTCCCGTGGCTGCGTGCCATGAGTCTAGGTGTGCGCCCAGCATCACGACTTCATCTTTCTTGTCCGTCCCGGGAATTTCAGCGATGGTGTCGTACTGCATGGGATCGTCGTCGTAGAAAGTGTTCGTGACGTTCAGTTCGAGGGAGACGTCTTTCTTCTGCTGAAGAAGGCGCGCAATGCGGGTCCAGTGCTCCACGGCCATGACGAGTTGAGGAACCGTCGTGGTTTCGCCGGGCTTATAGGATCCGCCGGACTGCACAAAGACGGTGCCGCCGCCGGAAGTTACGCGGAAGTGGTCGATCACGGCCAGAACTTTTTCTTCGGCGAAGAACTGATTCAAGTCCTTGATGAACTGCTGGCGCTTCAAAAAAGCGGCAAAAGCGAAGGGCGGGTGGTCGCCGGGAATCTGGTAGTCGGAGAGCTTGGCGAGATCGTCGTCGCTCAGCCGTTTGAAGGGGGCCTCAGTGATCGGTTTCACGTCAACGTCAGGCCCGAAGATCACAATCATGCCGGCGAGCTTGCCTTTATATTTATCGAAATCCTTCTTGTCCTCAATGTTCACGCGAATGCATTTGCCTTGCACTACGCCGTTGGTGCCCGGAGTCCAGGCTTTTGGATAGACCAGCAGCGGGGCGATATCGGGCGAGGTCATGCGAACGTTGATGTATTGGTTGGCCCAGCCCCGGCCGAACGGTCCCCAGGGCTCAAGGTGCGCGTTGGCGAGACCCATCGCGGTGAGCTGATCGCGCGTCCATTCATTGGCGCGCTTCATGTTGGGAGAGCCGGTAAGCCTCTCGCCAATCGAGTCCATCAATCCTGCGGCGTACTCCATCACCTTGGAGTCGTGGAAGCCTTCGTAGCGGATACGGCCCATGGTTTCCAGATCCACCTTTTCCTGAGACCACAGTGGGGGGACCGAGGAGATCACAAGCAGAAGGCAGGCCAGGCGGACGAAGTTCTTCATGAGAGAAGCTCCCGATTGGATCGAACTGGGGATTATACAGTGTGGTTTCGGGGATGGAGCTGAGCAACAGCGTAAAGTCATTTCAAGCCGAGAGGGCATCCATGCTTGTTGCCGGACGTCTCCCCGGGCACTGTCGGGGTGCGCGGCCTGATGAGGATGATGAACCTGCAGATCTAAGTCGAGCATTTGATCACCGGCAGAAAGCTCGCCGACTCTCGGGGTGCGAGGCACCGGCAGAATTGGGAATTCTTCGTCCAAGTCCCTTAAAGGCTTGGCTTGCAATAGTTTGGAAGAATGGCACTTTTGGGCAACGAGGTGGCACGGGAGTGCCATTTGCAAAATCCTGCCTCGCCTTTATTTTCGGAGGTGAGCAGTTCTGGGGGAGGGCTGCCCGGGCGCCTCGATCTCGAAAGAGATTCTGGGGCGCTCGTTATTTTGGAGATTTCCGGTCCCTCGCGTTCAATGGCTTTCAAAGGCCTCTCCTCTTCTTCGCTACCCGCGGCACACTACACACCCAGGCGATTCGCGGCTGCGACACGTCCATACCAGAGTCCGGAATCCTTCACCGTGCGCTTCTGGCTGCGGAAGTCGACGTAAGTCAGTCCATAGCGCTGCGTGTAGCCATCCGCCCACTCGAAGTTATCCACCAGGCTCCAGGCGTGATATGCGCGCACTCTCGCTCCTTCGGCGATGGCGCGCGAAAGCTCTGCCAGGATCTGGCGGTGAAAGGCAATACGGCGCGTGTCGGGAACGCGGCCGGTTTCATCTGGGCTGTCAAGATAGCAGCAGCCATTCTCGCTAATCTCAATGATGGGATGGTTGTATTCGCGCGAGATTTGCATGACCAGGTCATGGATGCCACGCGGCCATATCTCCAGGCCCGCTTCGGTCAGCGGGCCCTCGGTTGGCATCTCGACGTGGATTTGNNAGACGATGCGGCGCGTGTAGTAGTGAAATCCCAGCCAGTCCAAAGGGACCCTCATGATCTTGTCGTCGCCGGACTTGTAACCCATCGCCTCATATGGAGTTTCGCCCGCGAAAGCCTTTGGGTAATCGCCCGTCATCGCAGGGTTGAGGAAATAGACATTGTTCATGGCGTGGTAACGGGCGGCCGCTGCGCGATCCGCCTCGCTCTCGGTTTTGGGATATGCGGGAGCCATGCCGTAGGCGCTTCCTACGGTTGCCTTAGAGGATGCCGCCTTGATCGCTCGGAATGCTTCGCCCTGCGCGAGGTTGACCGTGTGCGCCGCTTTTAGAAACTGTTCAAAGTTCGATTTGCCCGGAGGAAAGACACCGACGGCGTAGCCGTAGTAGGTAAAGGTCCACGGCATGTTGAAGGGAGCCCAGGTGGTGATTCGGTCGCCAAGAGTTTTTGCGAGGATTCCGGCAAAGTCGGCAAAGTAGCCGGCAAGATCGCGGTTCGGCCATCCNNATGCCAGCTTCGAGCAAAGTATCCGTAAGGCGGCTGTAATAGTCGACACCCTTTTGATTGACCAGTCCTGTGCCCGTAGGTTGGATACGCGCCCATGAAGTTGAGAAGCGGTAGCTCTTCTGATTCAGGCGTTTTAAGATGGCGACGTCTTCTTTGTAGCGGTGATATTGATCGCAGGAAACATCGGCCGTAGCCGCGCCTTTGATCTTGCCCACGGTATGCGAGAAGCGATCCCAGATTGATTCCCCCTTACCGTCGATGTTCCACGCCCCTTCGACTTGGTAGGCAGCGGAGGCCATGCCCCAAAGAAATCCGCTCGGAAAGCGAGCTGTTTCGATCTCCGAGATTGCCATCGCACCCGGAACTTGTTCTTGCGATGAGGAAGAGTTGGCTCGAAGACCACGGCTCGCGAGCAGAGTGCTGGCTCCAGCCAAGAGTGAGCTCTTAATAAAGTTCCGGCGGTCCATTTCGATGTGAGCCAGCGACTGGCGCGAAGCTATCAACTTTCCTCCGCCGTGGTCAAACCTTGAGTGACGAACGCTATCGAGCGGGCTAGCGTCCGTAACGGCCCATCCACTCGGCCTGTGCCAGAATGTGTCCTTTCATGGCGGCTTCGAGTTCATGTTTTCCGGCACTACCCTTCAGATCCAGCTTGGCGTCGAGGGCGAAGATCTTGAAGTAATAGCGATGTGGCTTGCCCGGGGGCGGACAAGGGCCGTTGTACCCAGCCTTTCGGAAATCATTCACTCCCTGTCGGGAACCGTCTGGCAATTGCCCGGTCTTGGTCACGTTTTCCGCGAGATCGCGGATCTCTGCTGGCAAATTCCACAAGACCCAGTGGTTCCAGTTCCCCACGGGTGCGTCGGGATCGTCGGCCAGCAGCGCCAGGCTCTTGGTTCCGGCGGGTGGATCGCTCCACTTCAACTGCGGAGACACATCGGCTCCGTCGCAGGTGAACTTTTTCGCGATGTCACCGCCGTTGGAGAAACTTGGGCTGGAGATGGTGAAAGCCACAGGATCGCCTCCGTTTCTCGCTAGTGAGGAATGAATTGGCGACGAAGAGCGACCGGCAACCGTCAAGGCTAAGGCAAGAGCCGCAATCGCAACGAATGCTAGTGACTGGGCCCGGTCATTCGCAGGCAGCATGGTAAACAAGAACTTGGCCATGGAGCTGTTGTATCAGGTCTTGGGTCTCAGGGGTTATACCCCGCGTCCGCCAGCGGCTTCCTCCTAACCTCCTTATCGAAAACGCCCCGGATCACGATCTCGACTCGGCCCCCGAGAATCTGTTCCGCTGAGGTGACGGCAGCGTTCAACGACAGGGCAACAGGGGCTTGCACCCAAATGCAGGTGCAGATACCAGAGTTGCTAGTTCTGCATTGCACTCACTG
>PMHI01000277.1:2822-13513 GCA_003156615.1 Acidobacteriaceae bacterium | reverse complement strand
CCGCCGGGCGACGTTGCGGGCGCTGCTCGCCGCGGGCGCCTTGGCCGAAGCCCAGCGCGTTGCGCGTGACGCCGCGCCCGACATCGAGCTCGAGGGGCTCGAACTGGCCCCCGTAATCCCCGACCCCGACAAGATCATCTGCGTCGGCCTCAACTATCGCGCCCATGTCGAAGAGACCGGCCGAACGGTGACCGAGAAGCCGACGCTGTTCGCAAGGTTCGCCGGCAGCCAGGTCGGCCATCTGCGGCCGCTGGTGAAGCCCAAAGTGTCGGACGAGTTCGACTACGAAGGCGAGCTCGCCGTGGTGATCGGCGACGGTGGGCGCCACATCCCGGCCGAGCGNNAGCGCGCGCTTGAGCATGTGGCGGGGTATTCCTGCTACAACGAAGGCAGCATCCGTGACTGGCAGCGCCACACCAGCCAGTTCCTTGCGGGCAAGAGCTTCGCCGGCACCGGCGGTTTCGGCCCCTGGCTCGTGACCGCGGACGAGATTCCTGATCCCTCGCGGCTTATGCTGGAGACGCGGCTGAACGGCCAGATCGTCCAGCACACCACGACCGACCTCATGATCACGCCGGTTGCCGAGCTGATCGCCTATATCTCCATCATCCTGCCGCTGCTGCCAGGCGACGTGATCGTGTCCGGGACGTGCGGCGGCGTGGGCTGGAGGCGCAACCCGCCGCTCTTCATGCGCCCGGGCGACGTCGCCGAAGTGGAGATCAGCCGAATCGGCGTGCTCCGCAACCCGGTCGTCGCCGAGGCCGCCTGAACCGCCGCCGGTGGAGACATGCTCACGGAGAGGGAGCAATTGAATCGATCACCAAATTGACCGCGCTGGGCTATATCGGCGTCCGCTCCGCGGGGCTCGATGACTGGGTTCGTACGCTACTCGTCTCCCCGGCATGCGAAGGCGCGCCGCGGAGCTTCGACGCCGCCGAGTCCGCTATACAAAGGTGTAGGTTCGCTAATCCTTGCCGTGGGTCCGAGAACGGCGCACCAATCCAAGCTCATGTCGCCTCTTCAGCAAAATTTGCGGCCACGGGAGTGACGACGGAGTCTTGGAGATGGTCTCCTCCTCACGGTTGAGCGCCGATGACGAGAGCCTCCACGTCTTGTGGGACGACGGCGAGCGCGTCTTGTATCGGGCGTCGCGCCTTTCCGCCTCGGGCGAAAAGCGCGCCGTGCTGATTATGGCGCCGGCCGGCGAGCGCCCTTCGCCCGCCATCCTCGACCGCCTCGCCCGTCATTACGAATTCAAAGAGGAGCTGGACGCGGCCTGGGCGGCGCGGCCGATTGAGCTCGTCCGCGAACACGGCCAGACCATGCTGGCGCTCGAGGATCCGGGCGGCGAACCGCTCGCGTCGCTCATCGGCGCGCCGATGGAGGCGGGCGGCTTTTTGCGGCTGGCGATCGGCATCGCCGGCGCCTTGGGCAAGGCTCACCGGCGCGGGTTTGTCCACAAGGATGTCAAACCGGCGCATATCTTCGTCAACTGCGCCGACGGCGAGGCGAGGCTCACCGGCTTCGGCATCGCCTCGCGGCTGCCACGGCAACGTCAGACGCTCGAGCCGCCCGAAACCATCTCCGGCGCCCTCGCTTATATGGCGCCCGAGCAGACCGGACGGATGAACCGCTCGATCGATTCGCGCAGCGATCTCTATTCGCTCGGTGTCACGTTCTATCAGATGCTGACCGGCTCGCTGCCGTTCGCCGCGACCGATCCGATGGAGTGGGTCCATTGCCATATCGCGCGGCGGCCAGCGCCGCCGGACGAGCGGATCGAGACCGTCCCGGCCCCGCTTTCGCGGATCGTCATGAAGCTGCTCGCCAAGGCGGCCGAGGACCGCTATCAGACCGCGGCGGGCCTCGAGAGCGACCTCAAGCGCTGCCTTGCGGCGTGGGAGAGCGAACGACGCATCGACGATTTTCCGCTCGGCGAGCACGATGCCCCCGATCGGCTCATGATCCCCGAGAGGCTTTATGGGAGAAAGCGCCAGGTCGAGATCCTGCTCGCTTCCTTCGACCGCATCGTCAAGGGCGGATCGCCGGAGCTGGTTCTGGTCTCCGGCTATTCGGGCATCGGCAAGTCCTCAGTCGTCAACGAATTGCACAAGGCGCTCGTTCCGCGCGGCCTGTTCGCGTCCGGCAAGTTCGACCAGTACAAGCGCGACATCCCGTATGCGACCCTGGCACAGGCCTTCCAGACCCTAGTCCGGCAGATCCTCGTCAAGAGCCAAGCGGAAATGGACCAATGGCGATATGCCCTTGCGGATGCGGTTGGGCCGAACGGCCATCCGATCGTCAACCTCGTCCCCGAACTCGAGCTGATCATCGGGGAACAGCCTCCCCTCCCGGATCTGCCGCCACAGGACGCGCAGAACCGTTTTCAGATGGTACTTCTTCGTTTACTGAACGTGTTTGCACGCAAAGAGCACCCGCTTGTACTGTTCCTCGACGATCTGCAGTGGGTCGATTCGGCGACTCTGGACTTCCTTGAGTACCTGTTTATCCATTCGGGAATTCACTACTTGCTCGTAATCGGAGCGTATCGGGAAAACGAAGTCAGTCAAGGTCACCCTCTCGCACGAGCATTCGACACAATCCGAGCGGGCGATGTAAGGGTTCAGGAGATAGTCCTGGCGCCTCTTGACCAGGAAAACACCGAGACGCTGGTTGCCGAGGCCCTTCACTGTCAGCGGGAGAGGGCACAGGCAGTGGCGCAACTCCTGATGGAAAAGACGGGCGGAAATCCTTTCTTCACTATTAGGTTCTTGACCGCCCTCACCGAGGAGGGGTTGCTTGTCTTCGATACGGGCGGGCAGCTCTGGCGATGGGACACAGAACGCATTCGCGAAAAAAACTACTCGGACAATGTCGTGCACCTAATGACCAACAGGCTGAAGAGTTTATCGACGGCCACCAGGGAAGCCCTGAAGGAGCTGGCCTGCCTTGGCAATATCGCTGAAATTCGACTTATGGACCTCATCCGAGGCGAGACGGCAGAAGCTCTGCACGCGACCCTTTGGGAAGCTGTTTACGCTGGAATCGTTTTTCGTCTAGAGAACGCTTACAAATTCTTACACGACTCGATTCAAGAAGCAGCATACGCCCTGATACCAGAAGAGCTCCGCGCCGAGCGTCACCTTCGAATCGCGCGCCTGCTCGTTGCTAACTTGACGCCTGATGAGCTGGGTGAACGTCTATTCGAAATCGCGAACCAGTTCAATCGAAGTGCCACACTACTGACTGATCCGGCAGAAGCCTCCCAAGTTGCGGCGATTCACCTTCGTGCGGGGCGAAGAGCCAAAGCTTCCGGCGCCTACGAATCTGCACATGCTCACCTTATGTCGGCGACGGCCCTCTTGAATGAGTACAACTGGGCCAACCAGTATGATTCCACATTCGAAACCTGGATGGAACGAGCAGAGTGCGAGTTTCTCGTCCGGAACGATGATCAATCCAAAGCCATTCTTGTTGAGTTATTGGAGCGGGCGCGATCAATCGCTGATCAGGCGGCTGTCTATCGGCTCCGAGTGCTTCTCCATATCATGAGATCGGAAATTGTGGAGGCCGTCGCTTGCGCTCGCCTATGCTTGCATCTGTTCGCAATCGAGATTCCGCAGACCCCAACTCAGAATCAGGTGCAAGCCGAATTCGACGCGCTCTGGCGCACGCTAGGTCCTCGTCAGATTGAGGAACTGGTGGAGTTGCCCTTGATGAGGAACCATNNAATCAATTCTGTGTCCTTCTCTTCAGGATCACCCTGATGAGCATAGAAAATGGAATCAGCGGTCCAACCGCATACGCTTGCGCTGCTCTAGGGGCGATTATGGGCGACGTTTTTCACAGTCATCGTGACGGCTACCGATTCTCTCGCCTCGCCTGCGATCTCGTCGAGAAGTACGGTTTTATCGAGTACCAAGCAAGAGTTTATCTCGCCATGAGCCTCACCGCGCATTGGACTGAGCCGATTGGGAGTGCGATCGAATTCAACCGCCTAGCTTATAAAAGAGCTACCGAGTCTGGTGATCTAACGTTCGCTGCCCATACAAATCATCAATATCTCAAGTGCCTTCTTCTGCGAAACGATTCACTTGACGTCGTGTGGCGCGAATCCGAAAGGGTTCTGGACGCAGCGCACGACGCCGAATTCCGCGACGCGGAGGACCTGATCTTAAACGAGCAGAGATTTGTAGCCGCAATGCAGGGCCGCACTCCGGCCTTCACCGCTTCGGGAGACCCGGAAGGCGATGAGGAAGTGTATGAAGCCACCCTGACCGACTCCAGAATGCCCCTCATGGTGTGCCTATATTGGACACTCAAGCTGAAAGCGAGATTCTTGTTTGGAGACCTCGCCGGCGCCCTAGAAGCATTACGCAGAGCGAGACGTCTCGTTCGGTCGTTCATAGCGACAATCGGGCAATTGGACTACTCCTTCTATTCGGCGCTGACTGTAACCGCTCTTTTTGAGTCTGGTTCCGACGAGGAACGATCACAGTGGCGCGAACACCTGGCGGCGCAGCGGGACCAACTGCGCGAATGGGCCGAAACCTATCCGCCGACGTTCGCCGACAAATACACGCTGGTGTTGGCTGAGATCGCCCGCATCGAAGGCCGAGACGTCGACGCAATGGGTTTGTACGAGCAGGCTATTCACCTGACGCGTGAGAACGGTTTCATCCAGAATGAGGCGCTGGCTCATGAGGTGGCCGCGCGGTTCTACGCGGTGCGCGGCGTTGAGACAGTTGCCAACACCTATCTCCGCCACGCCCGGAACTGCTATGACCGCTGGGGTGCGAAAGGCAAAGTCGCACAGTTCGACGTGCGGCATCCGCGCTTGCAGGAAGAGACCACTCCCGCCTCCTTCACCGCGACAATTGGTACGCCGGTCAGGCAGTTGGACGTGGAGTCCGTAGTCAAGGCCTCACAAGCACTGTCGAGCGAAATTGTGCTGCCCCGGCTAATCGAGACGCTCATGCGGCTCGCGGTTGAGCATGCAGGGGCCGAACGAGGTCTACTCATCCTTCTCCGAGGCGATGAGCCGCAAATCGAGGCGGAGGTTACCACAGGTCACGAAAGGGTCGCGGTCACAGTGCGGCGGACGGCCGTCACCCCATCCGATCTCCCCCAATCCGCGCTTCATTACGTAATTCGGACTCGGCAGCGCGTTCTGCTTGATGATGCTTCTGTCGCAAACCTGTATTCAGATGATGAGTATCTGCGCCAGAAGCGCCCCAGATCCGTACTGTGCGTGCCCATAGTGAACCAAACGAAACTTGTCGGCGCACTCTATCTGGAGAACAATCTGACTGCGTGCGCCTTCACGCCGGACCGGGTTGCCGTGCTGCAGTTCCTGGCTTCGCAAGCCGCAATTTCGCTGGAAAACGCCAGCCTCTATTCAGATCTGCGGCGCAGCGAAGCTTTCCTCACTGAAGGGCAGAGCATAAGCCACACTGGCAGCTTCGGCTGGAGTGTTTCAACCGGAGAAATCTACTGGTCGGCGGAAACTTACAAAATCTTTGAAAACGACCGATCGGAAAAGCCCACATTGGGGATGATAATGCGACGAAGCCATCCCGATGACAGAGACCACGTGCAGAAGACCCTCGACCGGGCGACTGAGGCAAGGGCTGACTTTGATCTTGAGCACCGTTTGCTGATGCCGGACGGTTCAGTCAAGCACCTCCACTCTTTGGCTCGCGCGTTGACGATATCGTCCGGGAACCTTGAATTCGTAGGTGCCGTGACGGATATCACTGCAGCAAAACAGGCAGAAGAGAAAATCCGGGGACAGGAATTGGAGCTCCGTCAGATTATGGACGCCGCACCTCAACATTTGATGGTGCTAGGGAGCGACGGAAGCCGTCTGTATGCCAACCAATCCATCCTCGAGTTCCGCGGTCTTACATTTGACCAGTGGCAGAAGGTCGATATTCGTGAGGTCTTTTATCCAGACGATGCGGAGCGTGTGGCTCGCGAAAGGAACCAAGCAATTTTAAGCGGGTCTCCGCTTGAAATCGAAACACGAATGCTTAGACATGATGGCAAGCACCGTTGGTTCCTCGTCCGCTACAGGCCGCTCAAAGATCACCGGGGACGCATTACGCGTTGGGTTGTCTCAGCGATTGACATTGACGATCGCAAACGATCGGAAGAGAGACTGCTGCACGAGAACGTTGCGCTGCGCGAGGAAATTGATAAAGCGTCGATGTTCGAGGNNTTTCCCGCGTGTCCAAAGTCGCCGCCACGGATTCCACCGTTCTGATCACCGGCGAGACAGGAACAGGCAAGGAACTGGTTGCCCGTGCAATACACCGACGCTCCCGGCGCTCCTCTAACGCGTTTGTGAGTGCGAATTGTGCAGCCATCCCACGCGACTTGATCGCCTCGGAATTGTTCGGCCATGAGAAAGGATCCTTCACTGGGGCAACTCAACGGCGTCTGGGACGCTTTGAACTGGCAGAAAGGGGCACAATCTTCCTTGACGAAGTTGGAGAGCTTCCTCCCGAAACCCAGATCGCTCTGTTGCGCGTTCTGCAGGAACACGAATTTGAGCGCGTCGGCGGAACCGGCTCCATCCGAACTGATGTTCGAGTTATTGCGGCTACTAACCGCGACTTAGAAGCTGCCATCGCTGCTGGCGTCTTCCGGAGAGACTTATTTTACCGACTCAACGTTTTTCCGATTGAGATACCCCCTTTGCGGGAACGCAAGGAAGACATTCCCCTGCTGGTCGAATATTTCATTGATCGCTACGCAAGGAGGGCAGGAAAGAGTTTTCAGACGGTCAACAAAAAAAGCCTCGATCTGCTCCAGTCGTACCCCTGGCCGGGTAACATTCGTGAATTGCAGAATGTGATTGAGCGATCCGTCATTATATGTGAGACAGGGACTTTTTCAGTTGATGAAAGTTGGCTTTCTCGACGCCCACCCCTAAACCAGCCGGGTGGCCGATCAGACCTATTAAAGCTTCCCTCCCAGGAGAAAGCGATCATCGAGGCTGCATTGAGTGAATGCGGAGGCCGAGTGTACGGGTCCTCCGGCGCCGCAGCCAGACTCGGTATACCGCGATCCACTTTAGAGTCGAAGATCAGGTCGCTGAAGATCAACAAGACTCGCTTCAAAATTAAAGTTCCCTCGAAGATCGTCTAGCCTCTTGGGCCTAATTTAACAAATGGACGAGAAGCTACAGTTTCCAGGGCTCGCGAACACATGGACGATGCGCGTTGAAAACCGGCTGGACATGAAACTGACCGGCATCAAAACGCCTCTTGGTCTGAAGGTGCAGGGGACGAATGTGGACGGAATCCAACAGCTAGCCTCACAGATCCAGGACGCCCTTTCTGAAATGCCACAGGTACGGTCTGTGTTTTCACAGAAGGTCGCGCAGGGTTTCTATGTCAACGTCGACGTCAATCGAGAATAAGTGGCTGGCTATGGCGATCCTAGAACGATCGGTATTTCAGGCTTTCTGAGAACGCGCTTTAGACCGATGCGCCGGACTCAAATCGGTAGGTTGACCTGGGGCCGACGACACGTAAACGGAGTATAACCATGCCATTGGCTGAACACGATTCCGAGCGGGCTGGCGAGATGCGCGAAGCCGATTTTCTTGCGGGTGGCGGTGAAATGGGCGAGCGAATCCGCCTCCACCATTGGGCAACCACACCGCTCGCGCGGGTATCTGACTGGCCGCAACCGTTACGGATAGCAGTGAGCCTTTGCGTGAAATCTCAGCTCCCCATTATCATCCATTGGGGGTGGCCAGATCTTATCGTTCTCTACAACGATGCGTTTATTCCACTGCTCGGCGACAAACACCCGAGTGCGCTTGGAATGCGGCTATTCGAATTCTGGCCCGAATTGCGTCCCACGATCGAGGGGATGTTGGAGACCGTGCTGACCAAGGGTACGGGTGCTCTTTCCGAAGGTCTGCTCCACGTCTACAACTGCAGGGGATTTCTCGAGGAAAGATATTACACGGTATCCTTCAACCCGATCGTGCTGGAGTCTGGAATGCCGGGCGGCTCTTTCACTCTCATTGACGACATTACGGATCGGGTGATCGGTGAGCGGCGCCTTCGGACTCTCCGCGATCTCGCAGCCCGCTCAGGGGACGTGAAGGAAACGGAGGAAGCCTGCCGAATTGCCGCCGGTGTGCTCTGCGAGAACCGCTATGACCTGCCATTCGCGCTGCTCTACGTAATCGAGAAGGACCGAAAAGTGGCTCGACTGGTGAGCAGCGTAGGCGTGGACGTTGGGTCGAATGCGAGTCCTCGGATCGTTGAGTTCGCAGACCCTGAGACCGACACAGCGTGGCNNGGAGGCCGGCACAGCGTGGCCCCTCACTCGAGCAGCTGGCGGGAACGAGCCGCTGCGCGTTGACGATCTGTCGCAACGCTTTGGACCTTTTTCGGGAGGTCCGTGGAATGATTCGCCCAAAAGTGCTTTGATACTCCCCATCACTCCAACCGGCCGCGATCTTCCAGAGGCGATACTGGTGGCTGGCATAAGCCCTCGCAGGGCCCTCGACGACGCCTATCTAATGTTCCTCAGTTCGATCACTACCGAGATCGGGGCTGCCATGGCGCGCGCGGTCGCATATCTGTCCCGTAAAGGAATGGAGGATCAACTTCGGGCGATCGTGCACACGATCCCGGCGCTGGCGTGGACAGCCAATCCTGATGGTGAAACTGATTTCTTCAACCAGCGCTGGCTCGACTTTGCCGGGATCTCGATCAAGGACGTACTGAACTGGGGGTGGGCCAAAGCCATTCACCCGGATGACCTGAACCGACTCGTCGAGTACTGGCGATCGATTCTCGCGTCCGGCGAGACGGGCGAGATCGAAGCACGCATCCGCCGTTTCGATGGAGAATATCGATGGTTCTTGTTCCGTGCCGACCCGTTGAGGGATGAATCGGGCAAGATCGTCAAATGGTATGGAACCAACGTAGATATCGACGACCGAAAACGAACTGAGCAGTTGCAAGCTGAGCTGGACCGCGCCAAGAGCACATTCTTCAGTAACACCAGTCATGAATTTCGGACGCCTCTAACGCTTTTGCTTGCTCCTCTCGAAGACGTCCTACGCAGGAGGAGTAATTCACTTGAACTGAAAGATCGAGAAGCACTCGATTTAGCTTATCGAAATGGTCTGCGCCTACAGAAGCTTGTAAACTCGTTGCTCGATTTCTCCCGCATTGAGGCGGGTCGTCTAAGAGCTGTGCAAGAGGCTACCGACATTGGTACGCTGACCGCCAATCTTGCAGCTGTGTTCCGCTCTGCCATCGAGCGGGCAGGCATGCGGCTCGTGGTAAACTCTCCTCCGTCTTCGACAGCGATATCCGTGGACCGTCAAATGTGGGAGAAGATCGTTCTCAATCTCCTATCCAACGCTTTGAAGTACACATTCGAAGGAGAGATCGGAATCACTCTTCGCGAGACCGGCGACTGCGTGGAGTTGCGCGTTGGTGACTCCGGTGTTGGGATTCCCGAACAGGCACTGCCACACATCTTTGAACGCTTCTATAGGGTTGAGGGTGTTGAGGGTCGGTCCGCAGAAGGTACGGGCATTGGCCTGGCGCTGGTGGAGGAGCTTGTAAAACTCCACGACGGGACGATCAAGGTGGAGAGCCGTGTGGGCGAAGGGAGCGTGTTCACCGTATCGATCCCACGCCGTTTGGCTGCAAGACAGTCCGACCAACCCGAAAGTTCATCCAGCGTGTCAAGTGCTGGTGCTTTCGTCGAAGAGGCTCTGCGGTGGCTCTCCGATCCATCTTCAGGAACGAGTGTGCCGGAGGCGTCCGCTTCAACACAAAAGCGCACTTCATCAGTCGCAGGCGACGGTAAACCCAAGCCGCGGATTTTGTTCGTTGACGACAACGCAGACATGCGGAACTATGTTTCAGCGCTATTGGCTGAACGCTACGAACTCACAACGGCGGCAGATGGGTTAACCGCACTTGCCAAGTTGCGGCAACAGCCGGCAGATCTGGTGCTCAGCGACATTATGATGCCCGGCCCGGATGGGTTCGAGCTGCTGAGGGCCATCCGAAGCGATCCGGCAACTCGTACGACGCCAGTTATCCTGCTTACCGCACGGGCCGGCGAAGAATCAACGGTCGAGGGCTTAGAGCAGGGTGCGGACGACTACCTTACCAAGCCATTCAACGCAAGAGAGCTAACAGCCCGAGTGGCGGCGACTTTAGCTCTCGCGCGATTGCGCAAGGAATCACTCGAGCGGGAGCAACTCTCCAAATCCGAAGCTCAACTCAGACAGATTGTCGATGCTATACCGCAGATGACTGCAGTGCTGAATCCGGATGGCACTCTTGTTTATGCGAACCACACCAGTATCGAATACACGGGCCTCACAATCGAAGAGCTGACGAGAGGAGATTTTAGCGATCGGGCAGTACATCCCGAGGATGTCGCACGGCTACGGAGCGAGCGCCGAGAGGCTCTTTCGCGGGGCGAACGGTTTGAGAACGAACAGCGAGTCCTGAGCAAGAACGGGCAGTACCGGTGGTTTCTAATGCAATACAACCCAGTGATCGGTGAAGACGGACAGGTGATTCGGTGGTACGCGACCGCAACCAATATCGATGATCGCAAACGATCGGAAGAGAGACTGCGGCAGGAGAACGTTGCACTGCGCGAAGAAATCGATAAAGCGTCGATGTTCGAGG
>PMHI01000277.1:0-2785 GCA_003156615.1 Acidobacteriaceae bacterium | reverse complement strand
GGCTCCTTCACTGGGGCAACTCAGCGGCGCCTGGGACGCTTTGAACTGGCCCAAAGGGGCACAATCTTCCTCGACGAAGTTGGCGAGCTACCTGCCGAAACCCAGATCGCTCTGTTGCGCGTTCTGCAGGAACGCGAGTTTGAGCGCGTCGGCGGAGCCGGCTCCATCCGAACTGATGTTCGGGTTATTGCGGCTACTAACCGCGACTTGGAAGCTGCCATCGCTGCTGGCTTATTCCGGAGCGACTTATTTTACCGGCTCGACGTATTTCCGATTGAGATACCCCCTTTGCGGGAACGCAAAGAAGACATTCCCCTGCTCGTCGAGTACTTCATTGATCGCTACGCGAGGAAGGCAGGAAAGAATTTTCAGACGGTCAACAAAAAGAGCCTCGATCTGCTCCAGTCGTATCCTTGGCCGGGCAACATTCGTGAATTGCAGAACGTAATTGAGCGATCCGTCATTGTATGTGAGACAGGGACTTTTTCAGTTGATGAAAGTTGGCTTTCTCGACAGCCACCTGCAATAGAGCCCGATGGCCGATCAGACCTATTTAAGGGGCTTCCCTCCCAGGAAAAAGCGATTATCGAGGCTGCATTGAGCGAAAGCGGAGGCCGAGTGTACGGGCCCTCCGGCGCCGCAGCCAAACTCGGTATACCGCGAACCACTTTGGAGTCGAAGATCAGGTCCCTGAAGATCAACAAGACTCGCTTCAGAACTACAGATCCCTCGAAGATCGTCTAGCTCACTTTCGTGCGCCATTCTCACAGCGACGGCGATCTCTGCACCGAAAGGTTTCCCTTACGGTTTTCGCGTTGCTGGCGGACAAAGTGTGACATTTCGTGGGGCTGGAAACGAGATAAGTCTGAGGTCGGGAGTCACAAACAACCCGAGCCCAACAAAACCAGCAAACACGAAGCAGCGCGTTTAGCCTGCAGAGCGATAGCCCTTCGGGTTGGCAACTCGCCTCCATGTATCGCTCTTCCAAAGAGCGGAGCTCTTAGCAAGACTGCGTAGGCTTCGGCAGCGCGGCCCAGGTCTCTTATTTTCCAACCCTCGGACTTTCTCCAGTGATTCAGGTATCCGGCGAAGAGGCGATTGCGCCGCTCGACAGTGTGCTTCGGTATCGACGTCCGAGCTCAGGAAATGCAGTTGTGGTTCGTTTCTTCGTTTGGTTGGGATGGCAATTGCAAAGTAGAGCCTTCGCTGAGCTTCGACGTGGTTTTGTTCGGCCCTTTAGAGGACGAAATCTCGCAGATCAACTTGAGATTTTTTGTACAGAATTCACCATTGACGAAAACTCGTCAATATTCCGATTCGTCAATCGCCTTATTTTCAGCGATTTACAGGTGGCAACTGGATTGCATCGCTAACCGCGAGCGAAGACGCACAAAAGACCAAGGGAGAGCAAAGGTGCTGAGAATTCGAAGGTCGGCGAACGGGGAAGTGGTCTTTTCGCTAAGTGGCCGAATGTGCCTGGAAGATATCGCCGAACTGGAAACACAAATTAAGTCGGAAGCGAGCGGCCGTCAACTAGTCTTGGACCTGAGGCATGTAACTCTGGTAGGTCAAGACGCTATTGCCTTTCTCGCGCGATGTGAAGCAGACAATATCACACTGAAGAATTGCGCAGCATACGTCCGCGAGTGGATCACGAGACAGCGAGAAAGTAGTTAGCACTTGACCGGAGGGTAACGACAATGTCCTATTCTGTTTCTGCAATCGGGCCGGAAAGGAAATATGCGCCCGTCAGGTCGTTTGAGGATAGCGCGGATCTCAGTCCGGGCGGGTTGATTGGCTCTAGCGCCAGCTTTCAGGCGGTACTGAAGAGAGTGAAAATTGTTGCGCCCACGGATTCTGTCGTCCTGATCCAGGGGGAAACCGGGACGGGAAAAGAATTGATTGCCAGGGCAATTCACAATCAGAGTTCTCGACGGAATGCACCGTTCATAAAAATGAATTGTGCTGCGATCCCCGCAGATCTGCTGGAGAGCGAACTCTTCGGGCATGAAAAAGGAGCATTCACGGGTGCCGTTGCACAGACCATGGGCCGATTTCAGCTGGCGCACAAGGGCACACTGTTCTTGGACGAGATCGGCGATCTTCCTCTTCAACTCCAGCCCAAACTGCTGCGTGTTCTACAAGAGCAGGAATTTGAGAGGTTGGGTAGCGGACGACCAATTAAGGTGGATGTTCGCGTAGTGGCCGCGTCGAACCAGGAGCTTCTGACCATGGTTCAAAATCGCCAATTTCGGGCGGATCTTTACTATCGGCTGAATGTCTTTCCGATCTGTCTGCCCCCGTTAAGGGACCGGGCGGGCGATATCCCCTCCCTGGTGCGGCACTTCGTCCGCAAGTACTCGCAGCGATTGCAACGAAACATCGAGTACATTCCCGATGAGGTATTGGGTGTGCTGGAACGCTACGACTGGCCGGGCAATATCCGCGAATTGCAGAACGTCGTTGAGTGCGCGGCCATTTTGTGTGAGGGAGACACCTTCTCGATCGACGAGACAATTCTAAAGCGGGAGATCCCGCAACGGTCCAATCCGGCTGTTCCACTTGTGATGACAATTGCCGACAGAGAGCGCGAGATTATCGAGGCGGCACTTGCAGAGTGTGGCGGTCAGGTCGCTGGCCCCAAGGGAGCAGCCGCAAAGCTGGGAATTCCGCGCCAGACACTTGATTCAAAGATTGCAAACCTGAACATCGATAAATGGCGTTTCAAAAACTTAACTCGCTACGTTCAATTGCTCAAAGCCTCGAGCTTCGCGCCTGCAATCAC
>PMHI01000230.1 GCA_003156615.1 Acidobacteriaceae bacterium | reverse complement strand
TCATTCAACAAGAGGGCCCGCGGAAGATACTGGCGAAGCTGTTGCCGAGAAATTGGCGATTCGGGTGGCTGGCGGGGATCGCGAACCGCGAGTGACGGATGCGATGATCCGTCACTCCCTCTGAGGCCTATGCAATCAGGCGTGGGACTCCGCCGCTGGCAGACCGGCGCGCATCCCAAATCTGCCGGAAGAACTTTGCCAGCGCTCTCGGCTGACTCGGCGCCAGGAATTCTTCAAGTCCGGCGCGTCGGACCGGAAGCCTGCCCTCAGTCCCCTGCCGGACCAAGTCCTCAAGGCTGCGCAGGTCGGATGCGAATTGAAAGATCCCCTCCTCCTCAAACTGGCGTTTGTTGGGGAACCAATGCCACCCGAAGCTCACGATCGGGACGCCGTGGCGCAGGGAATCGAGAAACATGGTTGAAAAGTGCAGCACGGCCACACACGAGCGCGCGAACACCCCGTCCACTCCTGGCCCTTGCGAATAACCGACCTCTACCTCGAAGCACAATTCTTGCTGCAACTCCGCGACCGCTTGCTCATACGAGGAAACCGTCTCGTTGGGGTGCACGCGAATCACCAGGNNGGATGTCGCGTAAATCTTCCCGATGAAAGAGCGCGGGCACGTCGTAGGGAGTCGTGATGAACAGGATGTCCTTGCGCTCAGTATGCCCTTGCGGCGGCGCGGTTATTTCCGGTTCCGGGAAATTGTGCACTACTGTTTTGCGCCGGAACTTTTCGTTTACCGTGCGCTGAAAAAACGGACCACGCAGCAGAAACACGTCAACCGGTTGATCGGTCACGGCATAGGTCCAATGCATGACGCCGTGCTGGAGCAAAACGACGGGAACCCGTTCGGCGCCTTCCTGCAGCAGCAGCGCGCGTTCGTCCCCGGGATTGCCGATGACGATCATCTCCGGCAGGACCGNNCTGACGCCATCTGTGCAGGGCACGATTGTTGAACAAGGCAAACGGCAATCGGCGTGTAAGGAAGTGGTGCCACCACTCACTGTTCAAGAAGACCCTCCGCAACGCATCTTCCTCGGGGGGAAGTGGCACCTCGGCGAGGGCCCGCGTAATTCGGCGGCCGATGGAACGTACCTCCGCAGGCGACGGAATATCGAAGATTCGCGACCAGGCATACAACCAGTGCGACTCCCGTCCGATCTCGCGCAGTCGCTTTCCGCCCGTGCGCGGATCCTCCACTAGGAAATTCAGCTTCTGCGGGAAGTACGGTTCGTATTGCAGCCCGACTTTCGTGAAGTTGTATGCAGCGGAGTAGAACCAGATCCCGCCGCGTGGCGCGTCCTGCGCGTGCTGGCGCATTGAGATGGTAGATAGACTACGTGACCACAGCGGCATTACGCGGCGGAACAAGTCCGAAGGCGTCGGCCGGGAACTCCAGAGCTTTTGTAGCGCACGCCAGCCGCGGTTGGTTTCGAGAAATGGCACATCGGCGGTGAGAGCATAAGGGAGGCCTGTAATGCTCCCCACCTGCAGCAACCGGTCAAGCCACGGCGAGTACGAGACGAATCGGCAACTGGTAAAACCCTGCGAGCAGATCCAACGATGGAGTTGGAACGTCTGCAGGATATAACTCATCTGTTCGAGCAACGACTCTTCGAAAATGCTCAGCAGAGGCAAGCCTTCGATGATGGGCGCACTTTGGAGCAGTTTCGAGACCAGCGAGTATGCGACCGGCAAGGCCGCATCCACGGAGCCGAGGATTTCGTCCGGCCCGTAGTAATGCTCAGTCGCGCGCAGCCACGGGCTGTCAGGCGCGAATTCACAGAGCAGGCCGATCGTTCCCGTGGCGGCGGTGAGATCGCTGTCGCTTGTGTACAGATGAAGACTCTTGGACATGAGTCGAAAGTCGGGCTGCCAGATCCTGCATGTTGAGAATTCAGCGAGCCGATGAACGCTGACGCACAGATGTCAGTTTGCGCTCCAGCAACTCCCACTGTTCCTCGGTGTCTAGATCGCAGGCCTCGTATTCGGGAGATAGGACGCCCATCATTTTCGCGCCATACAAGGACCCATGATCCAGCACGGACTGCGTCTTTGCCGCGATAACGCCTCCGTCGCGGTAGTAAGCGGGAGGTAGCAGTTGACGGGCCGGAATTGGGTCGCTGTCTCCGATGCTGAGCTTCAAGAGGCCTTCGGGCGTTTCAAAGTAGACCCAGTGTGGATTGTATTCCGCAGGGACGGGCCGAAGCGAGACGACACAATCCACCTCCCGCTCCCACAATCGCGAGATACAGCGATCTATGGTCTCCGCGCTACGCAAAGGGCTGGTCGGCTGCAGCAAGCAGATGGCATCGTAATGCTCGTCCTGGCTCTGTGCCCACCGGATGGCGTGGAGAACGACGTCGATCATCGGCGTGGAATCCAGGGCAAGTTCAGCCGCCCGGAGAAAAGGCACGTCGAGTCCGACGGATTTGCCGATCTCAGCTATTTCCGGGTCGTCGGTGCTCAGCAAAACTCGCGAGAGACAGGCGCTCTTCTGAGCAGCGCTCGCAGTGTAGGCGATGAGCGGCCTCCCACTCAGTAAGCGGATGTTCTTGCGGATGATCCCTTTGGATCCGCCGCGCGCCGGAACAATGCCCAGGACGGTGTGCTCGGAAGTTCGCCGCTGCATGCTACTCAAACCGCAACATACCGGACTTCACGCTATTTTTCGGATTGCCCATAGTTAGCGATCCGCCCCATCGACGAACCGTCTCGAGCGGTCACTATACGTTCCCGAATCAAACGCGGCTCCGTTCCTTNNCAAGGTAGTATAGCGGAGTTTTCTCGCATCTGCGCGGATCCGCACACCCGCGTTATGGCCCATGACGGCCGAAGATTCCGCACATTCGGACCGTCGCTCCCTCGGGACTTCGCGAATCATCTTAGGGGTAGACTTCGACCTTCGGGGTCAGCGCAGAACTGTGCGGCAGTACAGTTGCAGACTGCACTCCGCTCGTCGGCTCAGTGCACGCTGAGAAACGAATACACACCAGAGGGAATTCCCACGCCAGAGGCGGTCGGATTGCAAAAGTGCAACGCAATGGTATCCGCAGCGCTCGCATAGGCATTCA
>PMHI01000388.1:24915-40605 GCA_003156615.1 Acidobacteriaceae bacterium | reverse complement strand
AGCGTCCCGTAATGAGCCCGCAGCACCAGATCATGGTCTTCCCGTAAGAAGAGCGAGACGTGCGATACGCGAAACGCGTCCTGGATCAACTGGCAAACTCTGCCCAGCAGATCTTCAAGGTCAAGAACAGCGGTAGTCTGCTGAGCGATGGCATTGATCGCCTGCAGTTGCCGGGCGCGTTGCTGCTCCAGAGAGTAGAGGCGCGCGTTCTGCAAAGCGATCGAAGCCTGGGTGGAGAAAAGCGTGAGCAGATCGATGGTCTCCGCGTCGAAATGGTCCAGGCGGTCGCTCTGACAATCGAGCACGCCAACCACTTCATCCCGAACCATCAGGGGAATGGCGAGCTCAGAATGCGTCGACTTGGCGGAACAGACATAGCGCGCATCTTTGCTGACGTCGGGCGCATACACGGGCTGCTTCTTGAGGGCTGCGGCTCCGCTTATTCCCTGGCCCAGAGACCACCGAATCTTGTCCTGCCCTTCGTCCCAACCGATCTGTGAGCGGACGTACAACTGCTGCGACGGCCGGTCGAGCAGCAGTATCGCAACGTTCCGCAGATGAAAATAGTCGCGTGCGATGGCGAGGATGCGTTGCAGCACCTCGTCCAGATCGAAGGTGGAGAGCACGGCTTGGCCGGCATCGTACAGGACCGCAATTTTATTCATAGCTCCAGACGTATCGTAACGTGGCGGAGGCGGTTGGCCGAGGTTCCCAAAGTAACTAAGGAATCGGCGTTTAGCGAGGAGTGCGCGTTCGCCCTACTTCCACCTTCTTGCAGTGCGAATCAGCCCGTAGGCAGCCAGGCAGAACCAGAAGTCCACAAGCAGCCCCAGATCGAGCTGGAACCGGCGGTGGCGAGGCAGTGGAAGGGAGGGTGCAAAAAAGAAGTACGCCACATTGCCTAGAACGATGGCACAGAGAGACTGAATCAGATTGATGAGCACCGAGGGTTTAGACACCGGAGTCATGGTGCGTGGGTGGGGTCAGGTGCCGTCTTGCCCGCATCACTGTGCCCCGATCGCTAACAGCGGCATCAGCGCAGTGATGAGAAGGCATTTGCTAATCCATGAACGGTTCGTAGCGAACATTTGAGCTTCGTTACCCCCCGCCCCGATCCCCAGCCCGAATGTTACATTTCTCAACTGTCCTCGTCGACGTGCTCTTCGCGCCGGAAACACCGACAGGGCATCTGCGAGCTGCGTTGCTGCTAACATTCCCTGGGAAGCTCTGCCATGCTTGAACTGACCACGCCGGTGCAGTACGTCAAGGGGGTTGGTCCGCGGCTGGCCGAGATTCTTGCCACCAAGGGCATTGCCACGGTGGGAGATCTGCTGAATTATCTGCCTTTTCGCTATGAGGACCGGCTGAATCCGCGCGGGATTGCGGAATTGAGGGCTGGCGAAATGGCTACTGTGATTGGCGAAGTCCGCACCTCAGGCTTGTTTCGCACCCGCAAGATGCCCATCTTCCAGCTCACCGTGGGCCAGGGACGATCCAAGCTGCGTTGCCTGTGGTTCCACGGCGCTTACCTGCAAGATAAGTTCAAGCCCGGCCAGTTGATCGCACTCTACGGGAAGGTTGAGCAGGACTCGCGCCGCGGAGAACTGCAGATTGTGCAGCCACAGTTTGAGATGCTGGGCGATGCCGGTGGAAACGGCGCGGAGGACAAAGCAGCAGCGTCGCTCGAAGTTGGGCGCATCGTGCCGATTTACGAGTCGGCCGGGCAAGGGCGCGTGACCGCGCGCTGGTTTCGCCGGGTCATCCGCACGGCTCTGGACGATCTGACTCCCGACCTCGCCGAGACTATCCCGGCCGCCGTACGCTCGCGTCTGGCGCTGGTTTCGCCNNTCGCGCACGCCCGCGCACATCCGTCTGATCTTTGAAGAACTGTTCTTCGTCGAATTGGGGCTGGAACTCAAGCGCCGGCAGCAGAAGGCGCAAACCGGCATTGCTTTTCGACTGGACGACCGAGTGCGAGAGGCGATCAAGAAGATTCTGCCCTTTCATCCCACGGCGGCGCAGAAGCGGGTCTTGAAGGAGATTGCCGACGACATGCAAAAGCCGTGCCCCATGCGGCGTCTGCTGCAGGGAGATGTGGGCTCGGGGAAAACCATCATCGGCTTTCAGGCGGCGATCATCGCCATCGAAAATGGTTGCCAGGTGGCGTTGATGGCGCCTACCGAGATTCTTGCGCAGCAGCATTATTTTTCTGCGCGGAGGATTCTAGAGGGTGCGGGATACAGGATCGTTCTGCTGACGGGATCTCTCGAGGCTGACCGCAAGCGTGAAATTCGGCGCCACATCGCACAGGGAAACGCGCAGCTCGTGATCGGCACTCATGCGCTGCTGGAAGAAAAAGTCGAGTTCGCGAAACCGGGGCTGGTGATTGTCGACGAGCAGCACCGCTTCGGAGTTATGCAGCGCTTGAAGTTGATGAAGAAGTCGGGCGAAGGTAGCGACCCTTCGGCAAGCCCAGGGCAGGCTCTCAGTAGTCCCGCGGAGCCTGACGTTCTGGTTATGACCGCCACGCCGATCCCACGCACGCTGGCTCTCACTCTTTATGGCGATCTCGATCTCAGCGTGCTCGACGAGCTCCCTCCGGGGCGCACGCCCATCGTTACGCGAAGAATCACGGATGACCGCTCCCCTGAGGTGTGGGACTTTGTGCGCAAGCAGGCCGCGAAGGGGCATCAGGTGTATGTGGTCTACCCGGTCATCGAAGAAAATGAGGAGACCGAACTGAAGGCTGCGATCAAGATGTATCGCGAGTTGAGCGAGAAGGTGTTTGCCGATCTGAAGGTTGGACTGCTGCACGGCCGCCTGGACTCCGAGGTCAAAGATCAGGTCATGGGCATGTTCCAGAAGAGCGAGTTGCAGATTCTGGTAGCGACCACGGTGATCGAAGTGGGAGTGGACGTGCCGAACGCGACCGTNNGGGGCGGCGAAGTCCTACTGCATTCTGATGACCGGCGGCAAAGTGACGGAAGAGGGCGAACGTCGTCTGGACGCCATGGTGCGTACCAATGACGGCTTCCAGATCGCCGAACTCGACCTGGAACTGCGCGGGCCGGGAGAATTTTTCGGCACGCGGCAGGCTGGGATGCCGAGCTTTCGCGTGGCCAACCTGATTCGCGACCGGCAGTTGCTGGAACTGGCCAAGCGCGAGGCCGCGGTTGTGATGGCCGGTCCCAATGCTGCCGTCACGGAGGTAGAAATCAGCCGGGCCCTCGTTGCCGTGCGCACGCGCTGGCAGCATACCTACGGTCTGGTCGAGGTGGGGTGAACTGGTAGAATCGAACCGATGGCAGGAACTTCTCAACTGATTCAGATCGCGGTCGGGCCGCCGCTTCGTGTGCCTAAGCCTGAGTGGTTGCGGGCCAAAGCCCCGGTCGGAGATAACTTTCACAACCTCAAGAAGCTGGCCCGTGGGCTGGGGTTGCACACAGTTTGCGAGTCGGCCCAGTGCCCGAACATCGGCGAGTGCTGGAATCACAAGACCGCGACCTTCATGCTGCTGGGCGACATCTGCACCCGCCGATGCGGATTCTGCGCCGTGCCGAAAGGCCGCCCGGAGCCCATCGACTGGGACGAACCGCGCCGCGTGGCCGAGGCGNNTTTGCCCAGACGATTCGCGAGATCCGCGAGCTGATTCCGGATTGCCGCATCGAGGTGCTGATTCCGGACTTTCAAGGTCTGGAAGAACCGCTGAAGATCGTTCTCGACGCGCAGCCCGACGTTCTCAATCACAATACGGAAACTGTGCCGCGCCTTTATCGCGCGGTGCGCTCCGGGGCCCGTTACGAGCGGACGCTCACGCTGCTGGAGAACGCCAAGAAACTTTCTCCCGGCATGGTGACCAAGAGTGGCGTTATGGTAGGGCTTGGCGAATCCACGGAGGAACTGATCGAAGTATTCCGCGATCTCGGCGGCCGCGGCGTTGACATTCTTACCGTGGGCCAGTATTTGCGTCCCTCGCGCGACCACTTGCCGATCGCGCGCTTCTACACGCCCGAGGAATTCCGCGAGTTACGGGACGAGGCCTTGCGTTTCGGCTTCCGGCACGTCGAGTCCGGTCCGCTGGTGCGATCCAGCTATCACGCGCACGAACAGGCGGAATCCACTTCCGTTCCGCAGGTGATAACGTAGGCGCGGCACGCCGAGCGTGCTCCCGGGTGCTGGAGTTCGATCGCACCGCTTCGGTACTATCCGTATTTAGAAGATGTGCAGCTTGATGCTGAGATACTGCTTGGGATTCTCCCGGAAGGCTTTCACCAGGGAACGGCTCTCCACCAGCAGCTGATTGAGGTTGTTGTAGAGCGATTCGTCCTTGAAGAGCTTGCCTGCCGTCCCGTGGCCGGCATCGAGCTCGGTGGTTAGCGAGGCAAGCTTGGTCATCGTAGTGTCGATCTTGTTCGCCAGCCCCTCGTCGTTGAGCAACCTTCCCGCAGTCCCCTTGCCCGAACTAAGGTCTTCGCTAACCTTTTTCAAGTTGGCGACCGCGTCGTTGGCGTTGTTGTAAAGAGTGGGATCTTTCAAGAACTTTCCGGCCGTACCTTTGCCCTGTTGTATGTCGTCAGCCACGGCATTCATTTTGTCGAGAGTGGCCACGAACTTGTCGTAGGCATCTTTCTTATTGATCAACTGTCCCAGGCTGCCTTGTCCCTTGGCGATCTCGTCGACGACGGTTTTGAGCTCCGTAACCGTCTCGGAGAAACGGTCATATAGGGTGGGGTCGTAAATCAACTTGCCGAGGGAGCCCTTGCCACTTTCCGCGAAGGCGAGGATGCGGTCGGCGCGCTTGAGCAGCGCGTCCATGTTTTGCAGCGTGCTCTGGCTGGAGCGGACTACTTCGTTGAAGTCGGGATGCACGCGGGTGGGAAGGGTATCGCCATTCCGCGCCGGCGGGCCGATGGCCTGCGAGCTGTCCATATCCATGAAGGTTTCGCCCAACACGCCGGCCGTTTCGAGAGAAGTGAGGGTATCGCGGCGCAGATTGAAACTGTACTTCGTGTTCACCTTCATGATGACTTCGACGGGAGTAAACTGTTTGTCTTTATCGGGGACGATGACAATTTTCACGACGTTGCCGATATCCACGCCGCTCAGCCGCACGGGCGCGCCCGGCCGCAACCCCTCCGCATTGTCGAAGTATGAAGTCAGGGTGATGCGACTCGAGAAGAGGCCGCTGATTCCGCCGGACATCAGAAACAAAAGCAGTGCCAACACCAAACTGGCGAAAATCACCGTGAGGCCCACGCGAAGTTCCGACCATTTGAGCTGCTTCTGGCTTGGCAAGTGATTTCCTCAACCGGTCTGCGTTATCGTCGGCGACGCACGGAACAGCTCAACCCTCCGGCAATCCCTTCGCAGCATCATAACAAAACCGGAGCACTGTCTTAAGTGGTTTGCGGGTGAAGGGCCGGGAGAAGCACCAGAGCGAGCAGGTAGGCTGCAACTCCGCAGGCCAGGGTCACGTTCAAGCCAAATTGGATCGCGATCACCATGGCCAGGACGGAACCGAGCACGCTGGCGGCGGCGTTCATCGCCCAGGCCCACTCCACGGCATTGTCTTCGCCAGGAGCTCCGCTGGGGACGTCGATGACGGGGCCCGCAGCCAGCGCACGCAGGCCCGTCGGGAACGGCATGCCCATCACGAACCCGAGCGGAGCTAACAAGAGACCGCTGACCATCAGCCGGTAGCCAAATCCGAGCCCCACCCACGCCGTCAGCCCGCGAGGCAGAAAGAATACATTCGCGACCAGCGCGACGATCACCAGCGCCAGCGGCATCCAGGCCATTTCCGTGCGGGGAAGCCAGCGCCGCGAGAACAAGCTGCCGGCCCCGCTCGACAGCATCAGCAGAAAGATGACTACGGTCAGCGCATACGTCGGGTGTCCGAGAAAAAGCACGAAGCGCTGAATAAACGCAATCTCCACCAGGATGTAACCCAGGCCCACCGCCACGAAATAGAGCAGCGGCAGGGGCGACTGACGGCCTGACTTGATCGCAAGCGGCAGAACCAGAAAGACCAGGACTGCTGCCAGGGAGATGACCAGCACAAGAACCAGTACCAGCACTCCCAGGTTCACCTTCCAGTCAACGCTATGCCGCTGTCCCTGGCCAAGGATTTGTTCGGGTTTGAGTGTGAAGAAAAAAAACGGCGCGTTATCGGTGACCGGCGACACATTGTAGGCATAACTCCGCGCGAAGCGGTAAGGATCATTGCTCGCGATCAGATCGGCAAACGGATTATGACCTGCTTGCCATACAGCGGGATCCGAAGGCAGATAGAGCGGAACCAGTTCGTCATGGTCGTCGAGATGAGCTTGCACCGCGGACTCTTCCGCTTCGGTAAAAGCAGTTTTCTTGGCCAACACCACCACTGCAATGCCGTCTTCGTTGAGCGGCCCTCCCGAAGCCACGATAAAGTGGCGCGCCGGGTCCGTCACGCCAAGATTGTGCAAGGCTTCGATCGCCACCGAAACCACGCGCAACGCCTCCCGCGGTTGGCGGAACTCCCAGCGGGTGATGGCGATCATGCCGTCCGGTTTAAGATGCTGGAAATATTCCCGGAAGGCTTCCACCGTGTAAAGATTGTTTTCACTCAGCGCGAAAGCGCCGGCCGCGGTTGAAGCCCAGGTGTCCACCAGAGTCATTTGCACCACGTCGAACTGCTGCGGCGTGGAGCGCAGATAAGATCGGCCGTCGGTCACCTGAATGTGTACATTGGGGTGCTGGTAGAGATGTTTGGAGTAGGCGGCATAACGCCCGCGCATGATGGTGTTCGCGATGATGGGATTGATCTCGATACCGGTCACGCTAGGGCTGCCGTTGGCCACCGCGCGCAGCACGTCGACGCCGCCCCCCGGCCCGATAATCGCAAACTCGCCGCGCGGCCGCAGAACGTTAGCCAACGCCGGCGGTTGCGACATGAGATCGTTCTCCCAGTCCGTGTCGTGCCAGTGCGCCAGGTCGCAATTCATGATGTAGGTAGAGGCGTCGGCGTCGATGACGATGGCTTTGGTGGCTGGACCCACGCGATCCACTTCCACGCGCGACAATGCATTCCAGCGCGCAAATTCCACCCAGGCCGGGTCGCGAANNGGCAAACGCCACCCTGCGTCCGATCCGCGATGCCGTCCAGACCATGGCCGCCGCCGTCAGCGCCACACTGGCCACAAGAATCGTATTCGGCCCGCCTAGCCAGTTGAGAAATGGCACCAGCGCGAGGCACGCCAGCGCCCCGCCGCCGAGGTCGGCCCCGTAGAGACGGGAGATGTGCCTCGTTTCACGCGCGAAAATCACCGAAAACTGCACTCCGGTGAGGAAAAAAGGCAACGCCGCCGCCACGTAAATCGCGGTCAAGTGCAAGAAATTTGCTCCCGACACTGTCAGGAACACCGGGACATGCAGGATCACCTCCAGTGCGACCAATACCAGGATAGAGCTGTCGATCGACAGGCGCGCCGCCAGCGTGCGCGTGTCGGTCCGGGCGAGGCGATTCTTGAATAGGTAGGCAAAGACTCCGCCGGCGCCCAAGCCCAGCAGCGCAATCGAAATCGAGAGAAACGCGAAGTGATAAAAGAGCACGACAGAGAATAGCCGGGTAAGCGCGAGCTCCAGCAACAGTGCCGCAAAACTGGTGAGCCCCACACCTAGCAGAAGCGTGCGTTCGGGAATCTCAGTGAACGAAGGAACNNATGCGGTGCTTGCGGGTCTGGTTCTCGAGCTAGTTCTCGAGAATCACCTGCGCGATGGCCTGCTCGGCGGTGTGTGAGAGCGAGAGTGCGGCATGCTTCACGCCCAGCCTGGCGGCGACCTCGCCAGCTTCTCCGTGAAAAGCGATGGTCGGACGTCCGCCCGGCAGGCGTACGACTTCGCAATCGCGCCAGCGCACGCCGTGGCTCCAGCCCGTGCCCAGAGCCTTCATGGCCGCTTCTTTGGCGGCAAAACGTGCGGCGTAGCGCTCCGCGCGGTTGGCCTTGGAGTCACAATAGCGGATCTCGCCCTCGGTATAGATTCTCCGTAGAAAACGATCGCCAAAGCGCGCAATCGATTCCTGAATGCGCGGAACCTCGGCGATGTCAATGCCTGTGCCGACGATCATATTTGTCCAGGATTACGCTGTCGTTTCTCTAACGCTTCTCGAAGCTCCCTGAGCATTTCCGTCATGCTCCTCCCGCTCGCGTTGATCACGATGTGCTCTCGGTTCCAAGGTTCGTATTTCCAGGAGACGATTTCCTCCATATCGGCCGGCCGTGTTCCAGGCGCTGGCGATGCTGCTGTCGATCAAAACATAACCTCGAGTTCAACTCGCTGGGTCACCCTGCCGGAATCGCGGATGGCCCGTTCGATCAAGTCGATACGCATGCGACCGAACCGAGATGACGAGCGCGCTCCCTAGCAATCGCTGTCTTTCCTACTCCCGGTAGTCTGCCAAAGATGATTAGCATGATGCCAGAGGATCATGAAATGAAGCAATTGAGGGCGGCCACCAATGCGGCATCCTGTTCCGGAAACACCGTGCGCAAATCCAACAACACACGGCCTTCGTCGACACGCGCAATTACGGAGGGCTCCGAACTGCGCAGGCGCGCGGCCAGTTCGTCGGCACTGAGGCCTTGGCAAGTCAGCGCCAGCACCCGCGTAGGCAGAACAGAAGATGGCGCGGCGCCGCCGCCGAGGATGGATCCACCATCCACGATTTCGACCTGCAATCTCGGCGATGCAAGTTGCGCTGTCAAGGCCTCAGCCCGTCTGCCTATTTCGTCTTTCGAAAGCCGCATCATACGCAGCGTAGGAATCGCGTCGAAATCGCGCCGGACATACTCTAAGAGGGTTGCTTCCAGCGCGGCGTAGATCAGCTTGTCCACCCGCAACGCGCGGAACAGCGAATTGGATCGCATGCGCGCAATCAATTCCGAGCCGCCGCTGATCAACCCGGCCTGCGGTCCGCCGAGCAACTTGTCACCGCTATAGGTGACGATGTCGACGCCACCGCGCAGGCTGTCGAGCACGCCCGGCTCTCCGCGGATTCCGACCGAGCCCAGGTCAAAAAGCGCGCCGCTGCCCAGGTCTTGCATCAGCGGAATGCCGCACTTGCGCCCCAGCGCCACCAGTTCAACCGTGGGCGCCTCTTCCGTGAAACCGGTGATCTCGAAGTTCGAGCGGTGCACTCGCAGCAAAAGCCGCGTTCGTTCGGTAACGGCCCGCTCGTAGTCGGCGGTGCGGGTGCGGTTGGTCGTGCCCACCTCGCGCAGAATTGCACCCGACTTGGCCATCACGTCTGGAATGCGGAATGAGCCGCCGATCTCCACCAACTCGCCGCGCGAGACGATGACTTCTCCGCCTTCGGCCAGAGTGTTGAGCGCGAGTAAAACCGCAGCCGCATTGTTATTTACGACGATGGTGGAGACAGCCGCATGGTCCTTGCTTTTTACTTCTTCGCCCAGCAAGCGCTGAAACAGGCGGTCCACGTGCACATCCCGCTGGCCACGTTCCCCTGCACCCAGGTCAAATTCCAGATTGGAATAACTGGCCGCAGTTTCGCGGATGTGCTGGATGGCTGCATCCCCCAGCGGTGCACGGCCAAGGTTGGTATGCAGGATGACGCCAGTAGCGTTGATCACGGGCCGTAGAGAGTAACCCAGCGTTTGGCGAAGTTGGTTCTCCACCGCGCCCGACAGACCCGAGAGCGCAAGTTCCAGCGCATCCTCGTCCAGAAGCCCTGAAGTGATTTCTTGCCGCAGCCGGGCGAGCACCACGCGCACCGCGTGTACGGCGGAATCGTGACCATAGCTCGCCGCCAGTGAGCTGACCACCGATGCACCGATCACCTCATCCACGGAAGGAAGCCTGCGAAAAAGCTCCGATAGCGCGGCGTGTTTCACGGGGAGATTATCCCACGGAGAGAACGAACCATGCACGGCTGATTCAAACCGTCACCCGCTACAGGGTGTGCAGGTAAGCCAGCAGATCCTGCATGTCTTGCGGGTTCAGCGTTTGGCTGTAGCCCGGCATTTCGTGGCGGCCATAGCGGATGATCTCGCTGACGCGGTCGTCATTCGCCGGCAGCCCGCTCAGAGGAAGATATTGGTGCTGGAATACGCCCTGCAGTCCCGGACCCTTTCTCCCCTTGGTGGAATAGGGCCGGTGACAGCGGTCGCAGTGGTTGTCATAAATCCTGCGTCCCGCCGCCTGTTGGGGATTGAGGCCGAGTTCGGCGTCAGATTTGCGACGCTCCACATCGCAACCCCCGAGTGTGGCAAACCCAAGGCATGCGGCCAGTGCCGCGCTAATCCAACACCGACGGGCCAACCTGCCCCTCTGGTCACGCGGGCGCTCGATCGCTCCGATCACGCACCTGTTGATCGGCCCGCTCGCCCTCTTTTGTGCGCAATTTCCCACAGCCGTCGCCATTCCGCTCGACTTACAATGATAGAGGAAAGCTCGAAAGCCATGCCAGTTGCCGTGAAACGGGTCTACGAATCGGTGTCGCACTCCGATGGAGCGCGCATTCTGGTGGACCGCCTGTGGCCGCGAGGCCTTCGAAAGGCTGAGGTCGCCCTCGATGACTGGCTTCGCGATCTTGCTCCCTCCGACAGCTTGCGGAAGTGGTTTCACGCCCAGCCGGAACGATGGGCGCTCTTTCGCAAGCGCTACCTGAAAGAATTGGCCGGTCCAGAAGCCGACAAAGATTTGCAGAAACTCTACACCCTGGCCCACAAGAAGAAACGCCTCACGCTGTTATACGCCTCGAAGAATGAGAAGCACAACAACGCTGTCGTGCTTAAGGATCTGCTCGACGGAATGCGCAAACCCCCGACTGGCACGGGCCCGGGTGCGCTTCGGACCCTGCGGGTGCGGGACGCGGCGGTCCGGCGACGGTAGCCAGAGTCAAATTCCGCGCCGACGTGCTCTCTCAAAAAAGCCACGAATCCAGTGGGCTTCGCTTCTCCAATTTCTTCTTTCATTTAAA
Source organism: Acidobacteriaceae bacterium (assembly GCA_003156615.1). The sequence goes on along the minus strand of PMHI01000388.1, from coordinate 29,627 downwards.
CTTGCCGCATGAGAGCTGTCTTTCAGTGGAGCCTGGGTGNNCTCGATTCCGAAAAAGCGATCACGCACGCTCTCCGGTTGCTCGACGAGGGCGCAGACATTATTGATATCGGGGGAGAATCTACGCGTCCGGGTGCCAGCGTCGTCACCGCATCTCCGCAACCGGAGGCAAAGGAGAAGGAAGTACAGGCGGCAAGCAAACCGTCGGGCAGTTCTTCCGCTCCCAAGGTTGCCGTCCGCGCGGAAGAGGAGCTGAGGCGCGTGCTGCCTGTGATCACGGGTCTCAAGAAGCTGCGCCGGGATGCGGTGATCTCCATTGACACCTACAAAGCCAGCGTGGCGCGCGCCGCGACCGCGGCAGGGGCAGAGATCGTCAACGACGTCAGCGGGCTGCGCTGGGATCCGCAGATGGCCAGCACGATCGCCGAAACAAAATGTGGCGCCATTCTGATGCATATGCGGGGCCGTCCCGAGGAGTGGCGTAGCTTGCCGCCGCCCGGAGATGTCGTTCTACTGGTTAAGCGCGAACTTCGGGGATGGGCGGAAGCGGCGGTGTTGGCCGGTGTGCGCCGGGAAAGGATCGCGCTCGATCCCGGCTTCGGCTTCGGAAAAAACTTTGATCAGAACAATCCGCTACTGGCTCGCTTTCAGGAATTGCAAGCGCTCGGTTTTCCCCTGTTGGCAGGTACGTCGAGAAAATCGTTTCTTGGCCGCATCCTGGCAAAAGATGGAAAAGACGCTGCTGCCGCGGACCGGTTTCACGGAAATCTCGCCGCTCAGACTGCCCTGATTCTCAAGGGTGCGCACATCTTGCGAACCCACGATGTAAAGGCCGCAGTCGAAGTGGCGCGGGTCGCCGATGCGATTCTCGAAGCGCGCTGATCGCATCCTAAAACTGCTTCCCCGAATCCAGCAGAATCGTCACCGGCCCCTCGTTCACCAGTTCCACGCTCATCATTTCCTGAAAGCGCCCGGTCTCGCAGCGCAGTCCCGCGGCCCGAAGCTGTTCCACAAAAAACTGGTAGAGCTGGCGTGCTTTCTCCGCAGGAGCGGCAGCGTCGAACGACGGACGCTTGCCCCGTCTGACGTCCCCGTACAGCGTGAACTGCGAAACCGCCAGCACGCTCCCGCGCACGTCCTCGACACTGCGATTCATTTTTCCCTGGGCATCTTCAAACACCCGCAAGCCGCGGATTTTTTCCGCTAGGTAGTTTGCATCGGTTTCGGTATCGTCCCCGCCGACGCCCAGCAAAACCAGCAGCCCCAGGCCGATCTGGCCCGTGATCTGTCCGTTCACCGTGACTTGGGAGCGGCTCACCCGCTGCACGACGGCACGCATGTGGTTTGACCGTTACGAGCGACCACGTTTAGGATGCTGAAGGTATATCACAGCGCCGGCCTACTGAGGTCTGTGCTTCCTTTACAGCCATTTACCGCGACCGTTACACTACACGTTCGCCTTTTTTCCGTTGCAGTGGACAGTTGGGAAGGAATGCAGCGGTCTTCTATTGGACGATCTTTTTATTGGTCGATCTTTGCATACGGCGATCTTGCATCGCGGGCAACGAATTTCAAATCAAATCGAAGTTAAGCGAGGAGAATCATGGCAGCCGTTGAAGAGAAAGTAAAACAGATCATCGTAGAGCAGTTGGGTGTGGATGAGGGTGAGGTCACCTCCAGCGCGTCGTTCGTGGACGACCTCGGCGCGGATTCACTGGATACGGTCGAACTGGTAATGGCTTTCGAGGAAGGCTTCGACATAGAGATTCCCGACGAGGACGCGGAAAAAATCCGCACCGTGCAGGACGCCATCGACTACATCTCCAAGCATTCGAAAGGTGGCAAGTAATTTGGGACGCAGGGTCGTAGTTACCGGCCTCGGCCTGATTTGTGGAGTGGGAAACACCACCGGGGAAGTGTGGGAGGCCGTGCTCGCCGGCAAAAGCGGCGTAGCCCGCATCACCCAGTTCGACTCCAGCAAATTCGCCTGCCAGATCGCCGCCGAGGTCAAGAACTTCGATCCACTCAACTTCATCGAAAAAAAAGAAGTCAAGAAGATGGGACGCTTCATCCACCTGGCGATTGCCGCCGCGGATGAAGCGTTCAAGATTTCGGGCCTGCAAATCACGCCTGAAAACGACGAGCGGGTGGGCGTGCACATCGGGTCCGGCATCGGAGGGTTCGACATTATCGAACGGGAACACACGGCCCTGTTCGAAGGCGGGCCGCGCAAGATTTCTCCTTTCTTTATCCCGGCCGCCATTATCAATCTTGCCGCTGGCCATGTTTCCATGCGGTTCGGGGCTAAAGGACCGAATGAGGCCACAGCCACTGCCTGCACCACCAGCGCTCATTCCATCGGAGATTCTTTCCGCATCATCCAGCACAATGACGCCGATGTGATGATCGCTGGCGGCTCCGAGGCCGCCATCACTCAGATGGGCGTCGGGGGATTTGCCGCCATGCGCGCCCTTTCGGTGCGCAACGACGATCCGCAAACCGCCAGCCGTCCCTGGGACAAGGATCGCGACGGTTTTGTCATGGGCGAGGGCGCGGGCATTCTGGTGCTCGAAGAACTCGAACACGCCCAACGGCGTGGCGCGCCCATCCTCGCCGAAGTAGCCGGCTACGGCATGTCCGGCGACGCCTATCACATGACGCAGCCTGCTCCCGAGCACGAAGGCGGATTCCGCGTGATGCGAAACGCGGCGCGCGACGCCGGCATCAGCCCGGACAAAGTCGATTACGTCAACGCCCACGGCACTTCCACTCCCATCGGCGACACGCTTGAGGCGCACGCTATCCGCAATTTCTTTGGCGAACGCAAGATCCCCGTCAGCTCCACCAAGTCCATGACCGGTCATCTGCTCGGAGGCGCTGGCGGCCTCGAAGCCGGTATCACCGTCCTCGCCCTGCGCGATCAGATCCTGCCACCCACCATCAACCTNNGCCAAACTGGAATACGCCATGTCGAATTCCTTCGGCTTCGGCGGGACGAATGGCGCTCTCCTGTTCCGCCGCTGGTCCGAGTAGAAGCCAAGTGGTCATTTCATCCATGCTGCAGGCCAGTCCCCCGTTCGATCAGTCCGGCTCGGAAAGGCGGCCTGTGCTGACTTGCAGATACTCGGCATCGGCGGAAAAGATACCCTTGAAACCGCGCAAATCCGGCCTTACACGAGGCGATTCCCCGAACAATCCTTACCAGGCCTCGTCCACCTCACCCACCAGTCCAACCGCGTAATGGTACTTTTGTACTCCCCAGACTGCCCCTTTAGGGGTCTTTCCATCTCCTCCGGGGCAGGCCACAATAAACTGTCGTACTGGTAACCGGTCCCGCTGACATGGAAAGAGCGTTCGGTACTGCCCCGGCACGCACGCCCACTTCCCAAACCAAGAAGGCAGCGGCTCGCGTTGCCTTGGTCGACCTCAAAGAGTCCGCCAGAAATCGGCTCGCCGAATGTTTCCGCCAGTTCGGCATCGACGCGGTGCTGGTGTCCTCCGGCGCGGCCGAACGCCTGCGCCAGGAGAAATTCGAAGCCTGCGTGCTCAATCTGGGGCCCGGTGCCGAAGCGGTCATGGAAGCCGCTCGCACTTCTCCGTCCAACAGCCGCCTGGTGCTCTACGGCCTCGGCGGCAGCGCGCAGGAGGCCATGCGCTATTCCAAGTACGGCATCAACGCCATGTTCCACGAGCCTTTGGAGCGGCCCGCAGTGCTGAAGCTGGTGCGCGCCACGCATATGCTCGTGCTTCACGAATTCCGCCGCTACGCCCGCATCCCCATCATGACCGAGGTCACCGTAGTCAGTCATGACGGTCACCGCCTGACCGCTTCGAGCGTTGAGATCAGTTCCGGCGGCATGTCGGTGAAGAGCGCAGAGGACATGCCCGCGGAAAGCAACGTCGAGGTCTCATTTTCCCTGCTCACTCTGCCGCGGGTCTGTGTCCGCGGCGTTGTGACCTGGCGCAAGAGCAAGTCTTTCGGAGTCCAGTTCGAAGCCGCCGACGACCGACGCCACAGAGTCAAAGAGTGGATCGACGCCTACCTGGAAGGCTAAGCCGTACCTTCGCATTCGAAACAGACCTGTGGGGACAGCCGCCTCGGCCGTCCCGCCAAGCGCAGCGAGGCGCTCCCTCGCCACCTTCCCGTTACAATAACTTCGTGACGGAAGCGACCACCCACGAAACTCCCACCCTCGACGGGACTGGAGATCCCCGCCGCTTCACCCTGCGCCAGAGAATCGTTCTGCCCATCATTATCGCTGCCGGATACTGGTTCATTCGCCTGATCGGCCCTACCCTGCGCGTGTGCGTCTCGCGCGAACAAGGCGCGCAAGCAACGGTTGGCCAGCGGCCGCTGATCATTTCTTTCTGGCATGCCGGCATCATCCCCGCGACTTACCTTTTCCGCAACGTCGGAATCCGGGTGATGAGCAGCAACAGCTACGACGGCGAATACATGGGACGCATCATCCGTAGGTTCGGGTTCGTCGCCGTCAAAGGATCGAGCAGCCATAACGCCGTGCGCGCCCTGCTCGGTCTGCGCCGCGCCTTGCAGCAGAGCTGGTCCGTCGCCTTCACCCTCGACGGCCCACGCGGCCCGCGCTACAAAGTCAAGCCCGGACCGGTTGCTTTGGCGCGATCCTGCGGAGTTCCCCTGACCATGTTTCACATCGCAGTCGACCGCGCCTGGGTTCTGAACACCTGGGACCGCCT
>PMHI01000388.1:11087-24875 GCA_003156615.1 Acidobacteriaceae bacterium | reverse complement strand
CCTGCTACAAGGCGCATCCGCAGGAGGGGTTGACTTCCACCGCTCGGCCCCGGTAGATTCCTCGAACCGGGATTTGCGTTCTTTGAAATGTCCTTCGGTTTGCGCGTCTTTGCCCATAGCAACCACAAAGACAGGGAAGCGGGTGCNNCCTCACTCGCAAAGCCAGGAGACCGGCGTAAACCGTCCACCTTAACCCCTTTCGCGTGAAAAGGAGGATGGTTATGCGCACACTTTGCGCTTCGTTTTTGCTTTTCCTTGCTGTCGCGGCAGCATCCGCTGCCGACCTTAAGGTCAAAGTCATCGACCCCCAATCCACCGCCGTCTCCGGGGCGCAAGTTTCCTTGTTTTCAAAAGGGAAGGACACTCCCCTGAAAATTGCCACTACTTCTGCCGAGGGAATCGCCACCTTTGCTGATCTGTCCACCGGCAGTTCCCGGATTCAAGTCCTGGCTCCTGGCTTCGCTCAGCAGAGCGAGGATGTCCCGGCCCATTCCGCTGCCATCACGATCCAACTGCACCTCGCTACGGCGTCGGAAACCGTCGTGGTGACTGCGACCAGAACTCCGGCCTTGGCCGAGGAAACGGGTGCCAGTGTCTCAACTCTAGAGAACAGCCAACTCGAAACCCTGCAACCCATTGCCGCCGATGATGCCATCCGCTTTCTTCCCGGTGCCGTGGTGAATACAACCGGCCAGCGCGGCGGCCTGTCGTCCCTGTTCGTACGCGGCGGCGAATCTACCTACAACAAAGTGATTGTCGATGGCGTCGCCGTCGATAACCCGGGTGAGACGTTTGATTTTGGCACTCTGCCCCTGACCCAAGCGGATCGTGTGGAATTTGTGCGGGGGGCGCAGAGCACCTTGTACGGCTCCGATGCCATGACCAGCGTAGTGCAGGTGTGGACGCGCACCGGAAGCACTCTGGTCCCCGAACTCCGCTTCGGCGCCGACGGAGGAAACTTCGGAACTGCCAACGGCTTCGCGTCTCTCTCCGGCGCCTACGGACGCTTCGACTATAACCTGTTCAGCGATCAATTCAACAGCAACGGGCTGGGCGTGAACGACGCTTACTCGGATTCGCTGGCGGGAGCAAATGTGGGAGCTGCCCTGACCAATGAGCTTGGCTTGCGAGTGCGGGTCCGCCACTCTGACAGCTATACCGGTTTGCCGGGGGAGTGGAATTTCAACGGCTACGATCCGCTGGTGACGCCGGTAACTGAGAGTGGCGTGACGCTGCCCCCAGGGCCCCTGCAGCCCGATCCCAGCGAATCCGCGCACCTGAACAGCCTGCTGGGCAGCGTGGAACTTACCCTGGCGGCGCCTTCGGGATGGCAACACCGCTTAACCGGCTTCGACTATCTCTACCGCTATACCGATGTGAACCTAAATACTAATCCTTACACTTACGACGACTTTCCCGCTGACGAATACGATCACATCAATCGCGTGGGATTTGAATACCAGGGCGATTACTCCGAGCGAACCTGGGCGCACAGCACCTTCGGATATCGTATGGAAAACGAAAATGGCGTCGTGGGAGATCTGCTCTACCCTCCTTCCACTTCCGGGCAGCGTTTGAGTCAGGACGCATATCTGCAACAGCAGCTTACGCTGGGCAGGCTCTCGGTGATCGCGGGCGGCCGTTTCGTTCACAACAGCCTATACGGCAACACGGGCGTGCCCAGGGTTGCTCTAACTCTACTGGCGCTGCGTGGCGGAGAGTTGTTTTCCGGAACCCGCCTGCGTTTTTCCTATGCCACGGGGTTTATGGAGCCAGCTCTCTATCAGACCTTTGCCAGTCTTCCAAACTACATCCCGAACCCAGGCCTATTGCCGGAGCGCACTCGAGCCTTCGAAGCTGGCTTCCAGCAGAAATTTCTGGCGGGCCGCTGGGCTCTGGATGCAACCTACTTCAATAATCTCTTCCACGATCAGATTGAGGCTGCACCCAATCAAGAGCCCTATCAAGGTTTCCCGCCGGATTCGCTATACCAGTTTTTCAATGTGCAGCAATCTCTCGCTCACGGTGCCGAAGTTCAGCTACAAGGAAGGATCCGCACGAGATGGTTGCTGAACACGGCCTACACCTATACCTCGACCCAGATTCTCGAAGCCCCCCTCTGCACTCCGGCGAATTTTTGCGATCCCGTGTATGCCAACGGAAATCCCTTGCTCCGCCGCCCCAAGCATTCGGCAACCACGCTCCTCAGCTATCTCGGCACGCGCTGGGGCGGAAATCTGGCAGGAAGTTTCGTGGGCCGACGTCCCGATTCCGACTTCGATGGCCTCAACATCAACCACGCTGCCGGCTACGTCCGCGTCGACCTCGGCGGATGGTATGCCATCAACTCCCGCGTCACCGCATACGCAAATGTAGAGAACGCTCTCGACCGCCGCTACAACGAAGTCGTCGGCTATCCCGCCCTGCCCCTCAACTTCCGCGCCGGGTTTCGCTTTCGGATCGGAGGCGAATAGCTAAGGTATGGGTCACAAAAACAAGGGGGCACGAGTTTTACTCGTGCCCCGGTTCGCTGCAAAAACCGCGGATGGTTTAACTCACCTTCTCTGGAGGCCTCACCATCTCAATCGGCATCGACGCCGCCATCTTTCCCCCGAAATATTTCGATCGCGCCAACAACAGTTTCTCGATGTCAACTCCGGTCAGCGGCTGTTGCCGGCCCAGCAAGTGCGTGACCAGCGCAATCTGCGCAAAGTGTTCCACGGTTTCCATTTTCATGTAGGCGTGCTCGATGGTATCCCCGTAGGTGACCACGCCGTGATTCGACATCAGAATGGCATCATAGTGGGGAACATAAGGCTCCAGCGTCTGCGCCAGCTCCGACGTTCCCGGCGTGCCATAGCGCGCCAGCGGAATGCCTCCCAGCCCCATCACCACCTCACAAACCAGAGGCTCGGTCAGCGCCAGGCCGGCCGCGGCGAATCCCGTTGCGGTCGGCGGGTGCGCATGCACGATCGCTTGAATGTCGGGCCGGGTACGGTAAACCAGCAGATGCATCCCGATCTCGCTGGTCACGTTCCGCCGTCCCGTGACCCGCGTGCCCTCCAGGTCCACGATCACCATGTCCCCGGCTCGCATCGCTCCTTTGCTCACGCACGTGGGCGTCACCAGGATCCGCTCGCTATCGAGCCGGACCGATAGATTCCCGTCCATCGCCGCCACGAACCCGCGCTGGTGCAGCATGCGCCCGTAACGAACAATTTCTGCTCTTTGTTTCCGTTCATCGGACATGGAAATACTCTCTCGGGGGAGTGGCAAAGCGGCTCAAGCGACAACCCCCGCATAGTATCGCGCACCTGGCTCGAACAGACAAACAAATTTACCAAAAAAGACAAACAAAATTTACCTGAGACGACCTAATCATTACTTGGGTTTACGCCGGATGCTCTCCCAGCATTCCCTCCTATAATCAAACACCGTGTTGGTTTCCGACTTTAACTTCCATCTTCCAGACGACCTCATTGCCCAGGAACCGCTTGCCGCTCGCGATGGTTCCCGCATGCTCCACCTCGAGCGAACCGGCGGCCGCTATTCCGACCGCCTGTTCCGCCACTTCCCGGAACTGTTGCAGCCCGGCGACCTGCTCGTTTTCAACAACACCCGCGTCTTTCCAGCACGGCTCTATGGCCGCCGCGAAGGCGACCGCGCTCACCCGGTCAGCCCTCACAATCCGGCGGCACGCGATTTCCTCCGCGGCCGCATCGAGGTTCTCCTGACCCGCCAACTCTCCACCCAGCCCAACGATTGGGAATGCTTGGTTCGGCCCGGCCGCAAAATCGGCGTCGGCGAACGCCTGTTTTTCGGCGAGCGGAATGAATTGCAAGCCCAGGTCCTCACCCGCGCGGAATTCGGCCTGCGCCGCATCCGTTTTCAGCCCATCGTCGATTTCTTCGCTGCCCTTGACCGCATCGGCCACGTTCCACTCCCGCCTTATATCGCGCGCCCGGATTCTCCCCATGATCGTGAGCGGTATCAAACTGTCTATGCGCAGCAGCGTGGATCGGTGGCAGCCCCCACTGCTGGCCTTCATTTCACACGGGAAGTCCTCGACCGCATCCGCCAGCGCGAGGTCGAGACTGTCGATATAACCTTGCACGTCGGCCTGGGAACTTTTCAGCCCATCCGCGTCGAGCGCGTCGAGGATCACCACATCCATTCCGAGCCTTACTTCATCTCCCCCGAAGCTGCCTCCACCATCAACCAGGCTCTCCGTGCGTCGCGTCGCGTGATCGCCGTCGGCACCACGACGGTTCGAACCCTCGAACACGCAGTGCAGTTTGGCGCGGGAACCATCGTCGCAGGCCCGGCCGCCGCCGATCTCTACATCTACCCAGGTTTCGAATTCAAAGCGGTCCATGCCATGCTAACCAATTTCCACTTGCCCCAATCCAGTTTACTCATGCTGGTCTGCGCCTTCGGCGGACGCGAGAATGTCCTCGANNGTCGAATGACCGAACCGCTGCGTTATACTTTCCGCAAGCACCCATGGCCAGCGCGGTCAACCAGATCCCGATTCAAGATTTCGTCGCCCGACTCCGCAAGTTCCCCGAGGCCGCCTTCGATCAGATCGAGCAACTCCGCAGATTCCTCGAGGACACTCCGGTCCACCCCGACTCTCTGTCACCCTATCTCACCTGGGACCGCCAGCACTACACCCGCAACCTGATCGACAAGACTCCTCTCTACGAATTAGTCGCCATCTGCTGGGAAGTCGGCCAGGCCAGTTCCGTCCACAACCACCGCGACCAGAACTGCTGGATGGCTGTTCCTATCGGCCGTTTGCTGGTAGAGAACTTTCACGTGGTACATCAAGATATCGCTATCGGCAAGTGCACGATCGAGACCACCGACACCGTCGAGATGAATGTGTCGCATCCTTGCGCCGTCGACCCGCTTGCGCCCGTCCACCGTGTCCTCAATCCCCGCGAATTCAGCCAGCGCGCCGTCAGCCTGCATGTCTATTCCCGTCCCTTCAACACTTGCGTCGTCTATTCTGCCGAGCAGGGCACATGCGGCGAAATCCAGTTGCACTACACGACCGAGTACGGGAAACCAGTCTAGTCATGAATCAAAAGGCGCAGATCCGGCTCCTGCCAGTCTTGCTCGTGGCCGCGCTTGTTGTCGCCACCGGTGCATGCCAGAAGAAAAAAGCGCCCGAAGAAGGAGAAAAGCTGCTGGCCATGGATCGCGTCGCCCGCTCGCCGGTCGACACAAGCCAGCAGATTCTGCATAAGACGTTCACCGTCAGCAGCACGGTGAAGTTTCCGTTTGAAATCCCCGCCCACGCCGCCATTCCCCACCTGCGCGGCAACTACCGATCGTTCGTGAAAGATCTCAGCGTCCAGTCCGACGACGATAACGCGAACATCGACTTCCTCATCTTGAACGAAGACCAGTACGCTGATTTTGTCGGCGGCCACGCAGGCGAAGCACTCTTTTCCGCCGATGCGTCGCATGACCAGGATATAAACGTCAGTCTGCCCCCGTCCCAGGATCAGCCCCGGAAGTACTACCTCGTCTTCCGCAACAGCCCCGGCGGCGCGGCGAAGAAACTCGTGCAGGCCCAATTCACGGTTGATTTCTAGCGAGTGTCTATGCNNAAGCGCTGGTTCGTGGGTAGGGTTGTGCCCCGACACGATCTCGGTGCGGCCCCAATCTTGGCTGCTGGCGATCACTGCAATTTCGCGTATTCCGCATTCGCTTTTTTCAGGATGGGGATGTCGGCATCGGCATCTCTCCAGAGAGTGAGGAAATCTTTGTATGCCGGCAACGCTCTGACACGAGCGGCGTCGGCATCCGCTCCCTGCGGGGTTCGTGAATCCAGAGCATTGGCACGCGCCACGCCGAGGTGCGCCAACGCTCCTGTCCAGCAGTTCCAGACGATGCNNTGCCGGTGTGGTCGAGAATCTTCTGAAACTCAGCGGCGGCAGCCTTGCCTTGTTCAGCTGCCAGGTATGCCTCACCGCGTAGATACGTCGGATAGAGGCAGGAAATATTGTTAACGAACTGAATTTCCCAAACTCGATGGCCGACGAGCCTTGCAGACTGTTAAGCGCGGCAGCTGGGCTCTTTCCGTCCAGTGCCAGTTGCCCTTGAATTGCGGGCAGCCAAAGCGATTGCACCTGCGTGTTCAATGGAAAGCGTTTCCCTAAGTCTTCAGCAAGGGGTCGGAGCCGCACGCGCCCCGCAGAAATGCGGCACGCCCACCCTCCTCGTGTTCGAGCGCGGAGTGGTAGAGTTCCTCCAGGCGGCGCGCCCGTTCAGCATCCATCGCCCTTCTCTCCGCTCAACGCCCGCAGCAGCCAGGCTTTGGCAAATCGCCAGTCGCGTTTTACGGTGACCGGAGAAGTCTTCAGTGCCTCGGCGGCTTCCTCGACTTCGAGGCCGCCAAAAAAACGCAACTCCACCACCTGACTCTGCCGGGGGTAGAGGGCTGCAAACCGGGTCAAGGCCTCGTCGAGCGCGAGGATGTCCGCGTTCTTCTCCGGGACCAACAAGAGACCTTCGTCAAGAGAAACCTGCACCGCACCGCCCCCTCGCTTCTGATAATTGCGGGAACGCGCAAAATCTGTCAGCACCCGTCGCATCAGGCGGGCGGACATGGCAAAAAAATGCGCTCGGTCCTGCCAAGTCACTGCGTGGATGTCGATCAGGCGAAGGTAAACCTCGTTTACCAAGGCAGTGGTTTGCAGGGTGTGGCCGGGATTCTCCCTGGCCATGCACCGATGGGCCATGCGGTGCAACTCGTCTTCGACAACAGGAGTCAGCCGCTCTAGAGCGCGGTCGTCTCCCTGGCCCCACGCCTTGAGTAGCTGCGTAACTTCAACTTTTGAGGGTATTTCAGACGAACCCGGCATGGCTCCAACCCCGTGCCCAATGCAAAGCAAACTACCACATCAGGCGTAGACATGCCAGCCTTAATGCCGGGTCTAAATTTTTCCCCTGAAGCGTAATCCCTCGCCTTCTCACTTCCCGCTAGATCAAGTGAAGGGCTTTTATGGCAACCGAACGAGATTCCCCAAAAGCCTTCCTCAAAAAACTAACCAAGGACGGTCAAAATGAAAACGAGTGGAAAGGAGAGTCCAATGAAAGCAGCATCGCAAACCAAGAGCCTTGTATTCGCGGCCATTCTAGCCTGCCTCATCGTGGTGGGATCGGGATCGGCTTTTGCACAAGAGGTGCTTCGCAACGGCACCGCACAGACTTTCAAGAACACGTGTCCAGGTGGAACTGATTGTTCGGATTGGGATGAGACGGTCAGTACCGACGAACCCGACTCCCTGGAGCCGGTCGTTGTGATCTGGAGCGCCAGATACTTCGTAAACACGGCCGACATATATTATGCCGGCCTCAACGTGAACGGTACGGGGTGCAAAACTGATTTCTACGGTGCCGCCAATCTGGACGACATCGCCACAAAACCTGTCGGCCATTTCTTGACCGTCACATTTCAGTGGATTGTGGAACCGGGCGACGGCGTTCTGAAGGCAGGAACGAGCAACACGTTTGAGTTGTGCGGCGGCGGCGACGGTAGCGTTTCAGGCGACGCCATCAATATCAGCCAGAACACTCTCAGTGTCGCGAAGTACTAACACATTCTGTGCGCCATCCGTGCAGGGCCCGAAATGTCCGAGCTTAGCGCCGGTGGAGATCACAGTGGCAGCGGGAGGGCTGGGGGGCCCACTCGCTGCCGTTTCTTTTTTCGAGCTGATTTCGTCATGAGTAACATCCCACTTCGGTTTAACTTTCACTTGCGACCTGGCGGGCGATCCTGCCAAGACAAACTCTGAGCACAAACGAAAGGGGAGCGCAAAGCTCTCCTTTCGTTTTCTCCGTGTTCTGGGGCTCCGCCCGCTGATCTTGCGGCGCATGATCCCTCCCGCTCTTACTTCCCGCTACATCAAGTGAAGGGCTTTAACGGTGGCTGATACCGGAGCCCACCAAACAAGGCTCCGGAACGGAGCTTACCTATAAGGAGAAGTCATGAAAAGCACATCTGCCAATACGCTGTTCAACCGTCACTCGTCCACCGCCGCCTCGCCGAAGAATGCGGGTGGCCCGCTAGCCTTGACCGCACTCCTGTTGTGCGGCCTTGCAATTCCATGCGCGGCACAAACCACTTCCATCACCAGAGTCGCCGATGAAAAGGGCTTCACCATTGCGCCCAATGTTCACACTGCGATCGTGCTGAAGAGCACGCCCGACGCCGCTTGCGATTTGCATGCCGAGGGTGTTAGCGACAGGGCCCAAACTTTAAGGTTCTACGCCAACGGCGACGGCTACCTCAAGATTCACGCCAACCCCAAGCAAGCATCCGACGAGATCCATTTGCAGCTCGATTGCACGGAAAACGGCACGGTAGTACGGTATCCGCTTCACCTGCGCGCCAGCTTTTCTCCAACGGAAGATATGCCGGCGCCGGAGTCGGTTATGCCGACCCCCAAGGGTTCAAAGATCCTTCCCGGGCTGACCGCCGCCGAGGCGCGGCAGCTTTCCGATGACGAGTTGATAAACCGCGGATATGCGATGCGACCCGACGCCGCGACTTCGCCCGGCCAATACGCGAGATGGCTTGATGGCGTCTCCCGGCCCATGACCGTGGTTCCGTCACACTCGGTGAGCCGCTCCGACATTGGTCATCGTACGCAACAAGGCATCCAGGGGGGCATCAGCGATAACTACAACTGGAGCGGTTTCCTAGCCGACCACAGCCAGCGCAGCTACAGTGCGGTATCGGGCTCCTGGAACGTGCCTGAAGTCGTTTATGCGGAAGCGAACCACAGCACCTATTCGGCATTCTGGATCGGGCTCGATGGCTATAGCCTGAGTGATCTGGAGCAGGCCGGGACCGAGCAGGATGCCATCGAATTTGAGCCTTTCGGATATTTTGCGAACTATTCTGCCTGGACCGAGCTCCTACCGAATCAGCTGACTGAGCAGGACGTCAGCCTCTCCCCCAACCCCGGAGATCGGATGAGCGTTGAAGTCTGGATCAGCACCGGCTCAGGCGCCCCTAACGCGAACGGTGGATACGCGGCCTTCCGCCTCGTCGACGTGACGCAGAATCAGAGTACCGGTGCAATCCGTACGCCGCTTGATGGCACCTACTACAACGGCAGCGAAGCAGAGTGGATCATGGAGCGACCGTGTCTTGCATCGGATGGGGAAAATTGCACCCAATTTGCCGAGCTCTCCGACTACGACAATGCCCAAATGCTGGGAGCCGTTGCCTTAACCACCGGCGGATCGTGGAAAAACTACAGCGCAATCCAAAATGCACAACTCTGGATGTACAACGAGTACAAAAATGGGGATGACAACGATTGGCTGTCTGAAGCCATTTCAGATATCTACGCAAACACTTCCACCGACATTTATTACCAATGGATCGACTTCCACTGAGAGCCGACAGCCTGCCTGGCGAACCTGCCTGAGCAGTCTCTGCGGGGGATGAAGCAGACAAAGGGGAGCACAACGCTCCCCTTTTGTTTTTCTACGGGTTATCGCACCTCAGCAGATGCCGCCCGATAGTTTCACTCCCAGCATGATCCCTCGCACTCTCACTTCCCGCTAACTCAATTGAAGGCTTTTACAAAAACCGAACGAGATTCAGTACCAGTCTTCCCAAGAAACTGGCACTTAAAAATCAACCAGGAGAACTAATATGAAAACCGCCATTGCAAACGCGATGTCCAACCACAACTCTCTAACTAGCGCTGCTCGGATGAACCAGAGTGGTTTGCTCAACAGCTTCACCTCCACCCTCCGCGTATCAATACAGACAAAAATGAAGCGTTTCTTTACTCCTCTCGTAATGTGTGTTCTAGCGGTTGTTGCCGGCGTGGGCGTCGCGCACGCTGGTCAAGTTACCGTCAAGTACCAGACGTTCCCAGCCGCCGCCGTGCTTGACAGTAATATCATCTCGACCGGATGTGAGACTGCCACCGCAAACACGTTCGCCGGCTACGAGTTCCTGTTCTGGGACAACCAGGGCGTTCTAAGTTGGAGCCCGACTGTGACCATTTGCCCGGGATCCACCAACACGATTGCCAGCGCCTGGTACCTGGCGACTGGGTGCAGCGGAGTTTGCAATTGTCCCCCGAGTGGCTGCTACGTCACTACCTTTGCATTTTCCATCGACCACCAGGAAGTCCTGGCAAACGGGACGCCCATCGCGTCGGTGGCTCCGAACTCACCTGTCAAATGGACGTCGCCGATGACTACGGTTCTCACCAACACCAGCGAAAACATAACTGCCAATTCCTCAATCGCGTTCCCCTCTTATGCGGCCGAACCATTTCGGTACTGGCAGCAATTGGGGACGACAACCCAAACGCCCATCGGCGAGGTCTATGATGCCAGCCAAAACAGTTCCGCTTGGGTGATTGCATTCTACGGACCCGATCCCTGCCAGACTCAGCGCAATGAGCTCGCGAGTTGCCTGGAGGACGATGGTGAGGGCGGAAAGTTAAACTGTGCGCCGTTCGGAAAGGCACTGGAACTATGCGAGAGCCAGAATAGAGAACCTTTGGTTTACTAATTGTGCCCGCAATTGCGAAGTAGGGCGACGGCCCGACGGACGTAACCAAAACTACTTATAAAAGCGCCCCGCTCAAGCTCTGCTTGGGCGGGGATTGTCGTCCGCTGCGGGAGGGATGATCCCAATGTATCTGCGGGTACTGTCCTAATTGGGCAGTCTTTCTGGCTATGGCCGATAGGTCGGCCGCGTTATTTCTGGGTTGTTGTACGTCATACGACAAGACCCATAAGTGCGGCGGTCCAACAACCTGTAGCGCGGCGTCGGGTAATGGGTCCGTTTGCTGTTTTGAAAGGGCGCGGCTTCAGGCGCGCCGTAAATGCCTCAAACCAATCGCGGCTTTGCCCGCTGCGGGGATGCGTTTTTCAAGCTGACCCAGAACCCGACTTCACGGTTGATTTCTAGCGAGTGTCTATGCTGCTAAACTAAGGCCTTGTCGCCTCCCAAACCATCTTCGCTACCGCTCCCGACCGCGACATCTTCCGTACCCAAAACCGGCAGGCCCTCCTCCGACCCAAACCGAATCTTCCTGATCGACACCATGTCGTTCATCTTCCGCGCGTATCACGCCATGGCGCGGCAACGCTCCATGTCCACCAAGTCCGGACTTCCCACCGCCGCGATCTACGTCTTCGTCAACATGTTGCGCAAACTGCGCGAAGATTTCTCCCCCGCCTATCTCGCTGCCGTCTTCGACGTAGCCGCCAAAACGTTCCGCGATACCCAGGCCGAAGCCATTACGACGGTCCGCAAGTTCGACATCAAAACCCAAACCTTCACCGAAGTCGAATACCAGGGATACAAAGCCAATCGCGCTGCCATGCCCGAGGACCTTGCCCAGCAGATTCCCTACATTCGCCGCGCCCTCGAAGCCTACCGCATCCCCATCCTCGAACTCGCCGGCTTCGAGGCCGACGATGTCATCGGCACTCTCGCCCGCAAAGCCGCAGCGGCGGCGCATCCCGTGTACGTCGTCTCCAGCGACAAAGACATGATGCAGCTCGTCAACGACGATGTTCAGATTTTAAATCCCCCAAAAGACAATCTGATCTGCGATGCCGCCAAGGTCGAGGAAATTCTCGGCGTTCCTCCCGAGCGCGTGGTCGACGTGATGGCCCTTCGCGGCGACTCCATCGACAACATCCCCGGAGCACCCGGCATCGGCGATAAAGGCTCGGTCGAAATCATCCAACGCTTCGGCACTGTCGAACAAGCGCTCGACCGCGCCAACGAAGTAGAAAAGAAAACCTACCGCGAATCCCTCCAGAACAATCGCGACACCATCCTCTTCAGCAAAAGTATGGCTACCATCGACACCAACGTTCCCGTCGAATTCGATGTCGAAGCCATGCGCGCTGGCGATCCCGATCTAGATCTCCTCCGCCAGCTTTTCACCGAACTGGAATTCACCTCGCTGTTAAAGGAATTATTGCCCGAGGTTCAGGTGACCGAATCTCATTACAACGAAGCTCAGTCCGCCGCGGATATGGAGAGCGTGCTCAACCTTCTCTCGACGGAAGGGGTGCTCGCCATCGCGGTAGAACAATTAGAATCAGTCCTCGAAAGCGACGGAGAGATCGTTGAGGAAGAATCCCAGTCTCCAACTCTCCCGCTGACCGATGCCCGATCCTCCGAACCTGAGGCCGCCGCCCGCCGCGTCGCCATCTCTGGAGCCGCAGGTTTGGCTGTCACTGTGAAGCTGGACTCCAGTGGCGCAGCCGCTCAACTACGTTCCGTCCTGACCTCCGCCGCAACGCCCAAGTCCATTCACGATTACAAGGCCGCGATTCACGCGCTCGATTCCCTGGGCATCCATCTGCACGGCGTGGAGCACGATCCCATGCTCTACTCCTACCTGCTCGATCCCACCTATTCTTCCCATCGCGTTGCAGACGTTGCTTTGCGCCGCTTCAATCTCAAGCTCAGTGGCGATCTGGCTGAAGCTGCCGATATCACGGGCAGGCTGACGACTGCATTACGGGAAGAGGTCAGGCAGGCAGGATTGACAAAGCTCTACCAAGAAATGGATTTGCCTTTGGTTCCGGTCCTAGCCCGCATGGAGCAAGCCGGCGTAAAAATCGATACGGTCGCGCTCGCAAAAATGTCAACGGAACTCGACCGCGAGATAAAAACCAAGGCCAGAGACATNNCCTAAGCCCTTCAAATACGGCAAGGGACGCGCCATCTCCACCGCCGTCGATGTGCTTGAAGGCCTCGCGGAAGAACATCCCATCGCCCGCATGGTTCTCGATTACCGTCAGCTCACCAAGCTGAAGTCCACCTACGTCGACACTCTGCCCGCGCTCATCAACCCGTCCACCGGCCGCCTCCACACCACGTTCGGCCAAACCGGAACCGCGACGGGACGTCTGTCTTCCGCGAATCCGAATCTCCAAAACATTCCCATCCGCACCGAACTCGGACGCGGCATTCGCGCTGCCTTCATCGCCGAGCCCGGCCACGTTCTTCTGACCGCCGATTATTCGCAGATCGAACTTCGCCTGCTCGCCCACTTCTCCCGCGATCCGCTCCTGGTCGAGGCCTACCGCCGAGGCGACGACGTCCACACCCTAACCGCCTCGCAAGTCTTCGGAGTCCCGCCGCTGATGGTCTCCCCCGAGCATCGCCGCCAGGCCAAAGTAGTGAATTTCGGCATCGTCTACGGCCTCTCCCCCTTCGGCCTGTCGCAAAATCTAGGCATCGAGCCCGCCGAAGCCAAGCAATTCATCGCGAATTATTTCGAGCAATACAAAGGCGTCCGCGCCTTCATCGACAAAACGCTCGAACAAGCCCGCCGCGACCTAAGAGTAAGAACGCTGTTCGGACGCGTCCGCCCCATCCCCGACATCAACAGCAAGAACGCCAACCAGCGCGGCTTCGCCGAGCGCACCGCAGTAAACACTCCGCTACAAGGCACCGCCGCGGACTTGATCAAGGTAGCGATGATCCGCATCGACGCGGCGTTGCGGGAACGTCAATTGAAGTCCAGAATGACCCTGCAAGTCCACGACGAATTAGTCTTCGAAGTCCCAGAGAGAGAAGTGGAAACGATGCAGTCCCTAGTCCGCGAGCACATGGAAAAAGCTCACGCACTAGCGGTCCCCCTGTTAGTAGAGATGGAAGTAGGCCCGAACTGGAGAGATCTGGATTAGGTGCATGCTATGACTCGCGCGTGTTCTTGGATGTTCTGCGGGTTTTTCTTGGGTGTGTTCTCTCTCTCCGCAGTTGCAGGA
>PMHI01000388.1:4388-11047 GCA_003156615.1 Acidobacteriaceae bacterium | reverse complement strand
TATCGGTCTCCGCGAATGGCGACGGGTCGGAGGAAGGCCGCCTGGCTCACCTCATTGCTCTTCTTCATCGATCGAACATTCGGGTCGAAGCCTTACTTTCGAGCGAAAACGCGGATGAACCGGGCAAGCACCGGGAAAAGCTTGTGGAGCGCGCCCGGGCGATCGTGCTGTTTAATCGGAACCATTCGGCGGACCGATTCGACGGGATTCACCTCGATGTCGAACCGCAACAACGCCCGGAGAACAAAGGAGCGGGCAATCTTAGATTCCTGCCAGGTCTCGTGGATGCGTACCGCGCCGTGCGCGCTGTGGCCGAACCGGCCCATCTCACCGTCAACGCGGATATTCAGAACAAACTTCTCAAGGGCAGCCTTGCCGAGCGAAGGTTGCTGCTATCATCGCTGCCGCGGCTCACTCTGATGCTCTACGAACTGAGCAGTCCGAGCGACGGAGAAAGCGTCGAACAGAAGAAAGAAAAACTTCAGGCCGCTAGCCATAAATTCCTCGACATGGCCTATGCCGATTTGCCCGATCCGAATCTGGCAAAGCTGGTCATCGGGCTGCGCACTCCAGATTATGGCGAACTACTTCCGAGGATGCTCAACACGTTGGACGAAGCGAACCGCGAGAACCAGCGCTACGGAGGGTGGGCGCGACACTCTTACAACGACTATCTGAAGGCGGCGCAATAGGTGTGCGGGGCGAACACTCCTATCCGCCAACGCCGCCGCCAACACTCGTGTGAGAATGGCAGCCTCGCTTGTCCTGCCCAGCGCAGCGAGGCGCGTCGAGCGCTACACCCCCAGCGCCTTCTGAATCTCCCCGGCAATCCCCGCCGCCAGCGCCAGCATCCGCTCCTCCGACTCCGCCTCCACCATTACCCGCGCCAACGCCTCGGTCCCCGAATAGCGCACCACGACGCGCCCATTGCCATCCAGTTCGCGCTCGGCAGCTTCAATCGCCCGCTGCACCTCCGGCACCTGCGCAAACGGAATCTTCTCCCGCACCCGCACATTCTGAATCTTCTGCGGAAACACTTTCAGATCGCTCACCAACTCCGCTAGCGACCGCCCACTGCGCTCGATCACGTCCATCACCCGCAACGCTGTCAGCAAACCGTCGCCGGTCGTCCCGTCGTTGTCGCGAAAAATAACGTGTCCAGACTGCTCCCCGCCCAGAGTCGCGCCCGTCTTCAGCATTTCTTCAAGAACATATTTATCCCCAACATTCGCCCGCAACAAACGAATGCCCGCCTTCTTCAGAGCGATCTCNNCGGGCCTGCAGATCGCGCGCGGTCAGCAGCAGCACTCCATCCCCGTTCACCCCGCGGCCCTCGCCATCGCAAAACAAAGCGCGGTCGGCATCGCCATCGAATGTAACGCCCAGATCGAACTTCCCGCCAGAGGCCGCCACAGCCTTACCCAAAGTCTCAGGATGCAGAGCCCCGCACCCTTCATTGATATTTCTCCCAGACGGCGTCACATGAGTGAACATAGCCTGGATTCGCATCTTCCGAAACAATTCCGGAGCCTCGGCCGTAGCCGCTCCATTCGCGCAGTCCACCAGCACCCGCAACCCGCTCAAGTCCGAGGCAACACTCCCCGCCAAGGACTCGATGTAGGCCTTGCGCAGCGCCGCTTCCCCCGGCAAAGACGGCCCGGCAACTTTCAGCGCAATCTCGTCCATCGCACCCGGTTTTCCGAGCAGCGCGAAAATTTCTTTCTCGATCGCCAGCTCCCGCTTATCCGTCAGCTTGAATCCATCCCCGGAAAAAACTTTGATCCCGTTATCCGTCCACGGATTATGCGACGCCGAGATCACCACTCCTGCCGCAAACCCGCGCGCCCGCGCCAGATAAGCGACTCCCGGAGTTGTGATCACGCCCGCGCTGTGCACGTCCACGCCCACAGACGCCAGCCCGGCCGCCACGCGGTCCGCAATCCAGCCACTCGATTCGCGCGTGTCCTGCCCCAGCACCGCCTGCGCGCTGCGGGTCTCGCGGATCAGGTCATGTCCCAGCGCGCGCCCGATCAGATATGTGCTCTTTGTGGTCAGCGGGAACTCCCCGGCTATGCCGCGTATCCCGTCCGTGCCAAACAACTGTCTGCTCTGAGTGCTCATAGATTGTGCGGGTACCTAAAAAAGCCGGATGTCGAACCTGAAATGTCTAACCCAACCTGAAATGTCTCACCGAGAATATCTAACCGAGGATGATAAATGACAAGCGCAAACTAGCGGATCCATGAATTCCGTTCGATGCTCAATGCCCGCTCGCCGTAGGCGTACTCTTTTCCATCATCACCGTCACTCGTACCGGCACTGGCTCCACCACCTGCACCAGCGCATCAGGAACGTACACATTGGTAACAAACGTCGCCTGGGTGCTGGATCCCGAAGCATCCACGGGATCGGTCGTAGCCGCATCCACCAGTTCTACGTGATGCCTCGGTCCCGTGATCGTGATGCTCTCCGGCTCCACCAGCACTTTGCCGATCTGTTCCCCCGCTGCAAGGTCCCCGATCACTCGCGGACGAATCTTCACCTCGCGCGTCAACCGCGTATCAAAGCTGAGATGCACCTGCCCCGGCACCACTTGCACCACGATCAAATTCCGCTGGAGGCGAATCTGTTGCGCGGTCAGATCAAACGTGCGTTCGCCGGGCTTGGCATCTCCCAGTTCAAGTTCTGCGTGGACGTCTCCCGAACGCAATTCCCGGATCAACCGCTCCGGCCCCCGCACCCGGATCTGCGCGTCGGGTATCGTTACGGAACTGATCTCCAGTTGAGACGGCACGTGCTGAAACTCAATCGGCACCCGCACTGCCACTTCCGCCGGCTCCTGATCCGGCGAAATCCACCACCACAGCCCTGTCGCCAGCACCAACGACAAAATCTTCAGCCAGAAGTTATGCAGCACCCAGCGCCGCAGAAAACTCATCATAGCGGGCGCTCCGTTTCCGACGCAGACTCCTCCTCAGCACTCATCTGCCCGCCCGCCCGCAGCGCCGATTCCTGGCCTGCATCCAAATCCTCGCTCGCTGGCCCAACCGTCGGCAAAGCCACCGGCGACATATACCGCCGCAACTCGCTGCTGAGGTGCTCGCGCAGTTGTTCCACCGTCAGATCACGATTGAGTTTGCCCCCCACGGCCAGGCTGATCGCACCCGTTTCTTCCGAAACGATCACCGCGATCGCGTCGGTCTCCTCCGTAATCCCGATGCC
This sequence comes from Acidobacteriaceae bacterium, assembly GCA_003156615.1. The sequence continues at coordinate 7,825 of PMHI01000388.1, read as the reverse complement.
AGCTCGGTGCCGTGTCCCCACCTGGGTCGACAGCACCGGATTCATCGACAGCGGCAGAAAGCAGGCCGCCGCCGCCAGCCGGTCCTTCTGGATGATTACCGCTCCATCGTGCAACGGTGCGCTTGGCCGGAAGATCGTGGCCAGCAGATCGTAGGAGAGCCGCGCGTCCATCGCGACACCGCTTTCTATGTAGGTCCGTAATCCGATCTCGCGCTCAATCACCATCAAAGCGCCCGTCTGATGCTGCGAAAACAAATTCGCCGCCAGCACGATGTCGTCATACGAATCCCCCTCCACCGCCGGTCCGCGCAGAAAGCTTACCCGCCGCCCCACATCCGACAACACGTGCCGGATCTCCGATTGAAACACCACAATCAGCGCGAACACCACATAAGGCAACAAATGGCCCACCAGCCAATTCAACGTAACCAGTTCACCGATCCGCGCCAAATAAAACGCCACCCCCACTGCCGCCAATCCTGCCAGCATCGGCGCCGCCCGCGTCCCCCGGATCATCACCAGCACTTCGTAGATGATCACCGCCACCAGCAGAATGTCGAGCACCGTGAACGACACTCTCGACCATGGCGCCAACATTTGCGTCACCGGATCTCCCCATCCCGCGGAGTTTCTAAGGTGCAAAACTTATATTCTAATGCAGCCCATGGAGAACCGAAGATAATAAGCAAGTCAGGTCGAGGGTAGGTTCTTCCGGCGGGGGCCGGCGCGACTGGTTCTTGCAAATCGGCAGAACGACGATACAATTCCAGCGGGGTGCTGAGGCGAGATTCAATATGCCCTCCTTTCGAGCGTCTTGGCGTAGGCTCAGAGCTTTACGCATCCCGCTGTTTGCCGCGCTATTCTTGATGGCGGCAGCAATCCTGCTGCCCGCTGCTGGGGCACACGAATCGGCGAACCCGCAAGCAAGTGGGCCGTTGTCGCCCGCACCGGAGCCGGGGCTCCAAGAACCGCAATCTCAGGAGCCGCAGGCCCCGCTCGTGAAATACGATAAGGCTATCTTTCAGAAACCAATTCCAATCGAGCAGCTCGCATTTCTGAGTCATTTCGCCGGAGTGCCGGCCAACCACGTCGTGCGCGACAAGCAATACCGCAAACTAATGCACAGCGTGCTCCCCGATTGCACGTTCCACTATGGCTGGGACATGTCGCCCTCCGATGCGTTCGAAAGAGTTCTCAGCGAATCGCCACTGCCGGCCGAGATTCGCGATGGGCGATACGTTATAGTGTCCGGCAGGAACGGACCATACCTGATGGGCCGGGGATTCCTATGGATTGACCTGCAGGAGGCCATCGCGTTGGCCGCCTTCTATTTCCATCCAACCAATGGCGAACCTACGCCGACGGTTACGGTTTTTTCCCGGCAGGTAAAGGAAGAATCGCTAAAGATGAGCCAGCTTCCTTCNNGCGTACCGCCCGTGACCACACGTTATTTTATTGGGGACTCCAACAAGAAAATCCTTCTCGAACATGACGAGGATTATTGCGCGCCCATCAACCCGGCAACCGCGTCTCCGGCGGACGATTGCCAGCAGATGAATGCCGACGCTGCCGATATTGATCTGAACGCGGCCTATTATCTGGACCAGACCAACCATGCGACCAATGCGACAGCGTGGATGATCGTTGGTGACGATCAGGTCGCATGGATCCAACTCCGGAACAACGCTTGCAGGATTGGTCCCGACCGACTGGTTTGCCGCATTCGCCTGACGCGCGAACGCACGCATGTGATCCTCAATCAGCATCCCGTGCTGCATCCGCCGCATAAATAGCCAGTACCGGTTTAAATGGGCTTATCTTCGCGCTTTTTTTTCACCGTAGCCCGAATCTCTCCTCTGGCCATCCGCGCCGAGATTTCTTCACCAACCATCACCTGCCCTGCATCCTTGATCAAATTCCCGGAACTGTTGAACACCAAAGCATACCCCCGCTCTAGAATCGCCAAAGGAGACAGCGTCTCCAGCGCCCGGCCCATTCGCTCCACTCGCACCTTATTCTGCAAAAGCTGATTCCGCATGGCGGCGGCCAAAGCCGCAGTCCCCGCCTCAAGTCCTGCGCGAATTCCGGCCAGCACCCGCCGCAAATCGTAATGCCGCACCGCCGCCGCCAGCGTTTCCCAACGGCGCCGCATTAATTCCAGCGCGTGCCGTTCGCCGCGCTCCAGCCGGTAAGTAAGATCGTCGACCTTCTGCTGCCGCTGCCGGATCAAATCCATCATGCGCGCGAACGCCCCGTGCTGCGCCCGCTGCGTCAGCGTATGACGAGCCTCCAGGAGCAGCCGTTCCATCGCCCGCACCAACCGTTCCTCGACCGCTTCCGCCTGATTCTCCACTCCTTGCCGTGATCGGATCACCAACTCCGCCGCCGCCGAAGGCGTGGGCGCCCGCAGGTCCGCAACAAAATCCACAATCGTGAAGTCCGTCTCGTGCCCGACCGCGGAAATCACCGGAATTTCCGACGCCGCTACGGCCCGCGCCAGCCCTTCATCGTTGAACGCCGCCAAATCTTCCGCCGATCCTCCGCCGCGCCCCACGATGATCACTTCCACACTGCGGCTCTCGTCGCTCCGGATTTCATTGAAATACCGCACTCCGCTCGCCACTTCCGCCGCTGCCGCGTCGCCCTGCACCTGCGCCGGATAAATCAATGCGCTCGCCGAGCGATGTCGTCTCTGCAAAATGTTCAAAATGTCGCGCAGCGCCGCGGCTTGCGGCGAAGTCACAATCCCAATTCGGGCCGGCAACGCCGGAATCGCTTTCTTCCGCTCCGCTGCAAACAATCCTTCCGCCTCCAGCTTCGCCTTCAATTGCTCGAACGCAACCTGCAACCCTCCCGCACCTTTCGGCTCGATATACTCCGCCGCAATCTGCAACTCGCCGCGATCTTCATAAATCGTCACCCGCCCCCGCACCACCACCTGCATCCCATCCGCTGGACGAAACCGCAGCCGCCGCGCCGCCGACCGGAACATTACCACCCGAATCTGCGCGTTCCCATCCTTCAACGTGAAATAAAGATGCCCGGAATCTGGCGCCCGAAAATTCGAGATCTCGCCTTCCACCCAAGCGTCGGAATACTCCCGCTCCACGTGCGCCCGCACCGCCGCAACCAATCCGCGCACCGTCCACACCCGCCGCTCCGGCGGCGTGAACCTGAATCCGAGCTGATCCGTCAACGACATAGGTCGAGTGCAGTGTAGCCTTGCCCGCGTCCGTTTCCAAGTGCGCGCGAGTTCTCAACTGTCTGAAAGGGGCGGAGGAAGACATAGAGGAGTTACTACTGGCCGGAGGCACAGACTGGAGCGGGAGCGATCCCCCCGCCACATCAGGCAGTCCGATCAAAGGACCGCCGCATTGGATGATCATGTGGCCCTTCGACCCCGCAGCACAGGTCTTTCGACGATGCCGAAGCAAACC
>PMHI01000388.1:0-4354 GCA_003156615.1 Acidobacteriaceae bacterium | reverse complement strand
GAGAAACCGTCAAAACATCGCGGTCCAGCAAAACCAAATCCGCGCGCTTTCCCGGAGCGATTGTTCCAATCGAAGCCACATTCATGGCCCGCGCCGAATTCCGCGTGTAGGCATAAAACATCGCCTCCCGCGGCATCGCCTGCGACGGATCGAGCACCCCTTCCGGCCCCTTGCGCGTCTCCGCCTGATAAATCGCCCGGAAAACGTTCGCGGTCGAAACCGGCCAGTCGCTCGCTCCCGAAATAATTCCTCCGTTGTCGAGAATCGATCGCGCCGGATATTGCCACTTGTAGATATCGGGATCCAGATAAGGCTTCACAATCTCAATCGTGTCCCCGCTCGCCTCCGCCCAAAAAAGCTGCAGCGCGCTCACCACGCCCAGTTCCCGGAACCGCGGAAAATCCTCAGGCCGCACGAACTGTTCATGGGTAACTGTATGCGGCAACCCCGAGTTCCCATTGGCCTTGCGTGCCGCCGCGATTCCATCCAGCGCCTCTTTCACCGCGCCGTCGCCGATCGCATGCACGTGAATGATCAAACCTTGTTTGTCGGCCGCGACACACAGCTCGGCAAATTTCTTCGGCTCAAACAGCAGATCGCCATACCGCCCCGTGTTTTTGTATGGCTTGCTGAGATGCGCCGTCTGCGAGGGATATTCGACCACGCCATCCGCGAACACCTTAATCCCCGTCACATGCAGGTTAGGAACGTTTTTGTAAGCCTCACGCGTTTTCTGCACCGCGGCCAGCTCCGCCGCTGGATCTTTCGCCAACACCTGCGGAAACGCTACCACTTGCGAAGTCAGCTCGCCTCGATCCGCCAGCATCTTGTAGGCCTGCAAAACATAATCAGCCGCCAGCGGATCAAGCCACGCCGTGATGCCCAGGCTATAGTTATAGGCAAGAGCGGCGCGGCCCCCGGCCAGCAGTTGCTCGGCGGTGAACGCAGGCAGCAGCGCCTCGATCTTCTCTTCCCCGGCGTCTACCAGAAAGCCATTCGGCTGCATGTCCTTATCGACGCCGTAATAACTCCGTTCTGCGGCGGACAGCTTCTTCAAAAAATCCGCCGTAATGCCCGCACGCTGCAACAGCGCACGATTCGCCCACGACGTATGCCCATCCATTCCGCGCAGCAGAACACTCTGTTTCTCGTAAGCACCCGCGCTGAACTCCGCGTTCAGTAGGTCGGTGTGCGACCAGAACTCCAGCGGCATGCCCAGAATCTCAAGAATGTCTCCGCGCATCGCGCGGCCCGTCCTCTTCGCGTCGTCGACAAACGGCGCTAGCTGATCGAGCGTCTGCACTTTCTCGCTGGCGTCGGCAGAAATCAGTCCGAGTCCGCCATCGATCGAATGGCTGTGCGAATCGATGAACCCGGGGAAAAGGCTCTTGCCCTCCAGATCGATGCGTTCAGCCTTTGCCGATGTGGATTTCTCCACCTCGGTAAGGCTGCCCACCGCGAAAATCTTGTCGCCGCGAACTGCAACCGCCTCCGCATACGGATTCTGAGGATCGCCGGTGAAGACTTTCGCATGAAAGAAAATTCGTTCCCCGGAACTCTCCTGCGAACAAAGGAAGGAGCTCGTCAGGAGGCAAACAAACGACAGAGCCAGGAAAAGGACAAGACAACGCCGGAATGAGAAAGGTGTTCCCAGAATTAACCTCCTGCAAGTACGGGCCGACGGATACCGAATGGAGCGCGCGCGATTCAAGCGAGACTACCCTGAACCGGCGAAGGAGGAAAACTCATCGCCGCCACCGGCTCACCAAATACAGCACAATCGAAAGCACCACACTCACCGCCAGGGAAGTAGCCAGCGGAAAATAGACCGTAGTGTTCTTTCCGCGATACAGAAAGTCGCCCGGCAACCGTCCCAACGGAAAGTTCATCCGCCCCAGCAGCATCAGCACAATCCCGGCCACCACCAGCATCGCCCCAAAAAACACCAGCAGCTTGCCCAGTTCCATCGCCTCAATCCCTCGCACGCACGCCAATATCAAATACCGCCAGGATATGCGGATGATTCAGGGCCGCGTTGGCCGGCGCCTCCTGCTCAGAACGGCGCAAACCGGCCGGGATCGAGGGCAAGCGCTTGCGGCGAAACCTTGACGCCACTTTCCGCTTCAGGCGAGTGTCGCGGGCGCGAAACACTTCTCCCCTCCCGCCTGCGCCCAGAGGAGAGACAATTTCATACGGACCAATTCTAGCGCCAGGAGTAGGGTTCATCGGTGGCCGGAATTATAACCCAGGCGGGAATGAGGCCCGCGCGACGTTGCGGATCAGCGGAGCGGCACAGGCAAAGCTCAGAACTCAAAGCTGCGCAGCTTAGTGGACCATTCCTCAGTGTACTTTTCAATGCAAAGTACTTGACGAAAAAACACTGGGTCCGCTACCCTGTTCTCGTCATGCCCGATCCCCGCCCGAGCCGCAAGCCCCCGAAAGGCGCAGCTCCGGCGCGCCAGCGCATCCCCGCTCGCGCTCTCGAACTCCCCGAACTCGACCGTCTGATACACGAGCGCCTTCGCCTCGGCATCGTAAGCGCTCTCGCCACCCATGCCAGCCTCAGCTTCAACGACCTCAAGCGCATTCTCAAAACCACCGACGGTAACCTCAGCGTTCACGCTCGCAAACTAGAGAAAGCCGAACACATCTCCTGCCTGAAATATTTCGAAGGCCGCGTCCCCCGCTCCGTATACCGCCTAACCGCTACCGGACGCCGCGCCCTCGCCCACTATCTCAATCAAATGGAAGAATGGATTCGCCTCACCCGCGACCCGTCCGTGTAGAGCGCGCACGGCTGCCCGCTGCCCTTTGACATTGCTCTTGTCTTTGCTTCTGATCTCCCTGGTAACGCCCGTAATTCCGTCGGTGCTACAATCCCCGCGTGAAGCGACACACCCTCTTTTTCGGCCTGATCGCAACCCTACTGGCCGCGCAGGCCACAGCCCCCGAAGTCGAAATCACCGCCGAGCCTCATCATCACCTCGCCCTCGAGAACAAATCCGTCCGCATCTTCAACTTCGAAGTCCCTTCCCACACCGATACCCTGATGCACTGGCACCGCCACGACTATATCTACGTCACTTTGGGAGACGCCGAGATCGTCAACGCGGTCAAAGACAAGCCTCCGGTAACCGTCAAGTTCCGGGACGGCGAAGCCGGTTTCTCCTCGGCGACCTTCGCCCACATTGCCCGCAATCTAGGCGACCAACCTTTTCGCAACGTAACCATCGAACTCCTCGAAGACGAAACCCTCCGCAGCTCCACCGCTCACTGGGATGAAGACCGCGCCCTTGACATCCTCCAAGGTGGCACCAAACAAATCCTGTTCGTAAAAGACGGCATCCGAGTCACTGAATTCGAACTCCAGCCCGGCGGAGTAGTTCCCAAGCACGATTACACCGGCCCGCATCTCCTGGTAGCCGTCAGCGATCTAGATTTGCGAGAAAACGAAATCCACAGCAGCGCAGGAGGGCAGGCCTCCATGCCCGGCCACTTCAAATCGGGCGATTCGAAGTGGCTCCCCGCCGGTTACTCCCACACGCTAACCAACACAAGCCCGAAGCCGGCCAAATTCGTAACCCTGGAATTCCCCTAAAGTGGAGCTGGCCTGCCAGCCCTGCGTCAAAAGGTGAAGCTGGCACGGGCGCATGTGCCCAAAAGAACCCTAAAACGATGGGTCATTCTGAAGCGTAGGAGCTTCCCGAAGCCCAGTCGCAGAGCGACGAAAGAATGCAGTCCACAGTGCAAGCCGTGGGTAAGCAACCGGCCAGCGAGCCCCGCAGGGACGAAAGAAAATCTCTATGGTTCAGTGCGGGATCCTGGCTCGCGCAGGGAACCAGATCGGTCAACTTCGGATTGCGCAAACTTCTTGTTGCACAAGAGCCCATTGATCTGCTATAAACAATTCACCGAGAGCAGTAGTGTGGCTAGCCGGTCGTATTGTCTGCATCTCTCGGGCTTCGTCCGGCATCTAAGTCTTAAGAGAGCGTAAGTTCTCAATCGTCCCGGCCACGGGACTTCATTCGGAAAGAAAGTATTTCCGAAGGGTACCTTCAAAGCAAGGACCTCCAAAGGGATCTTTTCTCAATTTCTTGTCTTCCGTCTCGGCGTGCGCCGAAAGTGGCGTTTACTCCGACCGGAAGGCCATACTGTTGCGTGCATTCGAGCGCCAGGGGTTAGCCCCTGAGGTTTAGCTCTCCCGTCCCGAGCCCGAGATTTTCAGCATGTGGAAATCATCTGGAAATTCTGTGGGAAGCGGCGATTGACGGGATAGAGGCTGCACCGTATGCTGGTAAAGTTTCGAGGACAGTCGGTTTCGCCCTAGCGGCGTCTCCGCCTGGACTGAATTCGC
>PMHI01000399.1 GCA_003156615.1 Acidobacteriaceae bacterium | reverse complement strand
GCTGGCTTCTTCGATGAGTCCTATTTCAGCATCCTGCTTGAGGAGCATCCTGATCCCCTGGCGCGCCAGACTCTCATCGTCCACGATCAGAGCCCGCAGGCTGCCCTCGGCGCGACTCTCGACGGATTCAGTCCGGTGATTCTCGCGCCGTTTCATCCGATCGAGCCTTCCTCGCAATGATAGGGAAGCAAGACCGTGGCGATAGTTCCTCCACCCGCGCGGCCGTCAAGACGCAAAGACTGCTGCTCGCCATATAACTGCTCGAGACGGGCGCGCGTATTGCTCAATCCCACACCGTTTCCGGAGCTCTCGCCCGCCACTCCGGGGCCATCGTCGGAAACCTGTATCTCCAGCCGAGAGTCCCTCAAGCAGGATTTCAGCGCAATCGTAACCGGCGCGGAACTCTTGGAGACGCCGTGTTGAACTGCATTTTCGACCAGCGGCTGAAGTAACAGGCTCGGGACCACAGCGTCTAGCGTTGCTGGCGAGAAATTCATTTCGATGGTCAAGCGGTCCTGGAATCGGACCCGCTGGATATCGAGATAGAGGTTGATCAGCTCGACCTCGCGGCGCAACGGAACTTCTTGTGTTTCCCATCCCGTAAGGGTTTGGCGCAGGAGTTCGCTGAGGTTGGTCAGCATCTGATCCGCTTCTTCTATCCTATGTTGCCGCACCAGGACGACGATTGCGTTGAGCGTATTGAAAAGGAAATGGGGATGGAGTTGCATCTTGAGCGCGCTCAAGGTTGCCTTTGTGAGTTGACTTCCGAGTTGAGTTGCGCGCAATTCGAGTTGCGCCGCCAAGCTTTGGCGTTCCAGAAACTTGCGATAGTAGCTCACGCCGTGTTGAACGCCGACGATCGACCAATAGAGGATCACGTTCAAATGAAAATCGATCGGCAGGACGGCGCGGAAGGTAGCGGGAAAGTTCCGCGGAAACCATGGCAAGCCAAACCATGGCGTGATCGTGGCGAACAGGACCGTCTCGATCAGTGCAAAACAGAAGCTCCACACAAGATGGAGTCCGCCACTACGCCACCAGGTTTTTCGCTCGACGGGGAAGCGGCTCGCCAGCCACCAGACGAAAGGGGTAAGAAAAGCCCAGGCAAATGCGGTCGTCAGCCAGACCACCAGATAGCCGTGCCACTGGACAGCTTGGCCTTGATACAAAAGACGGCCCGTATCCTCGCTAATGAAGAAAAGCGCGAACAGAGTCCAGCCTGCCAGGTAAGCCAGCCAACGGATTAGCCTCGAAGTCAAGGGGCGTCCTCTCAGTACAGAGTATCGCTAGATGCGCACTTCCTGCATACGGGTAGCGCTTGCGCCATTGGTGAACGACACGCTTCGCCAGGGCAGACCTAAACGCGCCCGAAGCCGGAAACGGAGGGACAGGAGCCCAGGAAAGCCTACTGCCTACGGAGTCTCTTCTACTCGAGTTGCAAGAAGGGAAACGGCCATTTTCCTAAACCGGGAAGACNNACGCCTTCCGGAACCAGTGACGCTCGCGCCGCCGCTGATAAGCCGGCATCGTGGGCCGTTTGTCGAGGATTTTCTGGGTCCACTGCCGCCCTTCTTCGGCACGGCCCTGCGCCACGAGGAAAGTCGCGTAATTGTAGTAAGTCTCGGAGCTGGTCGAAGTCTTCGTGGCTTGCTCAAAGAGAGCCTCGGCCTTTTCCGCTTGTCCGGTTTGCGCGTAGGCATAGGCCAGCAGGCCCATTGCGCGCTGGAAGTCGTAGTTAGGATCGGCGGCCAGGGCGCGCTCAAGATCCGGGACAGAGGCAGAAAAGTCCCCCAGCTCGATTTCTGCCACGCCCCGGCGGTAGAAGGGATCGACCGAGTCGGTTCGCGACGAGATGGCCCTGTCGTAGCAGGCGCGGGCACGGGCGAAGTCGCCATCATCGAGATAGAGCAGGCCAAGCTCTTCGTAGTTGCCGGCCGAAGGATTATCCAAAATGGCCCGCTCGAGTTCGTGAATGCGCCGCCGGCGCGGGAAAACTTGAAATTCAGTGCGCAGTAGGCCGGCGTCAGGAATGACCTCGGCCACAATATAAACCAGGGCCCCCACCCATCCCAGGAACAGGATGATGAAGATCCAGTAAGTATCCGGCCGCCGGCGGATGAAGTGCACAATAGCCACCGCCTGCAGCACAAATCCCCATCCGTGCAGGAAAAAGAAAGGCGATCCCATGGAATGCGAAATATAACACGTCACCCGATTTCAAAAGATCTACTCCGTAAACCCTGTGGCCTTTGTGCCTTTGTGGTAAGGATTTTAAGCCGTAAGCACCAAGCTGTAAGCTATGAGCAAATCGCTATGTAACAATTGAGAAGTGCAACCCACCACTCTGCCGACAAATCCCGCAACTCCAATGGTGAAGTCCACCCCCATTCGCCTGATCGCCTCCGATATCGATGGCACATTGCTCAATCCGCAATTCCAGATTTCCCAGGACGATCTGACCGCGCTCGAGCGGGCGCATGCTGCGGGAATTGAAATCGTCCTGGTGACCGGACGTCGCCACACCTTCGCCTTGCCCATCGCCAAGCAGCTCGGTTTCGATCTATGGCTGATCAGTTCCAATGGCGCGATAACGCGCTCGCTTTCGGGAGAAACCTTCCATCGCGACCTGATGCCCCGCGAAACCTGCCGCGAACTCTGCACCGCCATGCAAGCTTTCCGTGGCAATACCGTTCTTACCTTTGATAAGGAAACCAAGGGCGCAATCGTGCTGGAGCACCTGGACGATTTGAACGCCAGCATCCGGCGTTGGCTCGAGAAGAACATGGCGTACATCGAGTTCGTTGTACCCATCGAGCGGGCGCTAACCGCCGATCCGGTGCAATCCATGTTCTGCGGCTCGATGGCGCGTATGAGTGAAGCTCTGCGGGCGCTCGAAGGCTCCGGGATGGGCAACCGAATTACCATTCTCCGCACGGAATACCCCGACCGGAATCTGTCCATGATCGACGTGCTGAATGCGGGCTGTTCCAAGGGACATGCCCTCAAACGATGGGCCGTCCATCGGGGCTTGGGGCGCGAACAGGTCATGGCCATCGGTGACAACCACAATGATGTGGAAATGCTTGAGTTTGCCGGCCTTCCGGTTATCATGGGGAATGCCTGCGAGGAGCTGCGCGGTCGCGGCTGGACTGTAACCCTCGGCAATGATCAGTGCGGCGTGGCCGCCGCCGTGGCAGAAGTGGTCAGTGGGTTGAATGTCTGACATGAAGAAGGCGATCCGGATCGGGGAGTGGGCAGCAGTGATCGCTCTGCTCGCGCTGACGGTTCTTCCCTGCCCGGCGGCCGACTCGGCCGTGCTGCGCAATGGATTCTCCATCCGTTATGAGCGCCGGCAGGTGATTGGGACGATCACGCGTCTGTATATCGATGGGCACGATTCGAGTTTTGTCGATGTACCCACCGAGGAGATTGATCACTTTGAAGCCGTGCCGGTTGAACCAAAGCCGGAAAAGGCCGCTTCGCCACCCGGGTTCGAACCTTCGAAGGGGAACGGCGGGCCTCCGCTTGATCTAAATGAGGTGGTAAACACAGCGAGTGGAACCTACCGCCTGGACCCGGATCTGGTGAACAGCGTGATTCGCGCCGAGAGTGGCTTCAACGTGCGGGCGGTATCGCCGAAGGGCGCGCAGGGACTGATGCAGTTGATGCCCGGGACGGCGTCGGCGTTGGGCGTGCAAAATGCCTTCGACGCTCGCGACAATATCGAAGGCGGCGCACGCTATCTGCGCGAACTGCTGGAGCGCTATGACTTCGATCTGATCAAAGCTCTGGCCGCCTACAACGCCGGTCCGCAGCGGGTCGAGCAGTATGGCGGCGTGCCGCCTTACCACGAGACTAAGGCCTACGTTGCCCGCATCGTGCGCGACTTCAACAAAAAGAAACTCGCCGCGAAGGCCGCAACCCAGCCGGTGACTCAGAAGAGTTCAGACCGCAAAACAACCGGAACTCATGTGGCGGCGACCAAGCCCCACAAGTCCATCCCGCAAACCCAGGCGAAGGCAAATCCCGCACAGACCAGCGCGAAAAACTAGCCCGGCTTTTTTCAACCCCCGTCCTCGTGGCCACCGAACGTTCGTCCGTTTATGATGACCGGAGCGTCTTCGAGAGCGAGCCTTTCTGCAATGGCGCATCCCATGCGACGAGCGGGTGATAAGTGAGCTTCCCTTCGAGTTCCAAATCTATAACGGTCGATGTGGAATGAGATACAAGTGATTCAGGTTGGCTCCTAAGTTTGACCCCCCGGGCCCACTCATTTACCTTGGGAGAGCCGTCCGCTTCGCGTTGCGAGGGTAGCGGCGCGAAGCTTTTCCCTTCATGGACAAAAAGCGCATCGTGGCCAGTGTGGTGGTGTTCTGCATCCTGGCCGCTCTCTTCTATTTGCAGTACAGGCACTGGCAGAGCTTTGACTGGGGTACGTTCTGGACCCAGACCCATAGCATCAAAAAAGTTCATGTGTTGCATGGGATTGCGCTGATTTACATCGGATACGTGCTGCGGGCGTTGCGGTGGAAGATATTGCTGAAGCCGGTACGTCCCAAGGTGAAGACGATGGAACTGGTCTCACCGACGCTGATCGGGTTCACCGGGCTGGCGCTGCTGGGGCGCGCGGGAGAATTCATTCGTCCGTATTTGATCGCGCGACGGACGGATCTTTCCTTCTCCTCTCAGCTAGCGGTATTGGTGGTGGAACGCATCTTTGATGTGGGCGCGTTCACCGTATTGATGGTGCTGGCGATTTTTCTGCCCAGCGCGCTGCCCGCGATTCCGCATCCGGAGTATTACGTGCGGTTTCGCGAGGGCGGGTTTTTTCTGATCGGGCTGGTACTGGTGATGACTGTGGCCGCGATCGTGATCGGGCGCAGTGGAGAACCCGTGGCGCAGTGGGTGGAAGCGAAGTTTGGGCATCTCTCCGCCAGTTCTGGCCACAAGCTGGCGCAGAGGGTGCGCGAGTTTGGCCAGGGACTGGATACGATTCACGGCCCCGTCTCGATGTTTTGGCTGGCCGTGGTTTCGGTGGGAATGTGGTACATCATAGCCCTGGCGTACCAGGAAGTAACGCACTCCTACGGTGTGGCGGCGCTTGAGATTCCCGTGTCACAACTCTTGATTCTGATGGGAGCGAGCATGCTGGGTTCGATGCTGCAGTTACCGGCGGTGGGCGGCGGCTCGCAAATGGCAACGATCGCGGCGCTTTCAAGCGTGTTCGACGTGCCTCCCGAACTGGCGGCGAGTTGCGGGATCTTGCTCTGGCTGGTCACATTTGCGGCGGTCGTGCCGCTGGGCTTGGCATTGGCACATCACGAGAGATTGTCATTACGGAAGTTGTCGGAGGAAAGTCATCGGGCGGAAGAGGCGGAGATCGGCAGGCCCCCGGCGTGAGTCTGCCTTTCTATCTATTACGTAGGTACGGGATGCGCGGCGCCCCCTTCCTCGCCTGCTACAATTTCCATATTGATCCCAAACATTCAATTTAGCTGGACAGGTTCTTCTCGCTCAACATCAGTGCCATGAAATGTCCTTTTTGCGGATTTGCCAACGACAAAGTGGTTGACTCGCGGGAGAGCAAAGAGGCGGAATCGATCCGCCGCCGCCGCGAGTGCCTGAAGTGCGGCAAGCGCTTCACCACCTACGAGCGCATCGATGAAATCCCCTACATGGTGGTCAAGAAGGACGGCCGGCGGGAGAAATTCGATCGGCAGAAGGTTCTGAACGGGCTGCTGCGGGCATGCGAGAAGCGTCCGGTGCCGATCAGCAAGCTGGAACAGATTGTGAACGAGGCGGAGTCGTTCGTCATCGAGTCGCAGGAACGCGAGCGCAAGACCAGCGAACTGGGCGAGCTCATCATGAACCGCTTGCGGCGCTATGACAAAGTGGCCTATGTGCGCTTTGCCTCCGTATATCTGGACTTCAAAGACGTGAAAGAGTTCATGAATGAGTTGAGGGATTTGGTGAAAGCTAAAGAAATAGTAGATGTTAAGGCGAAGAAGCTTGGCCAGTGACTGGCGGCGTAAGGGGAATAGCGCTGATTATTTTGGCTGGCCACAGATTACGGACCACTGGCGGTTGAGTTCATCATGAGTCATAAAGTAACGCTGATACCGGGAGATGGCATCGGGCCGGAGGTGACCCGGGCGACCGTGCGCATTCTGGAAGCGACGGGCGTGAAGTTTGAGTGGGAGTCATTTGCGGTTGGGTCCGATGCCTTCGAGAAGTACGGCGAATACATTCCAAAAGAACTAATCGAATCGATTGAGCGCACCCACGTGGGGCTGAAGGGGCCGGTGACCACGCCCGTCGGCGGTGGGTTTTCCAGCATCAATGTTGCGCTGCGCCAGAGATTTGAACTGTATGCGAACTTTCGCCCGATCCGGAATTTGCCGCATATTCCCACGCGTTATCCGGATGTGGATCTCATCATCGTGCGCGAGAACACCGAGAGCCTGTATTCCGGGCTGGAGCATGAGGTGGTGCCCGGCGTGGTGGAGAGCTTGAAGATCATCACCGAGAAAGCCTCGACCCGCATTGCGAAATTTGCTTTCGCGTACGCCCGCAAGAATCAGCGCAAGAAAATTCACGCCGTCCACAAGGCCAATATCATGAAGCTGTCGGATGGATTATTCTTGCGCTGCTGCCGCGGCGTGGCCAAGGAATATCCCGAGATCACTTACGGCGAGCATATCGTGGACAACACCTGCATGCAGCTGGTGATGAATCCATATCAGTACGACATGCTGGTGATGGAGAACCTTTATGGCGATATTATTTCCGACTTGTGCGCCGCGTTTGTAGGCGGTCTAGGATTCGTGCCCAGTGCAAATCTTGGCGACCACTGCGCGATTTTCGAGGCCGTGCACGGATCGGCCCCCGACATCGCCGGCAAGAATGTGGCAAACCCAACGGCGCTGCTGCGGTCTGCGCTGCTGATGCTGCGGCATCTGGGCGAGTTCGATGCGTCCAAGCAGATTCGTAATGCTTTGGAAAAGGTTTACCGCCATCCCAAAAAGCTGACGAAGGATATTGGCGGCCTGGCGGGCACCTCGGAGTTTGCAGACGCGGTGATCGAAGAAATGGAACGGGCGAAGGCCGCGCCGGCAGCCACTCCCTGAACCGTTGTATCTCATGCTCTGAAGCTTGCTTGTCTTATGTCTTTAAGGCCGGTGTCATGAAGGCCGATGTCATGAAGGCCGATGTTATGAAGGCCGATGTTATGAAGGCCGAAGAGGCGTGATCAAACAGGGCGGTGGCCTTTCGCGATCCAGCCTCCTTAATTCATTTCCGCCATTGACTCTCGGCGCAGATGGGAGTAAATTCGGCGGTTCTGGGGAATCTGAGGGGATGGCGAAGACAACGCGCCGTGTGGGGGTAGTCCTGTTTCAGCTAGGCGGGCCGGACACGCTGGCTGCGATAGAACCTTTCCTTTATAACCTCTTCTGCGACCCCGATATCATTGACTTTCCTTTTGCCCGCATCGGGCGCAAAGCTCTGGCTAAAATGATTTCGACCACGCGCGCCCGTAAGGTGCGGCATCATTACGCGACCATTGGCGGAGGTTCGCCCATTCGGCGCTTCACCGAGCGGCAGGCAAAGGCGCTCGAAGCGGAGCTGACGAATCGTGGTCTCGAGGCGCGCTGCTTTGTGGCGATGCGCTATTGGCATCCGTTCACCAGCGAAGCCATCGCGGAGTTGAAGGCCGCGCTATGCGACGAGATTGTTCTGCTGCCCCTGTATCCGCACTATTCCTCAACCACCACGGGATCGAGTCTGAACGAGTGGCGGCGGCGGTTCCGCGGCAACCTTCCCGTGCACAACGTAGGCCCCTTCTATCAGCATCCGATGTATTTAGAGGCGGTGGTGGAAAAGATTGAAGAGGCGCTGGCGCGATTTCCGGTACCTGCCCGAGCCGAGATTGTTTTCAGCGCACACAGCGTTCCGATGTCGGTGATTGCGAAGGGTGATCCCTATCAGCGGCAGATCGAGGAAACGGTGCGCCTTCTGATGGAGAGCGGGGGATGGCCCAATCGTCACCGGCTCTGCTACCAGAGCAAAGTTGGAGCGAGCAAATGGCTGCAGCCTTCCCTGCACCGGACGCTGCAGGTTCTGGCGGCCGAGAAGACGCGGGAAGTATGCATCGTGCCGGTGGCGTTTGTTTCCGATCACGTGGAGACGCTGGGCGAGATCGATCACGAAATGCGGGAAGAGGCGCGGCGGCTGGGCATGGCGCAGTTCGAGATGAGCGCGGGCCTGAATGATTCTCCAAGGTTTATTTCGGCGCTGGGAGAGTTTGTGCTGGAAGCTCTGGGCGAAAAGCTTCCGGGCTGCATTCCGGTTCCGGGAAC